>CAYRLQ010000067.1:0-734 GCA_964425145.1 uncultured Nitrospiraceae bacterium
GCCTGTCGAGCCGTCGGGGCGGGTGCGGCTCGACAGGAGTCTCGCCCTCCCCATGTAATCCTTGTGTCTGTTTGGATTTACACGATGGTCGACACCGGAATCCAGCGTTGCAACGTCAGGAAGTCGTAGCTGATGGCGGCGTTGTCCAGAGGATCGCCGTCATAGGTGTCCTGCTCGTACACGAGCCACTCGACGCCAGATTCCTCGGACGCGCGCAGGATCGCTTCCCAGTCGAGCACGCCCCGGCCGAGCGGCGTGAACCACGGGCGCCCGTCTCGGTGCTCGGCGGCCAAGTCTTTGACGTGGATCACTGGACAGCGGTGGGCGTACTTGCGAATATACTCCGCCGGGTCGGCCCCGCCTACTTGAACCCAGGCCGTGTCCAGTTCCGCAAACAGGTGGTCCGCGGACGTGACCTCATACAGGATGTCGAGCTTGCACCGTTCATCCTCGGGAAAGGCATCGAACTCAGCGGCATGATTATGGTAGGAAAGGCGCATGCCGTCCGACCGCAATCGGGCGCCCAAGGCGTCCAAGCGCGCCGCGCCGCGCAGCCATGCTTCCAGCGCGCCGGTACAATCGGCCATCATACCGCCCGGCGCCACATCAAGCGCACCCACAGTTCGCCAATCGTGCACGGACCTCTCGTAGTCGTTCTCGAACTCCTCGACGCTTATGTGCGCCGCCATAGCCTTGAGGCCGGCGCCGTCCAGCGCGCGGCGAATCTCCTCCGC
>CAYRLQ010000067.1:744-16581 GCA_964425145.1 uncultured Nitrospiraceae bacterium
CGGTGGTCGCCGTATCATTATTGGACATACTCGAATCCAATCTCGCGAGCCCGCTTCAGCGTCGTGTGCAGGTCTTCCGCCGCTGGTTCCCGAACCGTATAAAGCTGCAGCGCAATGCCCATTTCCCCCATGATAGACCTCCCGATAAATATCAGCCGCCGATCACCTGCGACGTCAATAAGAACGAAAACGGAACGGACCGAAGGGCTCTGCTCGGTTGTGCTGGAACAGGAGGGTCGCTACTTTTCTTCGTTGTACTCGCCCAAATCGACGAGCTCGATGCGGGCCATAAGTGCGGCATCGCCATTGCGATGGCCCAAGCGCAAAATGCGCATGTAGCCTCCGGGGCGGTCGGCATAGGCCGGTCCAATCTGTGAGAACAACTTGTGCACAACATCATCGTCGCGCAGCGCCGCGAAGGCCCGGCGGCGATTGGCCAGGGTATCCTTTTTCGCCAGAGTGACCAGCGGCTCGGCAAACCTGCGCAACTCTTTGCACTTGGCCACAGTACTCTCGATTGCATCATGCGTGAATAAGGCCAAGGCAAGGTTCTTCATCGTCGCCTTCCGGTGGGCGGTCGTACGCCCCAACCGCCTGCCTGCTTTGCGGTGCCTCATGACCGTGTTTCCTCACTGCGTCGACCGACCCGTATTGGGCCGAATGGTTTACGCTGCTTCAGTATGTACCGTGCGGTTATTCGTCTTTTTGCGCTGCATCACGATCGGTATCGGCCGCGGGCAGATTAACCTTCATGCCGAGCGCGAGCCCCAGGGGCCCCAGCACGGATTTGACCTCGTCGAGCGATTTTTTACCGAAATTGTGCAACTTCATCATGGCCTGTTCACTCCGGACCACAAGTTGGCCTATGGTCTGGATGTTTTCTGCCTTCAAGCAGTTAGCCGCGCGAGCGCTCAGTTCGAGTTCCTCGACGGGCCTCGCGAGCGTTTTGATCAACTCGGGGTCTTCCGCGGGCGCAGGGCCCGCTTCCTTCTCTTCTTCGGCGTCTTGGTGCACGAAGATTTTGAGATGCTCGATGAGTAGATCGGCGGCCTCTTCCACAGCCTTATCGGGCGTGATCGAGCCATTGGTCCACACATCCATCACCAGGCGGTTGTAATCGGTACGCTGACCCACGCGCGCGTCCTCGACCTGGAAGTTAACCTTGGTCACGGGCGAGAAATTGGCATCGAGATAAACCGTGCCCAGGGGCGCATGCTCGAGCTCGAAGTTCTCAGCAGCCACATAGCCACGGCCATGATCGACTTTGATCTCCATTTCGACCAAGGCCGATTTCGCCGTTGCCTCGTAAATGACCTGGTCGGGGCTGAAAACGTCGATGTCCTTTTCTTTGAAGACATCGGTCGCTGTCACGATGCCTTGGCCTTTGTGCTTGAACGAGAAAATGATCGGCTCATCACGGTTTAGCCGAATCTGGCATTTCTTGAAGTTCAGCACCACATCCGCCACGTCCTCTGTGACGCCGGGAATAGCGGAAAACTCGTGCGGGATGTTCTCAATGCGTAGCGCGGTCACGGCCGAGCCGCCCAGCGACGCCAATAACACCCGGCGCAGGGAATTGCCGATGGTGGTGCCGTAACCTCGTTCGAATGGCTCGATCACAAAGCGGGCAAACCGGTCATTGGCGCCCTCGTCGATCTTTACCCATTTTGGTATCACGAACTCTTTCGCAATCATCTATTCCCGCCTTTCGAAAATAGGGTTGAAACACTACGGTCTAATTCATGTATGCAGTGTTGGATTCGTGTTGCCGCGACGCCCCGAGGCCGCCCTATACGCGGCGGCGCTTGGGAGGCCGGCACCCGTTATGCGGGATGCTGGTCACGTCGCGAATCATGGTAACGTCCAACCCGGCGGCTTGGAGCGCGCGAATGGCTGACTCGCGTCCGGACCCCGGCCCGTTGACGTACACGCGGACTTCTTTCAAACCGAGATCGAGTGCGCGTTGCGCCGCCTGTTCTGAAGCCAACTGGGCTGCGAAGGCGGTGCTCTTGCGGGAGCCGGAGAATCCGACTTGCCCCGCACTTGACCAGGTAATCACATTGCCCTGCATGTCAGCGATAGAAACGATCGTGTTGTTGAAAGTTGCCTGAATGTACGCCACGCCCGCCGTTGCACTCAACGCCGCTCGCCGCTTCCTACCTTTTCCTTTACGTGTTTCCTTGGCCACGTAGCATTTCCTCCACCGATTGCGCCCATACCGGGAGGGTACGGGGCAATTCGCTCTGAACTTTCCTGTACTACCGCAACCTTATGATATCTCGGTCAAACCTTTTTCCTGATCGTGGCGCGCTTCGGGCCCTTCCGGGTGCGGGCGTTGGTGTGCGTGCGCTGGCCCCGCACCGGCAACCCGCGCTTGTGTCGAAGGCCCCGATAGCAATTGATGTCCATCAGCCGCTTGATATTGGCAGCCGCCTCACGACGCAGGTCCCCTTCGACCTTGTAGTCGTTCTGAACCACGGCGTTGAGCTTGCTGACCTCTTCGTCCGTAAGGTCGCGGACGCGCATATCCGGGTTGATGCCGGTCTTGGCAAGGATCGCCTTGGACCGGGTCGGCCCGAGCCCAAAGATTGCTTGCAGGCCGACTTCCACGCGCTTCTCGCGCGGCAGGTCTACACCCACTACACGTGCCATGCGCCCATACCTCCTCGTTTTGTCAAAACCGCCAACTCCATGGACTCCCGCTTCAGCCCTGACGCTGCTTATGCCGGGGGTTCTCGCAAATCACGCGCACACGCCCATGGCGGCGGATTATTTTACACTTCTCGCAAATCTTCTTCACGGAACTACGCACCTTCATCCCTACATTCCTTTGTTGCCGCCACTGAGAAACTGACTGCCGCTTGAAAGGCCGTAACCACGGCTCTTGCGGACATCGCGCCAGCCACCTGGCTCAAGAGCGCTGCACATATCTCCGATCGATCTACTTATACCTATAGGTAATGCGTCCTCGTGTCAAATCATAGGGCGACATCTCCAGCTTCACCTGGTCGCCCGGAAGAATCCTGATGAAATTCATCCGCATCCTGCCAGAGACGTGCGCCAAAACCGTATGGCCGTTTTTGAGTGCCACGCGAAACATCGCGTTTGGCAACGGCTCAACTACGACACCTTCGATCTCTATTGCTTCATCTTTTTGCATGGCCGCCGGCATTCCGTCACTGATCGCTGGTGTCCTGGCCCCAGATGCGCCTCGGGGTGGCCGATAGAATCTCGCCGCCATCCTTGCGCACGACGATACTATGCTCGAAATGCGCGCTCGGTTTCCCGTCGGCCGTGACGGCAGTCCACCCATCTTCCAGCACCCTCACCTCGTAGGTGCCCATATTGGCCATGGGCTCAAGCGCCATCACCATACCCTCGCGCAGTTTCGGACCCTTCTTACCCGTTACGAAATTTGGAATCTGCAGTTCCTCGTGCAACGCCGTGCCGATGCCATGCCCGACGAAGGCCCGCACCACCGAGAACCCTTCAGCCTCGCACGTCTTCTGAATCACGCAGGACACGTCGCCCACGTAATTTCCCGGCCGCGCCGCGGCAATGGCGCGGGCCAACGCCCGGTCGGTCGTCTCGAGCAGCCGGCGCCGCTCGCAGTCCACCTCGCCGCAGGGCACCGAAAGCGCCGCATCGCCGTAATAGCCCTTGTAGAGCGCCCCGACATCAATGCTGACGATCTGGCCCTTCTTGAGGCGGCGCCTGCCCGGGATGCCGTGCACGATCACCTCGTCGACCGAGATGCATGTCGCTTTAGGGTAGCCATGGTAGCCCAAAAAGGCCGGAATGGCGTCCCGTTCGCGAATCATGCACTCCGCCACGGCATCCAGGTCACCGGTGCTAATGCCCGGCGCGACCCGGTCGGCCAACTCGACCAACACATCCGCAACGATACGGTTCGCATTCCGTAAGAGGCCGATCTCCCGCTCGGTGCGAAGGACAATCACGAGGCCTGGTCCGATTTGGCCGCAGCTAAGGTTTCTTCAATTCTCGCGAAGACGTCGGCAGGGGTGGCTCCCGTGCCTCTGACACTCGTCAAAATGCCCTGCTGGTCGTAATACGCGATGATGGGCTCTGTGGTTTCATGATACACCTTGAGCCGCTCGCGGATGGTTTCTTCCTGGTCGTCCTTGCGCTGGATAAGTTGCGCACCCTCGCACGCGTCGTTGTCACAAATGCCTGCGCGCTTGGGCGGGTCGAACTTGAGGTTGTAAATTCGGCCGCACTTCGGACATGAGCGCCGTGCCGTCAACCGCTCGATGGTCTCCGCGTCCTCGATGTCGATGTTGACGGCGACATCCAGCTTTTCGCCGCGCTCACTCAACACCTCCCCAAGGGTTTGCGCCTGAGGCACCGACCGGGGAAACCCATCGAGAATGTAGCCGTTGGCGCAATCGGGCTCGGCAAGGCGCTCCGCGATAATCCGGCACGTCAACTCGTCCGGCACAAGCGTGCCCGCATCGAGGTATTCCTGCACTTGTTTGCCCAGGTCGGTACCGTTGCGCAAATGCGCGCGAAAAATGTCGCCCGTCGAGATGTGCGGCAGCGCATGCCCGCTAGCAATACGCTTGGCCTGGGTTCCTTTGCCGGCGCCTGGCGCTCCTAACATCACAATTCGAAGTCCCATGGACATCCTATCCCCTTCTACTGCGCACCCTGCGTCCCTTCATGAACCCATCGTAATGGCGCATGATCAGGTGCTGTTCGATCTGCCTGACAGTGTCGAGGGCCACGCCCACCAGTATGAGCAAGCTGGTACCACCAAAGAAACTGACGATGCGCCAGTCGCCCACGGCCAGGAACCTATACACAACCTGCGGCATCAGCGCCACGACCGCCAAGAACAGCGACCCCACCAAGGTGATGCGCGTCATGACATGGTTCAGGTAATCCGCCGTAGCCTTGCCCGGGCGAACGCCCATAATCACGCCGCCGTACTTTTTCATGTTATCGGCCATTTCGACCGGGTTGAAGGTGATGGCGGTGTAGAAGAACGAGAAGAAGACGATCAGTCCGGCGTAAAAGATATTGTAAAACGGCCCATTATAACGGAACCACACATCGAAGAATGTCTGGACCACGGGAATGGTAATGGCCTTGCCCAGAAATCCCGGCAGCATCAGCAGGGAACTGGCGAAAATGATCGGGATAACACCTGCCTGATTCACGCGCAACGGCAAATAATTCCGCTGTCCGCCAAACACCCGGCGGCCCTTGACCTGCCGGGGATATTGGACTGGGATGCGCCGCTGTCCCGTGGTCACCAGGATCGCACCCGCCACGACGGCCACCAACAGGATTATCAAGATGCCCGCTTGGAAGATTTGGAGCTGGCCGTGGCGGACCATCCGGAGTAGGTTGAACAACGCTGCGGGCATACGCGAGACAATGCTGACGAAAATGATCAGCGAAATGCCGTTGCCGATGCCATGCTCGCTAATCTGCTCGCCCAGCCACATGATGAACGCGGTGCCTGTAGTAAAGGATATGACGCACATGAGAACGAACCCCAGGCCGGGGTTCGGGACAATCGCGGGGCCGCGGCTCTCGATGCTCTGCAGATACATCGAGATGCCGATCGCCTGGACGATGCATAAGCCGATCGTCCCGTAGCGCGTATACTCGGTAATCTTTTTCTGGCCCTCCTGGCCTTCCTTGGACAGCTTCTCGAGCGCCGGAACGACGGCCGTCAGCAGCGACATGATGATCGACGCGCTAATATAGGGCATGATGCCCAGCGCAAACACCGTCGCGTTGCTAAAGGCGCCGCCGCTAAACATGTCGTAAAAACCCAACAGGCCCCCGCCCATGCTGCGTATCGTCTCGGCGAGAGCCGCGCCGTTCACGCCGGGTGTCGGCACGTGCGCCCCCAGGCGATAGATCGCGAGCATGACCAGCGTGAACAGAATCCGCCGCTTCAACTCGGGAATCTTCAGCGCGTTCCGGAAGGCTGCGATCGACTGCGACACCTATCGTTCCTCCACAGGCTGCGCCCGCGTGACGGCATATTGCTTGGCCTTCTTGCGCTTTTCGTCCGGCCCGGCAATCAGCGCGACCGCGCCGCCAGCCGCCTCGATCTTCGCACGGGCGCCGGGGCTGGCCGCATGCACGATGAGGTTGAGCTTTTTGCTGAGCATGCCTCGGCCAAGCACCTTTACGCGCCCTTTGGCCATATCAGCCAGGCCCGCCTGAAAGATGTCACCCGCGGTGACTTCGGCACCGTCTTCAAACACCCGCTCGAGCGTGTCCACATTGACAATGGCAAACGGATGGCGATTGAGATGTCTAAAGCCACGTTTGGGCAAGCGCCGATGCAAGGGCATCTGGCCCCCTTCAAACCCCACTGGCCGGGAGTACCCCGACCGGGCTTTCTGACCTTTGGTTCCCCGGCCGCAGGTCTTGCCCCGTGTGGACCCAGGTCCTCGCCCCACTCGCTTGCGCTTCTTTCGCGCGCCCGGGGCATTTTTCAACGTACCTAAATCCATCTTTTCCTCTTTCATCGTTCGGCGCGGTTCGCGGTTGTAAACCTGCTGCGCAAACCTATAACACCTCACTGACCGACAGCCCCCGCGTCTGGGCAACCTGTTCGACGGTTCTCAACTGGCCCAACCCGTCCAACGTCGCCCACACTACGTTCGTGGCATTGTTCGAGCCCAACGACTTTGTCAAGATGTTCTGGTAACCGGCGGCATCGAGAACCGCGCGCACCGGGCCGCCCGCCACTATCCCGGTACCCAGCGAGGCGGGCTTTAACAACACCGAGGCGGCATCGGCTTTACCAACAACCTCATGGGGAATGGTGGTGCTAACGATGGGGACCTCGAACATGTTTCGCTTGGCCTTTTCGATAGCCTTGCGGATGGCTTCGGGGACCTCGTGGGCCTTGCCCACAGCCGCGCCGACCCGGCCTGCACCATTGCCAACGACCACGATCACGCTGAATCTGAAGCGCCGGCCGCCCTTGACCACCTTGGCGACGCGGTAGATCTTGACAACGTGCTCGATAAACTCTGGTTCCTCTGCCAGCTCGTGCGTGCGTCTGTCGCCGCGCGGTTCCCGCCTGCCCTGTGCCATACTCACACCAAGCACCTCCTAAAACTTCAATCCTGCTTCACGCGCGGCTTCGGCGAGGGCCTTGAGGCGCCCGTGATACAACCGGCCGCCCCGATCAAAGCTCACCTGCTCGATCCCGCTTTCCTTGGCTTTCTCGCCAAGGGCCTTGCCAACTTCTTTGGCGCCTTTTGTCGTGCCGCCGGAGATTTTCAGCGCCATCGACGAGGCCGCAGCCAGCGTCTGACCGCTGGTATCGTCGATAAGCTGCGCGTAAATATGCTTCAGCGACCGATATACGCTCAAACGTGGGCAATCGGACGTGCCTTTGACATGCTTGCGCACACGTTTCCTGCGCCGGTCCAACAGCACCACCTTGTGACTCTTCCTCGCCATCGGCTAAGCTCTCCCGCTCAACAGTCTCAACCGCAACCGGCACTATACGTAGCGTCATAATTGGCACCGCATCGCGTCATTGCGAGGAGCGAACGAAGTGAGCGACGCGGCAATCACTTGAACCAATGGCCTTTGTGGCAAGTGATTGCTTCGCTACGCTCGCAATGACGCGAGGGCAGCGCTCGTGCAATTTTTCCGCCAATATGCGGCATTATTTATGACGTTGTGTATAAATTCACGCTATTTCGCGCCAGTTTTGCCAGCCTTGCGTCGGACGTACTCATTCTCGTACCGGATGCCCTTGCCCTTATACGGCTCGGGCTTGCGCCATGCGCGCAGATCGGCCGCTACTTGGCCAACCAATTGCTTATCGATGCCGCAGACGTGGACCCTCTGCGTACCTTCCACTTTGAATTCGATGCCTTCCGGCGGGTCAATCAGCACCGGATGGCTGAAGCCCAATAGCAGATTGAGGGCCTTGCCTTGTAGGGATGCGCGGTACCCTACACCTTCGATCTGCAACACTTTCTCATACCCTTGGGTCACGCCGGTCATCATGTTGTTGATCAAGGTCCGGGTCAACCCGTGTAGCGCGCGGTGTTTGGACATGTCACTCGGACGCGTAACTACAATCTCCGTGTCATTGACGGTAATTGTGATTTCGGCGTGGAAATTGCATGCCAGTGTGCCCTTAGGCCCCGTCATTTTCAGGTGCGAACCTGTCAATTCACACGTTACGCCGCTGGGGATCGGCACCGGCTGTTTCCCTACTCGAGACACCGCTCAGTTTCCTTTCCTATGTCGCGGCTAACCATTTCCACGCGCACCCGCTACCACACTTCGCACAATACTTCGCCACCCACGTGCGATGCGCGGGCCTGTTTACCCGTCATGATACCTTTGGATGTGCTCAGTATTGAGATACCCAACCCAGTGCGGACCGGACGAACATCGTCGCAGTGGGCATATATCCGCAAACTCGGCTTGCTCACACGCCGCAGGCCTTGGATCACCGGCGAGCGGTCCTCGAGATACTTTAGCTCGACGCGCAACCGCGGGTGCGTGCCGGTATCCAGCACGGTATAGTCCCGGACATATCCTTCCGCTTTCAACACCGCGCAAATCTCTTCCTTCATGCGCGATGCCGGAATATCGACGGTCGACTGGCCGGCCGTCAGTGCATTGCGAATCTGCGTCAACATATCGGCAATTGGATCGCTCATCGACATGGCGTCTTACTTCGTCCCTTGTGCCCTTACCAGCTTGACTTGGTTACCCCGGGCAGCTTGCCCTCGAGGGCCAGCGTGCGGAAGCAAATCCGGCACAATTGGAACTTCCGCATAAAGCCACGAGGGCGCCCGCAAGCCCGGCAGCGATTGTATGCGCGCACCTTAAACTTGGCCCGCCTCTTAGACTTGACTATCAGGGATTTCTTAGCCATACTATCTTCCTAGTTTCGGAACGGCATACCAAACTTCCGCAGCAAGGCGATGCTTTCCTCGATGGCGCGGGAATTCTTCAGCACAAACGTGATGTTCATGCCGCGTACGCGGGCCACCGCATCAATGTTCACCTCCGGGAAGATCGCCTGCTCGCGCAGGCCCATTGTGTAATTGCCTTGTTTGTCAAAACTCCTCGTCGATAGGCCGCGGAAGTCACGAATACGGGGAATGGACACATTGAACAACCGATCCATGAATTCATACATCGGTTCGCCACGCAGCGTCACCATGCACCCGATCGGCGTGCCCTCGCGCACTTTGAACCCCGCGATCGATCGCCGCGCCCGCCGGATACCGCCACGCCGGCCGGTGATCTGCGCCAACTCTGTCAGTGCGCTTTCCATCATCCGCGGTTCACGCGGGGCGTCTCCCACGCCCATATTTACCACGATCTTCTCGAGTTTGGGCACTTGCATCACGTTTGTATAGTTGAACTCTTCCAGCAGCTCGGAAACGATCGTCTTTTCGTATCGCTCTTTCAGTCTCGCCGCCACACCGAAACCCTTTCCTAATCGTTGAGCGTTTCGCCGTTGATCTTGTACATACGCACCCGCGTCCCATCTTCGAGCCGCTTCATGACAATTTCCGACGCCTGGTTGGCGGCATCGCACCAAGGCATCACGTTCGAGATGTGGATCGGGGCCTCGCGCTCGACGATGCCGCCCTGCTGACTGCTCTTGGTCGGCCGCATATGGCGTTTGATAATGTTCACACCTTCAACCAATATGCGGTTCCGCTCCGGATAGACTTGCAGCACGCGGCCCCGACGCCCCTTGTAGGTTCCTGCAATAACTACAACCGTGTCATTCTTTCTAACGTGCATGGCTAATCCCTCTTGAACTACCCGGCACCCGCTACACCACCTCCGGGGCCAAGGACAAAATACGCACGAAACCCTTTTCGCGCAGTTCGCGCGGCACCGGACCGAAAATGCGGGTGCCACGCGGCTCACGTGCGGTGTCGATCAACACCGCTGCATTCGAGTCGAACCGAATCACCGTACCGTCGGGGCGCTGGGTGTCGTGACGCGTCCGGACCACCACGGCACGCACTACGTCGCCCTTTTTCACGCCCGAGTTCGGCAGCGCTTCTTTCACCGTAGCGGTGATGATATCGCCCAGACCGGCATACCGCCGCTTGGAGCCGCCCATCACCTGGATGCACCGAATCCGCCGGGCACCCGAGTTGTCGGCCACCTCAAGATTCGAGTATACTTGAATCATGACATCTTGCCTCGACGGCGTGGTTCCTTCGTCACGCTGCTTGGACCACACGATCACTCTGCCGGCTTAATGACTTCCACCATGCGCCACCGCTTAGTCTTGCTCAGCGGCCGAGTTTCTCGAATGCGAACCAAATCACCTACGTTGCTCACATTGTCCTTGTCATGGGCTTTGTACTTCTTGGTCTTTTTAATGGATTTCTTATACAACGGGTGCTGAGTCACACGTGCTACAGAAACTGTGACGGTCTTGTCCATGGCGTTGCTGGTCACCACACCGACTCGTTCTTTTCTGGGACCCCGCTCTTGCATACCTACTTCGCCTCTCTCGCGGCCTGCAGTTCGCGTTCCCTCAAGAGCGTCTTGATCCGCGCAATATCACGGCGCGCTTCGCGCGCGGCGCGGACATTGTCCACCACACCTGTCACCATTTGCATACGAAACGCCACCAAATCGTCCCGGCGCTCCCGCAGCAATTGCTGCAATTCGTTTTCTGTTTGCTCTCGAAGTTCTCTCGCCCTCACGTCCGCTCTCCTAAGCCTCGGGGCCGTTATTGCGCGTCATCCAATCCGCTGAGGCTGCGCACGGGCTAATTACGTTTGACAAACTTGGTGGCCACTGGAAGCTTGTGCCCCGCCACCCGTACGGCGTCCCGTGCCAACTCTTCCGGCACACCCTCGATCTCGAACATCACCCGGCCAGGCTTCACTACGGCCACCCAGGCTTCCGGGGCGCCTTTACCTTTGCCCATGCGCACTTCGGCGGGTTTCTTCGTGGTCGGCTTATCCGGAAACACGCGAATCCAGACCTTGCCGCCGCGCTGGAGCTTGCGCGTCAGGGCGATCCGGGCAGCCTCGATCTGGCGTGCAGTAATCCAACCGGTCTCGAGGGCCTTAAGGCCGAACTCGCCAAAATCCACGTTGGTCCCGCCTTTGCTCATGCCCCTTCGACGACCGCGCATCTGCTTGCGGTGTTTAACTCGCTTCGGCATTAACATCGCGCAATCTCTCCATAGTCATGGGCAATCAGTCTCAGCTAACGCACGCTGAGCCGGCCCGAGCGTTCCCTGCGGCCTTTGGCCCGGGCTTCGCCCCCGATGCCCCTGGCCATTTCACCCGGCATCAGCTCGCCGTGATAAATCCAACACTTCACACCGATACAGCCATACGTCGTATGGCTGATGGCAAATCCATAATCTACGTCTGCACGCAGCGTGTGCAGCGGCACACTGCCGTCCCGGGTCTGCTCGACTCGTGCGATCTCCGCGCCGTTGAGTCGGCCCGCGACCCGCAAACGAATCCCTTTGGCGCCTAGGCGGACGGTGTTCTGCACGGTCTTCTTCATGGCGCGGCGGAACGATATGCGTCGCTCCAACTGCGCTGCAATGTTCTCCGCCACCAACTGCGCGCTCAGTTCGGGGCTCAGCACCTCGTGGATGTTGATGAGCAATTCACGCCCGGTAAGTTGCTCGAGCTCGTAGCGCAGTTTGTCCACTTCCGTGCCACGCTGCCCGATCACAATACCCGGCCGCGCCGTATAAATGTGGACCTTCGCCTTGCGGCCGGCCCGTTCAATGTCAATCCGCGCCACGCCTGAGTGGTACAGGCGCTTCTTGATGTAATTGCGCAGCTCGAGGTCCTCGTGCAGCAGGTGGGCATAATCACGCCCGGCGTACCAGATCGAACTCCAGTTCCGAATGATGCCCAGGCGAAAACCATTTGGATGTACCTTCTGACCCACGAATGCTCTCCTCTTCCTGGTTATCAGTTACTTTCCGCTGCGGAAGGATGTTGACGCCTATGCCGCAGCAAGAACTATCCCTCTCTATCATTCTGAGCGCGGCGAAGAATCTCGATTATGCAAGGGCTTTCGCAGTTACGAGGTCCTTCGCTTCGCTTAGCATGACAGTAAAAGCAGACTTATTCCACCCTGTCGGCCTTTCTGCAACAAAAACTGGTCCAGTTGGCAAATACTCGCACTCACCCGGCGGATGGGCGCGTTTACCAAATGCACTCGCTCATACTGCCTCGCCAAGGCTCCACCTTATACGCAAAGCCAATTGACAACCAGCAACGAACAACTCACTCCTCATCGCTGATCCAGAGTTCCACGTGGCTGGACCGCTTGCGGATGCGCGTGGCCCGTCCCCGGGGTTGATACAGGTACCCCCGGTGCATAGGCCCGCCGTCTACTGTAATTTTCCGCACGACCATCTCGTCGGAGTCGATGCGCTCGTGACGTTCGGTGGCGGTGTGTTCGGCGTTGGCCACGGCCGCCTCGAGCACCTTGGCTATCAATGGCGCCGCCGCCTTGACCGTGTACTCGAGAACGCTACGGGCCTCCTCGACCTTTTTCCCTCGGATCAGGTCGGCCACCAGTCGCATCTTACGCGGCGCGATTCGCAAATACCGCGCTCGTGCTACCGCGCTCGCCATCGGTTAACTCCTTGCTTGCCTTTTAACTCTGGATCCGCCAGCGTGGCCGCGAAACGTACGCGTCGGCGCGAACTCACCTAGTTTGTGGCCGACCATGTTCTCCGTGATGAACGCGGGGATAAACTTCTGGCCGTTGTGCACCGCAATGGTCAAGCCGACCATGTCGGGGGTGATCGTCGACCGGCGCGACCAGGTTCGGATGACCCGGGTCTCGCCGCCGCGCATTTGCGCTTCGACTTTCTTCTGCAAATGGTCATCCACAAACGGGCCCTTTTTCACCGACCGTGGCACAATTCTTTACTCCTATTTGGCATAGCGCCGGCGTATGATGTATTTATCACTCCGGTGCTTTTTCTTCCGCGTCCTGTACCCTTTGGTTGGCACACCCCAGGGCGTCACCGGGTGGCGGCCACCGGACGAACGGCCCTCGCCGCCCCCGTGGGGATGATCGACCGGGTTCATCGCCACGCCGCGTACCTTCGGACGTCGGCCCAACCATCGCGCATGCCCCGCCTTGCCCAAACTGATGTTGGTATGGTCCTCATTGCCGACAGGGCCGATGGTGGCACGGCACTCGACCAATACCCTCCGCATCTCCCCCGATGGCAGCCGTAGCACGGCGTACCGGCCTTCCCTGGCCAGGAGCTGGCAGGCGCTGCCTGCTGCACGGGCCAACTGCCCGCCTTTGCCCGGAGTGAGTTCCACGTTGTGAACCATCATGCCCAGGGGGATTTTCGATAGGGGCAGACAATTGCCTCTCTGGTATTCGGCAGCCGCGCCGCTGTTGACCACCATCCCCACTTCCAAGCCCGACGGCGCAACGATGTAGCGTTTCTCCCCATCCGCATACGCCACCAGCGCGATGCGCGCAGAACGATTCGGATCGTATTCAATGGAAGTCACACGACCCGGCACGCCGTCTTTCTCGCGGCGGAAATCGACCACGCGGTAGCGGCGCTTATGCCCGCCGCCGCGCCTGCGCACCGTAATCCGGCCGTGACGATTGCGCCCGGCCCTCTTCGGATTCGGCTCGAGCAGCGCCTTCTCGGGCTTTTTCTTCGTCAGGCCCGAAAAATCCACCACCGTCATGGCCCGTCGCGACGGTGTCGTGGGTTTATACTTCTTTGTCGGCATTAGCTCAGGTTCCTTAGATCAGGTCGATCGAGTCGCCTTGACGCAGCGTCACAATCGCCTTCTTCCAGTTCGGCTGGCGTCCCTGCCTCTGGCGCCCGCGGCGCCCCCTCAGTTTGCCGCGATAATTCATCGTGTTGACCGAAAGCACCTTCACCTCCGGGAACATCTGCTCGACGGCCTCGCGAATCTGGTGCTTGTTTGCCTGGGGGTCGACGCGGAAGACGTATTGATTGCGGGTATCGCTCTGAAGCGTCGATTCTTCCGTAATCACCGGCCTCTTGATGATATAAAGCGGGTCCGTGTTCATGTAAGCCGTTCCTCAAGCTGTGCGAGCGCATCTTGGACGGCGATCACCTGGTGCGCACCCAGCACGTCGAGTGTGTTCAGGTCGGCTGCCGTGCGCACCGACACCCGGGGTAAATTCCGGGCCGAGAGTATCACATTGCGGTCTACGCCGGCCATAACGAACAATGTCTTCTTGCCATCCGGTGAAAGCCGGCTTACCAACGCGGCGAAGGGCTTGGTCTTGGGCGCTTCACACGTCAGCGCATCCAGCACGCACAGCTTTTCATTGCGCAACCGGTCGCTGAGCGTACAACACAAGGCCTTGCGCTTGGCGTGAGGCGACACCTTCTGGCGATAGCTGCGCTTGTGCGGGCCAAACACCACACCGCCGCCGCGCATCTGAGGCTCGCGCAAGCTGCCTTGACGCGCACGGCCCGTGCCCTTCTGGCGAAAAGGCTTCGCCCCCCCGCCGCGCACCTCGTGGCGCACCTTCGTCGAGGCATTGCCCTGACGCCGGGCGCTCATCAGCGCCACCGCCACATCGTGGACCAAAACGGGGTTCGGGGCCGCGTCAAACACCGCATCGCTCAGTTCCACCGAGCCAAGGGCGCTACCGTCCATGGCAAACAGGTTCGCGCGCGCCATGGCTACTTGACTCCCTTCGCTGTTTTTACGCTTTGCCGCACAATCAGCATGCCACCGTTGGCCCCGGGTATACAACCGCGCACGACGAGTAGGTTCTTGGCTGCATCCACATTCACGATCTCGAGATTCTGCATGGTCACGCGCTCGTTGCCCATTCGTCCGGGCAACCGCTTGCCCTTATACACCTTCGCAGGGTCCGCGCTCTGGCCGATCGATCCCGGCGCACGATGCAGATGCGAGCCGTGCCCGGCAGGCCCACTCTTAAACCCGTGCCGCTTGATCACGCCCGCGAATCCTTTCCCCTTCGAGGTGCCGCTTACATCGACCCGGTCGCCTACTTTGAAGATGTCCACGCGCACCTCATCGCCGGGTTCGAGTTCGTCGGCCTTATCCACCCTGAATTCCCGCAAGAACCGTTTCGGGGCAACGTTGGCCTTGGCGAAATGGCCACGGAGGGGTTTCCTGCAGCGATTTTCCTTGAGGCTGCCAAACCCCATCTGCACGGCCTCGTATCCGTCCGTCTCTTGCCTCTTGCGCTGGATCACTGTGCACGGACCCGCTTCGAGGAGCGTCACTTCAACCCAGCGACCATCCTCGGTGAATATCCGGGTCATGCCCAGCTTTTTCCCCAACATCCCTCTTGCCATGGTTCCACAATCTCCTGCCGCGGGCCTTTGGGGCAAAGCACCGCGGTTTAGACAGCACGCGGAACGTCACTGTTTAATTTCCACATCCACCCCGGCCGGCAAATCCAGCCGCATCAACGCGTCCACGGTCTGCGCCGTCGGGTTCAAAATGTCGAGCAACCGCTTGTGCGTTCGGATCTCGAATTGCTCGCGCGATTTCTTATCAACGTGCGGCGACCGGTTGACCGTGTATTTCGATATTCCCGTTGGCAATGGAATCGGCCCGTTGATGCCCGCACCCGTACGCTGGGCAGCCGCTACGATCTCCTGGACCGATTGGTCGAGCAGGCGGTGATCATATGCCCGCAGTTTAATACGGATTTTATAGATATCGGCCACGGCCTATCTCCAACATGGTGCGCTTTCTCGCTAACCCCGTTCCTGCCGCCTTTCACAACTACTCAATGATCTTCGCCACGACACCGGCGCCGACGGTTCGGCCGCCCTCGCGAATGGCGAAGCGCAGCTCC
>CAYRLQ010000068.1:0-4230 GCA_964425145.1 uncultured Nitrospiraceae bacterium
TCTGATACGTTACTGCAACACGATCACCCTCGGCCAACTCCTGCCACAGCGCCGCATCCGCGGCCATATACGCACGCAACGCCCGGCCGTCTGGCGACCGCAGCGCAATTCCTACCCGATACTGCCTCTTCGCCGCGGTCGCGGTAGTAATCGTCTTGCCGAAAACGACCCCCTCGCCATAGAGTGTAGGCTGCCCTTGGAACTGGAGCCGGGGCACGATGAGTTGGGCAAAAGCTACCACAACGACAAAGGCCCCAATACCCAGATAGATCATGATAAGCCGTTGTTTCGGGGTCATGCGGCTCAGGCCGCGCGGCGCGTCCTGCCAGGTGTCCGACCCCAGCGCGGACTCTCGATACCCTTTCCGGACGTATTTGATCGCCAAGGCGCCTCCCTCACCGCGCCGTGGAGGCTTCGGCGCGCAGGCGGCATCGCGCGCCGACCACGCCGGCCTTCTCCACGCGATACGCCTGTTTGTATTATACATGAAATGCGCGCTCTTCCTTAACTGTGCACTGTGCACTGTGCACCGTGCGAGTCCGCCATGTTGTAGCAGGAATTGACCGTTCTCATTGCATGGGCTACAATCAGCGCAACGGATTTTGAACAAATTGTAGCCCAGTGTGCAGGAGTCAGGCCACGATGGATCAGCAGCACCGCGGTGCGGCTCACTATTGTGAGCTGCTCGACCGCTTCGACGAGGCCCGTGTTTTGGTCGTGGGCGACATCTATCTCGACGAAAACGTCAATGGCGTAGTAACGGGTATCAGCCTCGAGGCGCCGATACCGATCTACGAGGTGCACGAGCGCAGGCACAACCCCGGGGCGGCGGGCAACGCGGCGTGCAATGTCGCGGCGCTGGGCGCAAAAACCTATATGGTAGGCGTGGTCGGCGACGACATCAACGCGGACGTCGTGCGGCGGGAGTTCGCCGCGCGCAACGTGGACACATCCGGCCTGGTAGTCGATCCGAAGCGCCCGACGAACACCTACGGCAAGCTGAGGGCCGGCGGTCACAACATCCCCTCGCAGGAAATCTTGCGCACCGATACGCCGAGACCGGCGTTTATCGAGAGCGAGGTTGAGGATCAGGTGATCGCGAACATTCGTGCGCGGGCGCCGGAGGTCGACGCGATTGTCGTCGTGGACCAGGTATCTTCGGTAGCCACCGAGCGGGTGTTGGCGGAAGTCGTGGCCCTTGCCCAGGCGCACGGTCTATTGGCTGTAGGCGATTCGCGGGAACGTGCCGGCGCCTTGAAAGGCTTCGACGTCATCGTGCCGAACGACCGGGAGGCCGGCGTCGGCGCGGGCGTCGAGGTCGTCGATAATGCAACCTTGTACGAGGCGGGGAGGATTCTCCTGAAAAGCTGCAAGAATGCCTTGGTCACCCGCGGTCCCGAAGGCATCACAGTTTTTGCACACAATGGCGAGAGCGAGGACGTGCCCATCATGCCCTGCAACGTAGTCGACGTGACGGGTGCAGGCGACACGGTCACGGCGGCTGTAACGCTGACATTGGTCGCCGGGGGCACGCTCCGCGACGCCGCTGTCATCGGCAATGCCGCGGCCGGTGTGGCCGTGGGTCAGGAAATGGTCGTGACCGTCTCGCACGACGAGGTGGCCCAGGCCCTGTTGGGCGAGACCGCCCCCACCAAGCTCAAGACCTTGGCCGAACTCAAGCCCGTCGTCAAACAACTCCGGGAACAGGGCAAGACGGTTGTCTGGACCAACGGTTGTTTTGACATCCTCCACACGGGCCACATCACCTATCTAATGAAAGCGGCCCAACTGGGCGATCTCCTCATCGTCGGATTAAACAGCGATGCATCGGTCCGGGAGAACAAGGGGCCCAACCGGCCTGTGGTCAAAGAAAAGGACCGGGCGCTGGTCCTCTCGGCGCTCGAGTGCGTGGACTACCTGACAATCTTCGAGGAAAAAACCACGGTGCCGATCCTCGAGGCACTCCGGCCCGACGTATACGCCAAGGGTGGCGATTACGCCATTGACACCATTGTCCAAGAGGAGCGCCACGTTGTGGAAGGCTACGGCGGCCGAATTGCCATCATACCCGGCGTGGAAGGCCACTCCACGAGCGCTATCATCGATAAGATTGTCGAAAACGACGGCACCGCTTAATCGCGTCGAGAGAAGACTGCTCCGGCCCACAGCAGAGAACCGATGAATAACGGGGTTTTATCTTACACCTCGGCGGATTCTGTGGGCTCGAGGGCACTTTTGGCATGAATCGACGCCACCGTGTCGAAATCGAGCCCGAGGAATGCCATCGCCTCACCGCAATTGTCCAGCATCACTTGCTCGTCCAGTTCCCCGCCGTCACTGTAGTCAACCAGCGCGGCCGCGATCGACACGATGGCGGTAGTCTCCCTGGCCTTCTCAGCATAGTTGAAGGTGTGATGGAATCGGATGGGCTCAGTGATGTCAGTGGGCAGGTTCCAATTCGAGGCAAGCTCGAACCCCGCCTCCGGGTGGGCAAGCCCGAGGACTTCCTCCTCAGCGGCGATCAGCTCGGCGCCGACGAGACTGCGGCGCACCTGGGCATAGCGCTGCGGTGCTGCCTGCCATAAGGCGATGCGGCCGATGTCGTGCAGGAGCGCGGCGGCGTACACGCCGGTATTCCCCGCCTGCCCGCAGCCTTTGGCAATGGCCGTTGCGGCTTGTGCACAAGCCATCGACTCGGTCCAGAAAGCCCGGTAATCATGTTCAAAGGTATAGAGCACGGCCAATGACATCAGCAGCGTGCAGGTTTCGTTCAGGCCCAACAACGTCGCCGCTAGACTTAGGCTGTCGACCCGATTGGGGAATCCGTACGCGGCTGAATTGGCCACGCTGAGCACCTTTGCGGCTACGGACGGGTCCGTCTGCACGATCTCCACCACGTCGTGTATGGAGGCGTCCTGATTATTCATGATCTGCTGCACCTGCTGCACGGTATCAGGCAGCGCCGGTAGCGAGCCGATCTGCCGGATCAGCACGGCCACATTCTCGAGTTTCAACGCCCGTTCAAGGTGTTCGGCCGAGTCGGTGGGACTGAGCGCGGCCTCGGCGGGTTCTTTCACCGCATAATACCGCTCAATAACCAACTTAATGTCGTCGATCGGACAAAGCAGCGCCTTCACCCGCAGTTTCGTATGGCCTTCCAGTTCCTTGATGGTTCGCGAATCCAACGGGCAGGCCATGGCTACCGTCAACAGATTGCCCAGCTTGTCGATGGGGAAGACGTCGTGCTCGAGCGCGAAATCCTTAGGGATAAGCTCGAGCAGGTCGGTCGATATTTCGTAATTGGACAGGTCAATGCTGGCGATACCGGGCTGTTTGGCCAGGAATCCCGCGAATGACTTCACGTCGATGTAGCCCAATGAGAGCAGAATCTCGCCGGTCTTTCCCCCACTCTCCTTCTGTATTCGCAGCGCTTCATCGAGCTGGTCGGGCGAGATAAGGTTCGCGTCAATCAGCAACTCGCCAATACGCTTTTTCGTATCCTTACTCTTCGCGTCGTCCCGCTTCGCCGCAGCGACCGAGTCTCTGGTCGCGCCAATCAACCGCGTGTTTTTTGCCGTGATCCGGATATTCCTCTTGCATTTCACACACGCGGCGACCTTTCCGATGTAGCTCTCCGGCACCTTCATTTTGTGCCCACACGAACAGATCAGCAAATACATGGCCATGGCGCACTACCCATGTCTAACTCGACACATCCTTAATCGTATCCACCAATACCCCGCTTGTCCATCACATCCGCGCAAGCCTGCCCTTCGCTGTTTTGGGACTCGCGCGCAACTCGACGCTCGGGGCTGGCTAAAAAGGCTTTTCTACCTTGTCTGTTTTCAATTCAATGCCCCACGCCTCGGAAGCGCCGCGAGTTGAAGCCCTCTGCGCCCACTCCCGACACGAGCCCGTCCATTTTACACTATTCACAACCGGATTGCCACCAAAAGCACTGCTAATTTTGGGCTGGTACTTACCGGCAGAAAAAAGTGATGGAAGAGGTACCCCAATGTAGTACAGCCCCGCCCCTGTTTCTCGCGCACCCAGCGCGCGAGGCAGCCAGAATTTGCGCAACGTCGCAAGGTTGACAGAAGAGTTTCCGGTCAGGTTTTTAGCATTACAACGCTGGATTCCAGTGTCGACTATCGTGTAAATCTTACGTGGGGAGGGCGAGACTCCTGTCGAGCCGCACCCCTCCCGACGGCTCGACAGGAGTCTCGCCCT
>CAYRLQ010000068.1:4330-16540 GCA_964425145.1 uncultured Nitrospiraceae bacterium
CCCCCAGGCACCCCTCCCGACGGCTCGACAGGAGTCTCGCCCTCCCCCAGGCACCCCTCCCGACGGCTCGACAGGAGTCTCGCCCTCCCCCAGGCACCTGCCCCCGAGGGCGAACAGGGCCAACACGTGCGCGTCGTGCAGAATCTGGCGTTGTAGTGTTAGCAGTTCCACCTGGTCATAGGATTTCGACAGTGATGTGCGTGTTGGTGTACACGCAAATGCCCGCGGCGATGGTTAGGGCTTCGCGTACAACACCCTCGGCATCGAGCGAGGAATGGGCCAGCAGCGACCGCGCCGAGGCCAGCGCATAGGGGCCGCCGGACCCGATGGCCATAATGCCATCATCAGGCTCGACGATCTCGCCGGTGCCGGCGATAAGCAGTGATTTGTCCGCGTCGCACACTGCCAGAAGCGCGTCGAGCTGACGCAGATACTTGTCCGTCCGCCATTCCTTTCCGAGTTCGACGGCAGCCCGTGCCAGGTTGTGGTTGAATGCGCTCAGCTTCGTCTCGAACCGCTCGAACAGGGCCAGCGCATCGGCCACGGCACCGGCGAATCCCGCGAGCACACGACCCTCCTCGAGCCGGCGGATTTTCGACGCCTTATCCTTCATGATCGTGGCGCCGAGCGTGATCTGGCCATCACCGCCCAGGGCCACCTGTCCATCCTTGCGCACACCCAGCACGGTTGTACCACGAAAGGCTTCCATGAATCTTCCTCCCTGGAAAGTTCTATCACAAAGGGCACTGCACCTCAAATAGCCTCATGACGCGTTTGGCGAATCTTCATCGCTGAAGGCTGACCGCTGCCCTGCGCGTGTGGATGCGTTTTGCGGTAGACCGCCTTGAGGCGGTCAATACTGACGTGCGTGTAGATTTGCGTGCTCGAGAGGCTCTCGTGGCCCAGTAGCTCCTGGACGACCCGCAGGTCCGCGCCTGCGTCGAGCATGTGCGTGGCGAACGTATGCCGCAGGGTGTGCGGTGAGAGCCCCTGCCGGCCGGGCAACACCCGGCGCCCATATTTCCCGACGATTCGCTGGACGCTCCGCGTGCTCAGCGGGCCGCCGCGAAAGTTGACCAAGAGCCGCTCGTGGCCTGGCGCGCCGAGTTGGTTGCGAATGGCGAGGTAGTGGCCGATGGCCTTGATCGCGAAGGAGCCGAGTAGGGCGATGCGCTCCTTCTGGCGTTTGCCGAGCACGGTAATGGCGCCCCGGGCCAAGTCGACGTCCGGCAGCCTCAGCCCTACCAGTTCGCTCGCGCGAATCCCACTCGAGTACAGCATCTCGAGTAGCGCACGGTCGCGGATGCCCAGTGGATCGGATGCATCGGGCGCCTCCATCAGGGCGGCCACCTCCGGAATGCTCAAGACCTCGGGCAGGTCGCGACCGAGCTTAGGGCTTTTGACGGTCTGGGCAGGGTTGGCTTCGAGGTCATCCATGCGCACGAAGAACTTATAGGCGGCGCGAATGGCGGCGAGCTTCCGTGCCGAGGTCCGCGCCGAGCCTCCCGAGGTCTGGACATGGGCCAAGAAGGCCCGGATGGCGTTGCGGGATGCGCCCCGGAGGGCGTCGAGGGCGGCGGCGGGACGGCGCTCATCGGACTTGCGTGCGATCGCCAGCGGCCCCGACGCCACGAAATCACAGAACTGTCCGAGGTCGCTCAAATAGGCCCGTAAAGTATGGGCTGAAAACCCCCGCTCGAACTTCAGATAGTCCGCAAAGCGTTGGATGTCCGAGTCGTATGTAGAAGGCGTGTCCATCGATGGCGCTGCTGCGGTGTGAACGTCTGCTAGTCCTCAGATAGGGCTTCCTTGTACTCGCACTCGGGGGCCGGACATTCACGTGTGCGCGGCTTGCCGCGCACTTTAGTGGTGACAGTCCAGGAGTTGCCGCATATCGGGCAGGGGGTATCCTTGTCAAGCTGCCCGAATACAGCGAAATCGCAGGCCGGATACTTGTCGCAGCCGATAAAGCGCCGGCGCTTACCGCGCTTGATTACGAGGTTCCCGTCGCATCCCGGCTTCAGACACTTCAACCCGAGTTCCATCGGTTTGGTAAACTTACACTTGGGGTACTTCTCACACCCGTAAAACTCCTCACCTGCGCGGCTCTTGCGCACCACCAGGAACGCGCCGCAGTCCGGACACTTCTGGTCCGTCTTCTTGGGCGGTTCCTTAGGCGCGCGGGGAACCTTCTTGCCATGCTCGTCGATATCATAGGTATTTTTGCATTTGGGGTAGTTCGAGCAGGCCATGAACTTGCCGAAGCGACCGTCGCGAATGACCATGGCCGCGCCGCATTGGTCGCATACTTCATCGGTTTCCTCGACAGTCTTGGGGCTGGCGATGCGCTGGACCCCCTTACATTTAGGGTACTTCTGGCAAGCCAAAAACGGCCTGTACCGGCCCACGCGCAGCTCCATGGGCGCGCCGCACTTGGGGCAGGTAGCGCCAGCATCCACCAACCCCTCGACCATGCGCGCCTGTGCAGCCTGGAGTTCTTCCCTGAAGCCATCGTAAAACACCTGCAAAAGGTCCTGCCAGGCACGTTGGCCCTCCTCGACCCGGTCGAGGTCCTCTTCAAGCCCCGCGGTGAAATTGAGATCGAGGATGTCCGGGAAGTTTTCGAGCAACAGCTTGTTGACCTCCTCGCCGAGTTGGGTCGGCTTGAGATGGCGCTTCTCGCGCTCGACGTAACCTCGCTCCTGAATCGTGTTGATCGTCGGC
This sequence comes from uncultured Nitrospiraceae bacterium, assembly GCA_964425145.1. GTDB lineage: Bacteria > Hydrogenedentota > Hydrogenedentia > Hydrogenedentales > SLHB01 > CAYRLQ01. The sequence goes on from CAYRLQ010000068.1 coordinate 7,055, forward strand.
GCATAGGTGCTCGGCCGGCCGATGCCGTTTTCCTCGAGGGCGCGGACCAGGCTGGCCTCGGAGTAGCGAGGCGGTGGCTTGGTGAAATGCTGCTCGGGCTTGAGTTCTTCCACCACCAGGCGCTCTCCCACAGCCACCTCCGGCAGCGGCTTTTCCGCGTCCTGGCCCTCGCTTTGCTCCTTGCTCGCTTCTTTGTAAAGCTTGGTAAACCCGGGGAACTTTACTATTGATCGACTGGCACGGAAGACATACTCCTTCGCAGTGACATCAATCGTCGTCTGGTCGAGGATGGCCGAGGCCATCTGAGACGCGACAAAGCGCTGCCAGATAAGCGTGTAGAGCTTCAATTGCCTCGCGTCCAGATACTGCTTGATGGATTCCGGCGTGCGAAATGCCGAGGTGGGCCGGACCGCCTCGTGGGCGTCCTGGGCGCCCTTCTTGCTGCGATAGAAATTCGGCTTCTCGGGCAGCATGGCCGGCTCGAAGTTCTTTGCGATGTACGCGCGCGCGTCGTTGATGGCCTCCGGCTCGATGCGGGTCGAGTCGGTGCGCATGTAGGTAATCACCCCGACTCGGCCCTCGTCGCCCAATGCGACCCCCTCGTACAATCCCTGAGCGGTGCGCATGGTCTGGCGCGGGTTGAACCCAAGCTTGCGCGAGGCTTCCTGTTGCAGCGTGCTGGTCGTGAACGGTGGATATGGATGCCGTCGGAGCTCCTTGCGCTCGATATTGGCGACGCGGTATTCGGCGCCTTCGAGATCGGCGAGGATCCGATTGACCGCTTCCTCGTTGTGGACGTGGGCCTTCTCACCACCTATGGTGTGGAGACGCGCGGTGAGCGTTTCTTCGCGCTTAGTTTTTAATAGCGCGTCCAGCGTCCAGTACTCTTCGGGGACAAACGCCCGAATCTCCACCTCACGGTCACACACCATACGCACCGCCACCGATTGCACTCGACCTGCGCTCAGACCCTTGCGTACACGCCACTGGAGCAGCGGGCTGATCTTGTATCCTACAAGGCGGTCCAAAATTCGCCGGGCCTGCTGGGCATTAACCAGGTCATCGTCGATGGCCCGAGGATGCTTGGCGGCCTCGGTAACGCTGCGTTTCGTGATTGCGTTGAACACGATCCGCTCAATGGGCTTGCCGCTACTCTTCAACAGTTGGGCGATGTGCCAACCGATGGCCTCGCCCTCGCGGTCGGGGTCAGACGCCAACAGCACCCGGTCCACCTTCTTGGCGGCCTCGCGGATGTCCTTAATCGTCTTCGCAGCGCTGGACACCTGGACATATTTCGGCTTGAAGCCGTTTTCCGTGTCAACGCCCAGTTCGTTCTTGGGCAGGTCGCGCACGTGGCCGTTGCTGGCTCTGACGACATAGTTCGACCCAAGTAATCGGCCAATCGTTCGCGCCTTCGCCGGCGATTCAACCACAACTAGATTCTTCGGCATACAATACTCCTGGCCACAGTTGCACCCACAGCCCCATGCCGCTTATAGACTCTATAACGTGATGGCGCCGCATCCCTCCCGGAATGGGCGCCTACGCAGCGGATGCCAGAATCTCTATCAGTCTGTCAGCCGTTGTCCGTTATCAGGCTGACGGCTGACAGCTGACAACGGTTGACAAACTATTAGTGCAACATGTCCCCTTTGCCTTCAAGGACATTCGCGACGGTCTGCTGGAACTCGACATCGCGCCCACTGCAGACCAGCCACGACAGCAAGTAGTCCAATTCCTCGATCCCGACCTCGCCCTCAAAATGCCCGAGATGCTCCAGGATCAACTCCCGTTCGTGGGGGCCGATCAAGCCATACAACTCCAGCCGAGCCAGGGCGTCCCGCGCCTCGGCATCGAGTTTGTATTCCTCATATAAGGAAAACGAGCGCGTGGCCCCCGGCTGGCGGTCAACAACCTCCACCGGTGATACGAAACGCGGTTGCACAAGCTTCATTGCCGCATCAATATCACCTTTTTTATAGCCCTGGTCCGCGAGCCAGGAACGTACCGTGCTTTCAGACACGGGGCCCTCCGAGTGCTCTTGAAGGATGTGCAAGATGACATCCACAAGCTCTGTAACCGTTTGTTTCATGCAAACACTCCCAGCCGCGCGGCCGGGCAAAGCCTCACCGCAACCATTGCAGAGAGTATTGTATGTTCCCCGGCAAGGCGTGTCAACCTGCACGGGTCCGAAGTTCTAAAACGGGTAATATCCGCTTGTCCCTTTTTTGAACAAGGATGTTCAGGATGGACAGGATGTCTTCGTATTATCCTGAATATCCTGGCAATCCTTGTTCATTCCCTTTTCCATCACCTACGCAGGACCCTCGTAGGCGCGCAGGAAGAAGCGGTGAACATCCTCCACGGAGAGGTCGCCCACCTGTCTCTTGAAGTGTGAGGGGGCGGCGCAAATACGCTCAGCGAAGTTGCGCAGAGATTGTGGCCGAACGCCTACCTCTTTACCGGCCAGGGGCACGCCAACCGCACGCGCGAGCACCTGAATGGCCAAGGCGATTTTCTCCTTGGCGTCGGCGGGGACCGGCTCGGCGGGATAGCCCAGGGCCGTGGCGATTGCGGCGACTTTTCCCGGCACGTGGTCGGCATTGTGCTGGAACAGCGGTATGAGCAGCAGCGCATTAGCCAGCCCGTGCGGCAGGCCGAACTCGAGCGTCAGGCAATATCCCATCCCATGCACCAAGGTGGTGCCGCTCTGCGCAATAACGCACCCCGAAACCATCGCCGCATGGAGCATCCGCCCGCGCGCTTCGAGGTCCTCAGGCTCGGCCACGGCCCGTGGCAGCCATTCCCGAATCACCCTGCAGGTCTCGAGGGCCAGGGTGTCGCTCATAGGCGTCGACCTGAGCGACACCATACCTTCCATGACGTGGCTGAGGGCATCGATCCCCGTGTTCGCCGTGACGCTCGCGGGCATTGTCACCGAAAGCCCGGCATCCAGTAGGGCCAACCGCGGGAAAAGGGTTCGCCCAGCGATGCTGCGCTTGAACTGTTTTGCGCGGTGAGTGATCACGGCGTTGGGTGTGACCTCGCTGCCCGTACCCGCTGTGGTCGGCACGGCCACGATGGGCAGGTTGTCGTTCCCAAACTTGTCCGCACCGTAATACTGCTCGCACAGGCCCGGGTTGCGCGCCAACAGTGCGATGACTTTCGCGGCATCCATCGGGCTGCCGCCGCCGATCCCTACCACGAAGTCGCACCCCTCGTCCCGGCACACCACGGCCCCGGCGTCGCAGGTTTCGGTGCTGGGGTTTTGCTCGACTGAGTCGAACACCACAGCGTTCGGCAATTGTGCCAGGGCCCGCTCGAGTGCGCCGCACTTCCGCGCCGAACTGCGGCCCGTCACAAGCAGCGCCCGATCCCCAAAGCCCCCGCACCGTTTGCCCAGTGTGTCCAGACACCCCGGCCCTATCACAACCTCGGTCGGCATATACCAGCGGGAATCGTTCATCAGACTGCTCCGAGAATCCCATAGCGCCGGCATCGCGCCGCAAGAGCGCGTGACAACCCCTGACGTCAGTTTATTATGCGACGGTAATTATGCCAGGGCAAGATACCATGGGGCAATCACGTGCACGAAACAGTGCCCGGGGCTTGTCCGATCCATGCGGAACGCTCCTCTGACACATTGGGCCGACGGGTCGTCCACGTTTAGCTTCCGTGCTCGTGCACGTGCTCGAGATACGAGAAACGAGCACGAGAAACGAGCACGAGCACGAGCACGAGAAACGAGCACGAGCACGAGCACGAGCACGCCATATATACGGAATTGTGATAGATACTTGACAGTAGATACATCGTCCACTACAATATGCAGCCAGACATGGACATTATCATTCCGCTTTTTTGCTTATTTGTAAGTGGAGGTTCCATATCCGGAGGTTTTGCTGGCAAAACTTCACTCTATGACTACAGATATTCGTCAAGATAGTCAAGAAAAAACTCTCTCCGCGCTCTTTGCATCGAAAGCACGGCTCGCTATACTGCGCGTGTTTATGTTGGACCCACTCCGAGCCTACTACCAGCGCCAGATCGAAGTCGCCACCGGCCTGGCCATCCGCGCTGTCCAGCGGGAACTGGAACGATTAGCCTCGATCGACTTGTTATACCGCCGTGTTGAGGGCAATCGCACCTATTACCAGGTGGACATGGAGTTTCCCGTCTTTCCAGAACTCCGCAGCATGATCCTGAAGACCAGCGATCCGGAAGATTGGTTGCGCGGGATGCTCGCCATGGACGAATCGGTTCAAATGGCGTTCCTGTGCGCACCGGAGGGCCGCGCGTTAGTCGTGACGGCCAGCGGTGAACGCCCGAGTCTGGCCTCGGCCGGCGCTTTCGCACTCGAGGTAATGAGCACGGAAAGCTTCGCTCGGGCCTTGTCGGACGCGCCGGAAACACTCGAGCCCTTCCTGGCGCACGGGGTCGACTTGCTGGGGCGCCGGGATGACATGATCTGGCGCCGCATCGAGGCCGCCGGCTATAGTGTTGAGAAAGGAAGGGGAGTACCATGATGAGGGAGTCGTCGCAAGAAATCACGCAGCTTTGCGAATCGTGGCGGGCCAAGCTGGCCGACTCCACCAAGGACGAACAGCACCAGTTCGCCGAGCGCCTGTTGGAACTGCTCGGATGGCCCAACTCCGAGCCCATTGAGGCCAAGGCGACCTGGAAGCAGGCAGCGAGCATCTCGTTTGTCTTGCGCGCCGGGGCGGAGACGGCCGTGGCCGCACATTTCGTGATGCCTGGCACACTCGAGCCGCCCGGTTCGCTGATCGAGCGCGGCCTGGATTTCTGCGAGGCAACCCGGGCGCTGGTCAACGTGACGCGTGCGTTGAACATCACACACGCCTTCGTCACGGACCTGTATCGCTCGTACCTGTATGATGTGCGCGCGGACGAGTTGCTGCTTCATGCCGATGCGCCCGCGGACTTCGACCGGGACTTCGTCGACGTCCTGAGCCGGGCCGACATCGAGCGCGGCGCCGTTGCGGAGGTCCGGCGCCAGCCCCGCAGCTATGCCGCCCGCCAGCTGCGCCAGTGGTGCCGTCATTGGTGCGCCCACCTTTGCGCCGAGGGCCAGGCGCTGCCCGAGGAGACCGCGTTTCTGGCCATCGACCGACTGCTCGTGCTCGGGTTCCTGTTGGACCACAACGTCCTCACGCGCACCCAGTGGGATTTGCGTAAACACCTCGGCGACCTGATCGCGCTGGCCTTCAGCGGCAATCCGGCAGGCTGCGGCCAACAGCTCACCGCGCTATTTCGGGACCTCTGGCAGCAGTGGAACGCGGGACTCTTTGCCCCCGCGCCGCTCCTGGAGGATGTCCTGGCCAAAGACACCATCGCCGTGCCCCTGCTCAAGGAGTTTGCCCTGCTTTCCCGGACCAAGTTCACCATCGCCACCATCCTCGAGAGTTTCAATTACGGTGAGCCGGCGGAGAAGGCACGCGTCCGGATGGTGCCCGAAGCCACCAAGGAACGGGAGATATATCTCGCCAAGTGCACGCTGGATACTATCGATTCCGCACGGGTCGAGATCGATGTCGACGAAGAGGGCTACCGCGCCATCTTCCAGTGGTTTGACAGGCTGGTCGCGCTCTACGAACGGCTCGAAGTCCAGTCCGAGGCACAGGCCGCCCGCGAGCCCGTTCCTGAGGACCTTGATCTGCTTGCCTGGGCCGAGAGGGACGCCGCCAAGCCCAAGGCCTTGGCCGATAAGCACCACCATGCCGCCGAGCGTGGCCTCACTATCTACTACGCCACGGCCCGTCAACTACGCACCGCACGCCTGATGCTTTACCTCCATCTCATCAGCCGTTACCACCAAAGCAAAGAGCCTTTCGCCCGGTTCCCAAACCTCGACGACACGTTCAAAGCCCGCCAGGGCGTCCTGAAAGCCGGCCGCAACTGGGCGAACCAGCCCATGTCCAACCATACGGAAGAATCGGAGGTTGTGTAGTCGCGATTGAACCATGCAGACACTTTTCTATTCCTCGTGCACGTAAACGAAACACGAGCACGAGCACGTGCACGTGCACGAGCTGAAAGGGGACATCCGATGAAACGGATACTCGGCGTGGGATTACTATTTGCCGCCGGATGTCTCGGGCGCGGCAACGATGTTGTCCAAGTCACCGGCCAAATTGAGGCGGTAACGGTGCACGCAGGGTCGCGCGTGGGCGGGCGAGTCAGCGAGGTGCTCGTCGAGGAAGGTGATTTGGCCAAGGCAGGCGCCGTGTTGGTCCGGATCGATCCCGCCGAGGCGGAGGCCATGGTTGCCGCAGCCGAGGCCAAATTAGCCCAAGCCGAGGCCGCGCTCGCCAAACTCGAGGCGGGCGCCCGGTCAGAGCAAATTCGCCAGGCGGAAGCCGCGGCGGTCCGGGCCGAGGAGCAGTATCGCCTGACCGAGAAGGGGTTCCGATCACAGGAGGTGAAGGCGGCGCGCGCCGCGGCGGACGCTGCTCGGGCCCAGCGCGACGAGGCCCGCGCCGAGTACCGGCGCATCGAGCAACTGGTTGCGTCAGGAGCCGTCTCGGAACAGGTATACGACCGCGCGAAACACGCCTGCGAAGCGGCCGAGGCGCGGTATGAAGCCGCCCGGGAGAAATTTGACTTGGTCGCGGAGGGGCTACGCACTGAAGAGATCGCGATGGCCAAGGCGGGACATGCCCAGGCGCTGGCCGTATTGGACGAACTGCGCAACGGCGCCCGGCCTGAAGACATCGCGGCGGGCCGGGCAGCCCGCGCCGCCGCCGAGGCCAATCTGGCCCGTGCCCGAGTCACCGCCGACGAGATGGTTATCACGGCGCCACGCGACGGTCTGATCGAGTCCATCGACATCCATCCCGGCGATCTCATCGGGCCGGGACCTGTCGTAAGCATCATCGACCCGGACGACCTCGAGCTGTTCGTCTATGTCAGCGCGGCCATGCTGGGGCACCTGCGCGTCGGCCAACGCGTCATGCTTACCACGGATTCACACGGCCCCGAAACCTTCGAAGGGACCATCGCGCATATCGCCGCGAAAGGCGAATTCACGCCGCGCAACCTCCAGACTACGGAAGAACGCGTCCAGCAGGTGTTCGGCGTCAAGATCAAACTCGACTCGGCCGGAGGACGCCTCCGAGCCGGCATGGCCGCCACGGCCCACCTGCCCACAACCGGGCCGGGCGCCTTTGCCGGAGACGGCAAGCCACGACATCGGGAAGCCCGGTAATGGCCACAGCGATCGAGGTCGACGGCCTGACACGACGCTTCGGCGGCGTTACCGCTGTAAATAGCGTCAGCCTGGAGGTCGAGCGAGGCGATATCTTCGGCTTCCTCGGCCCGAACGGATCGGGCAAGACCACGCTCATCCGGATGCTGTGCGGCCTGCTGCGGCCGTCGGCGGGCCGGGCACGGGTCCTGGGATTCGACACCGTCCGCGAAACCGAGCAGATCAAACGGAACATCGGCTACATGTCCCAGCAGTTCAGCCTGTACACCGACCTTTCCGTTATGCAGAACCTCAGGTTCTACGCCCGGATTTACGGCATCCCGCGCGCCGAGCGCAAGGACCGCATCGAGGAAGTCATGCATGTCGTTGGGATCGGTGGCTACCGCAGGCAATTGGCCGCCACTCTCTCCGGCGGCTGGAAGCAGCGGCTTGCGCTGGCCTGCGCCCTGGTTCACCGGCCCCGACTGATGTTTCTCGACGAGCCCACCGCAGGCATCGATCCGGTGGCTCGGCGCGACTTGTGGGACCTCTTGTTCGACCTTTCCGGCCAAGGTGTGACCTTTTTCGTCACCACCCATTATATGGACGAGGCAGAGCGCTGCAGCCATGTCGGCTACATCTACTTCTCGAAACTGCTGGTCTACGGCACACCCAACGCGTTGAAAAGGATGCCGGAAGTCACGCCCCAGGACACGCTGCGGCTCGAGGTGCGGTGCCCGCATCTGCCTGCTGCCATGCGAATCCTGAACACCTTCCCCTACGTGCAGGACGCAACCATCTTCGGCGATTCGCTGCACGTGTTGGTCGAGATTGGCGGTGAAAACAGGATTACAGCGGACCTGGCCGCGGCAGGGTTCGAATCACCTACGGTCATGCCTGTTGCCCCGACTCTGGAGGACGTGTTTGTCACGCTGACACGCAAGAAGGAAGGGTTGCGCCATGTTTAGGGGGCTCACTTCCATCGTCTACAAGGAGACCATCCACATTCTGCGCGATCCGAAGACGCTCTTCCTGATGCTGCTGATTCCGGGCATCCAGTTGACCATATTCGGTTACGCCATCGACCTGGACGTGAAAAACATCCCTACGGCGGTGTACAACCTCGACGGCCGCCACCCAAGCCGCGACCTGCTCGACAGCTTCCAAAACACGGGAACCTTCAACCTCACGAGCCGGGCATATTCGGACCAGGAACTGGTGGCGACTATCGTCCGTGGCGATGCCCAGGTGGGGATCAAGATTCCGCCCGACTACAGCGACAAGCTGCTCGTCGGCCAGCCCGCTACGGTGCAGGTATTGATCGATGGAAGCAATTCGACGGTGGCCATGCGGGCGCTCAACGTGAGCAACGCGATTGCCTTAACCCAGTCCTTGGGCATCGTCGGCAAGACGCTCGGCGGCAGCATCACCCCGCCCGTCGAGGTACGGCCGCGCGTCTTGTTCAATCCCGACATGAAAACCGCCAACTTTATGGTCCCCGGCCTCGTGGCGATCATCATGCAAGTGGTGATCATGCTTCTGACCGTTTTCGCGATTGTTCGCGAAAAAGAATACGGCACCCTCGAGCAGCTTATGGTCACGCCCGTGTCCCGGTTTGGGCTCATGCTCGGCAAGCTCATTCCCTTCGCCGTCATTGGCATCATCGAAACTACGATGGTGTTGGCCATCATGCGCCTTCTGTTCGGTGTGCCCATCGCCGGGAGCCTTTTGCTGCTGGCTGGGTTCACGCTTGTGTTTCTCTTTACGGTTCTGGCCATCGGCCTGCTGATCTCGACCTTTTCCAGCAATCAAATCCAGGCACTCCAATTGGCCTTCCTGGTTGTACTTCCTTCCGTATTGCTGTCCGGATTCATATTCCCGCAAGAATCCATGCCCGACATCATCTATGTCATCGGCCAATTTGTTCCCGCAACCTATTTCATCCGAATCCTCCGCGGCATCATCCTGCGCGACGCGCGGTTCGATGAGCTTTGGACCAACGCCGCCACCCTCGCCGTCATGGGTCTGCTTGTCTTCACCATCAGTGTCCTGCGCTTCCGGAAAACATCGGCGTAACGCCTTTCGTGGCATGAAACGCCCGCTGGTGGGTGCCACGCTCAAACTCTGTTTGAGCGTGCTTTGAGGCCCGGGCTTTCTTGTGACGGAACACGGACAAACGAGTTTGTCCGTGGCGCCCGCATGCGTATCATTTATTCCGTTGAGCTATACTTAGTACAGCTCAACACAATTAAGATCACACAATGGGGCGGAGTATATCCCCA
>CAYRLQ010000069.1:0-16158 GCA_964425145.1 uncultured Nitrospiraceae bacterium
CCTCAGGGCTTCCCGCGATCATTTCGGCCATTTCCACTACTCTCCGGCAGCCCTTGAGTGAATAGACGTCACCCATTACATGTTTGGTTGTGTTATCGAACGAGTGGAAGAAACGGTTCATGTCGATTACGTCTTTGTTTTTGATCTCGTTCGGGAAGACGTTGATGGTGAAGACATGAACGTTGTCTAAGGCTTGGGACATGCGGGCGTTCAAAATGATATCGCCGACAGTTGAAGGGCGACGTTCGCCGGTGTCGGGGTCCAGAACGTAGATGGCCGTGCCGCCGGTGCCGTAGTAAACACGGTTCTTTTCGAGCACCACGTCATTTCCCCCATCGCGGGAGTGAAGCGTGACCGAAGATGGGTTCGAATCAACAGCATCTTCCACAAGACTTCTGGGCAACTTGACAATATCTCCATCTACGTGGGCGCCGGCCCTTTCCAGCGCCAGACGAGCCTCCCGTGAATGAACCGCCATGCCGCCTTTCTCCAGTACGCGGAACGCAGACTCGGCGATGCGTTCCACGTCGGTGTCGCTAAGCGGCTGGTACAAGGAAGCCGTCAGGCCGGCTGTCTCGTGTCTTACATGCACAATTGGGTCCTCCTTCGTTATTAGATTCGTCGCGCTTCGAGAAACGCGCCAACACCAGTTGTGAAGAGTTCCGCAAAGCACTGAAGCACAGCATGTTATGGTAGCCGATTTGCTCGACAACCGTGGCACATACGGTTATTTGCAACCCCATTGGGGCGCAAGGACTTACAACAAAGTGTCACCAAAAGCGTCACAAAAATGAGGGGTGAGGACGCATACAATCCCCCACAGCGCCCTGGCTTCGTTCGGGGCGCTTTTCTTTGTCCCGGCGCGCCACTGGGGGGATTGAACAGCCATGTCTTCTCTTCCCACGGCGCAGGCCGTAGGATGTCGAGAGATTTGCTCAAAAGATAGTCGCGTTCTATTGCCTTCACTTCACGTCGATATTGCTCTGCGCCACGAAGCTGCACATGAACTCAAGTGGACAATCGCTACAACCCGGCGTTCCCGCAAAGCAAATGGACGCTGCAAGGTCAAGGATCGCCCAGTTCAGTTCCTTGGGCCTTTTGCACCGAACAACTTCCAGAGACAGTGACTGCAAGTACGGATCGTAACGGATATCCGCAAGCTTCCGGGGGCCAAACACTCGTTCAAGGACGCGAGCCATGTTGACGTCAAGCAAGGGCTGCGGTTCATCATGGCAGAATAACAAAATGGCATTTGCTATGTACTGGCCGACTCCAGGCAGGGCCTCGATCTCCGCCCTACGCTTGGGGAACCTCCCATTTTTCTTCGCCATTACCTGGGCAAGCTGATTCAGCGAAGCAGCACGACGACGCCACAATCCTACTGGTCGTAGAAAACTCGCGAGTTCTTCTTCGCTTGCCTTGGAGAGCTTGTTCCAGGATGGAAACCTATTAGCGAACCGCCGGAAAAACGCCACAACCGTCTCGGCCCGTGTTCGCTGGAGAAGAACCTCGGCGATGATGATCTCGTACTTGCTCGCTGATTTTCTTCGCCAAGGAAAGCTCCGACCAGTCCTCGCATACCAGGCCAGCAGCGCACGTCGAAAGCGACTCAACTTGTTACGCGGCACATGATCAATTGGACTCTTGTCTTCTCGACTAGCCATCGTGTCCCAAAACGCGTACTTGCCCTTCCCGTTCTTCCGCGAGCCCAAGTCTTTCTAGTTGCCTAATAAGATTCCTCACAGGCAGCTTAGATGTATCCAGACCTTTTATCCGGGAGATATCGTCTCTTGTTGCCGTCCCGCATTCCTGCAGGTGTGACCACACAAGGTACAAAGGGTAGTTCATTGTCCGGATCAAGGTGTGTGGACAATGACGGTTGTCCACGAAAGCCTGGAACCGGTCGAGGTTTGATACGTCGGCTTCCCGTCCGCTGCAGCCAATTAGCTGGACAATAGCCCGTACTCTATCGGCATCCCTGCCGTTGCCGTGTAAGATCTTGGTGGCCATCGAGCTAGATATCTCGTCCGGGAAATCGGTCGGGTATTGGGATGACAGGGTCGTGGCGACGCCATATGCCCTACATTCGCGCACGAGGCTGGTCATGAAATCGGACCCTAGAACTCGGTGGGCTTCGTCGAAGACTAATACCTGCCGAATCGTACCTGAATGGGGTTGAGCGTTGTAATAGGCATGGGCAGATAAGACAATCAGCTCCGCAAGAGTGTTCCTGATTTCATCGCTGGGAATTTGGCTAAGGTCTAGAATCATGGACCGGTTCACCAATGCATGGAACGAGTCTCGCCTGTGTGCTGGCCTAAAGAGGTCAAGGGTGAACAGTGGATCAAGCCGGTTATATGCGCGGAGGTTGGAGCCATGGAGCCTCTCACCTACATTGCTCAGGTCCGGGAAGTCCATGGACGGATTGAACTCCGACGTGCCAGTAGTCGGGATATCCATGGCGGAGAAGGCCTCGACAATGGCGTTCTTTACAGCTACTTGTTGCTGGGTGCCTAGTCCGTATGTTCGTTTCAGGACGGAAGCTACACCAGAGATATGCTGTCCAACCTGGACTAGTGATTCACCGGTACCGGGGTGCTGGACCGGGTAAGGGATAAGTGGATTGAATGGTAGCCCGTCAAAGCTAACAAAGACCCGTTCGAGAGATGCCCGGTCTGCAAACACGTGGTCACTGGCGAAGTCATTTTTGAAATCAAGAACAAGTACGTTCTTCCCTTGCTCACGAATCCTGCAGACCACGTATTTCAGCAACTGGGTCTTGCCCGTTCCCGAGGATCCGGATACCATGAGATTCAAGTTATCCAAGGGGTCGATAGGCGACTGGGGATCGAGGTAAACAGGGCGACGGGCGTCGTCTACCCCCAAGAGGATTTTCTTAAGGGGGCCTTCCTCTCGCCACGAATCGATGTCCACAACATCCTGTCTACTGCTACTCGTACGTGTCCCCTCAGCCACTTCCGGCAACTGGGGGCTGTCTATTCCCTCGGGAGGTGCCGATGGCTCTTCTGGTGGAGCGGTCGGTGCAGGTGCTACTGGGGTTGGTTCGGGTGCTGTAAGTCCTGTGGGCGGTAATCCATCGTCAATCCCGGGCTGTTCACATATATCCCTTGGAATACCGAATAGCTGGGAAAGCTGCCCACGGATTTCATCCAACTGGGGGGTGTCCGAAACTCCCGGCCAATGGTTCTGGTTGATGCGTATCCACATTCCCCCGGGCAAGGTATTGGCCTCGGCAGTACCAGGTAACTGCCCTTCCGTGGAAACCACTACGGCGTCGTGCACGGCCTGCCTATACTCGTACCGCCCTTGAAGTACGGCCTGGAAAACTCGTCGCTCGGTCTCGATCCACGCCTGGATCTCCTCTTGTTTGCTGGGACTAGAAATGCGGAGCCCAAACCTGAGAATCACAAGCAACCCAAGCCGCTCCGGCATTGCCCCATGTTCGAGGCTTACCTCAACCAGTGTCCGGAACTGCTCCACCGACGCTTGCGCTTGTTCCAAGGCTTCTATTGCCCTGGGCTGGGCGAGAGAGCGTGATACGAATTTCGACTCCACGCCACAAGCATATATCCCGAGACGACATTCATCGTTGCCGGGCAGTACAAGCTGGATTGCCAAGAGATCTGTTCTCCTGGAGTGTTCATCGATCTTGGCCCTTGATCCAAGCTTCCTTCCGAAAAAGGAGACAAAGGAATCAACAGGAATCAAGAAACCTACACAGTTCTGGCCTTGCTGGAAAGCCCCCTTGCCATTTCCTCCAATACCATTAAGCAGGCGAATTGTACCGACCAAGCCGACGACTCCCAGGGCATGGCGGCCCGACTTCAGGGCTTCCCCACCTATGGCAATTCCAAGCGCGCCAAGTTCTTCGATAAACCTACGTGCAACATCTTCCGTGCCAAAGAACCCATTGACTGCGACTGCAAACCCCTTGGGTATTGTCGAGAGAACATAGTAAGTGTTCTGAGAATCCCCGATATCAACCTTGTAATCCCAGAGCGCACGATCTTGGAGAGAACGGGCAGATCCGTCCCGGACATACTTGACAAAAATCGCAGGGTCAAGCCCACCCCCCGGAGCCACTGCCCAAGGGCAATCCAGACGCTGCGGTAAGTTCACGGAACGAACCACTACAACCCGGTTTTGCAGGACTTCACATACCTTCGCCATTGCCCCAACGTACGCCTCGCCAAGGCCATCCCGATCCTGGGGTTGGCTATCGAATTCCTGGGAAACGCTGTTTGGCAACTGGGCTTGCCCCTCGGTCAGCCAACACAGGGGTTCGTTGAACACGGACTGCCTGCCAACACCACGCGGTAGGTTATACTGCTCACTTGCTGGTCGAAATGAGATCTCGCGCGTCGGTGCCAGCAGGTAAATATCCGGCATCATATCACGGAAGCACCGTTCGTCGTCTTCGCAGTGGTACACCAAGATCGGTGGATCTGACCACTTGATGTCCTCAGCATGGGCGACTGGCTCCTCGCAGAACAGGCGAATTCCACCGGGCAACTGTTGCCCCATCTCGGTCGGGTTCTCGTCAGCGTGGAGAAAGCGGTCTATGGATGAAACGATCTCGGTAGTGGAGTATCCTCGCCGAACCCTGACACCAAGTGACCGTCTCGCTGGAAAAGCACGCATGAAACTGGCGAGCCCAGAGCACGCAAGGTCCTCCGTGCTTCCCTCGAGAATAGGTGTTTCTAACCCAAGTCGTTCCCTGATAGACTCGAGTATGCCATCAAGCGATCCAGCGGCTGACTGGGCAGCAATCGTGCCAAGGTCCTGCTTGATGGCTAGGTGCCATCCCGGATCGGAAGATGGCGAAACGTGCAGCGGTTCTAACAACTTGTCGTTTCGATGAAGACCTGGAATCCACCGGTAACCAGTAATTCCCTTTAGCAGTACCGTGAGCTGCCTGAATGCTTTGCCATCTTTGTCTCTCAATCGCTGGGCACGGGCAACCAGTGCAGCCTGGACCATGTATCGCTTGGTGAGAATGAGCGGGTGCCATGGGCCCACGAGAAGAATACTATTTCGTAGAGCGGTGCTATCCCAGTTAACGACACAATCCAAGTAAACCAAAACGAAAAGCTGGACCCATTCTAATCTTTCTCGTTCTTGCTCTACGTAATCGAGTATCGCACTATACGCTAGGAGGTACCGCACGAGGAGTTCCTCGATTTCCCCAGCGTGCCCGTCCACGTAGATGGGATGAGTGGCGTAATCGGGATGTTCAAGTGTGTTGCTGCTAGGTTCAAGAGTTTCCCGTATTGCCCCTATGATCGCGAACCGAATCGAGGTATATTCCCTCAGCAATTCGACTGCTTGGTCTGGCAAGCGCATTCCGTTGAATCCTGGCGCACTAATCATTCCACGGTAAGTAACGTAGTCTCCAATCGAACCAGAACTGTCATACCCACGACCAAGCAAATCCACCAAGAGGGGACGCCATCCTCGCTCGCTTGTCATGTCGGCGGCAAGCAAGATGCGTCTGCGCGAAGCATCGTTGAGTTTCCCAAGCCGACGGTAGGGTTCCCGGTTCTCACCTTCAAAGATCGCCAGGATTTCCTTGATCCTACCGTCGCGTTCGCCGGCAACCTGGCCTCTAAGTTCATCTTCGAGGGTGAACTCACCTCTCTCGATATCCTTGGCCTCGAAGCAAATTACGGAGGTCCGCTCCCCGAACTCGCATACACGGATTACCTGACCACTGGCATCTTCCGAGGGGTCTACCCTGTCGCCGGAACGCCAAATTCCCCGCTGTCCTGTCTTGATAAGCGATTGCTCATTCTCGTCTTGATCCAGGAACCTCGGCTCTTCCCCGTCGAGAGAAAACAAGTAGACGTAAATTGCTTCGTCTGTCTCGATTTTCTTGTCAGGTACTTCGTCCGCATCACGGATACTTGCGTCAACAACATCGAAACCCGGCTCGACAACTGCAAAAGCCGGCCTACTATCACCGCATAAGTGGAGTTTCAGTCGTTTTTCTGCACGAATCTCGCCGTCGGAAAGCAAGGCAAGTTTCAGTGGCAAACCGGTCCGGTACCGGCTGAAAGCGTCGGCCGTGTTGAGCAGGACGCAAAAACTCCCTTCGGCCGAGTCAATGCTTTCCGACGAGAGCACACTTCGACGGTAGGTCAGGCGAATCGTCCAAGCATGCCGGTCAAGCTCGTTTTGCGGCAACTTGTATGAGACCGAAAAAAGGATTTCCTCGCCGTGAAATGTAGCGATGGAATTTCCCTTGCCGGAGATGACCGACCGATCACACTCGACTCGGTAGGTTAGCTCCGCAGGCTCACGGGGCTCAATTTCGAAAAGCCTTTCAAGCCGAGCGGCAAGAAGCCTCAACCAGTGTTCCGGGTTGCCTGCCCAACACGCAAAGAAGGCCAGTGGTCCCAAGTCGAGCGTCTTGCTTTGGCCGAGGGCGTCCAAGAAAACATTCAATGAGTCGCAAGCTTCGTCTTGTTCATCGCTTGGAAACACTTCCGGCACCATGAGCAAGGCTAGTTGCCGTACTTCATCTTCCTTGCGGCACCGGTCAACGATCCGCTCGCAGAGTCTCGACGTAGTACGGATGAGCTTGTCAACCGATGGCAACTCGTCCCCTGGACAGGGCAGCCCAGCGTGGAAAAGCATCTTCAACCGCACGTCGTCTATTTCCGGGTACAGGGATGGAGAAAACTCCCCAAGAATCTCCTCCAGCAGCAGGGCTGCAGGTCGCGGGTAAGTGCGCGTATTCGGAACCAGGCAGCTCAACACGAATTCGCTCAACCAATCTTGCTGTTCCGCGGTTTCTGCCCAGCGCGAGACTAATTCCTTCAATACTGGCCCATCGAAACGGAATGACTCGCTTCCAGCATCGATCCACGGCCATTCTTCCGAGAAAGCAACGGAACGGATGGCTCCTCCAGAGCCGCGGATTGAATCCTGTATTTGTGCCAATTGGCCAGGACACGCGACGGCCACGAAAGAGCCTATTCGCTTGCTGGTCAGGCCTACGGGCCTAATCCAGGACTTCCCCTCGTCTGGTGTAAGTTCGTTCCCGATGACTAGGTAGGACGTGATACCATTGTCTTGCAGGTACTCGTGGACCTGCTGGGCAATCTTGGCGGACAGGCCAGGAACCACGAGGCGACTGTCCCTGTCGCTAGCCAGGGCATCCTCGTGGTACTCCTTGATGAGCCTTCCCAAGATTGACGAAATGGTCAACATGCTTGCTGCTTCCTCGCCTAGTAGGGACATGCCACGGCAACGCTACTACCAGCGTCTGGGCTACCGGTGAGCAACCCCATTGCCTGTAATTCCCGCATTAGCAACGGCCTTGCATCAGCGGCGTAACTGAAATCAATACCATACTGCTGGAAGTGGTTTTCAACTTCCTCGAGCACCAGTTTCCCCCCTCCCTTGGTAACACTGTTAGTGTGCTTGTCGTGGGCAGCCAAGAACGAGATCGTTTTTAGTAAGAGTTGACCTGGAAATACACGGAATCCACGCGTGCGCCCACGCCCCTCGGAAAGCAAGAGGTAACCCCCTACTTCGTCTCCCAAGTCATCGCGGTACAAGACTCGGAAAAACTCATCAATATTCTTCCCTTGCCCTGCCTTCCGTGGATCACGCCAAGCCGAGTGTTGTTCTGCCATCCTGATGAGGAAATCCTGAAAGTTACCATCCCTAGCTTTTTCTCGAAACCAGTTGCTAGATTTCATGTCACCTATAGCTTCCCGGGCGGTTTGTAATAATTGCTCTACAGTCAAAACCGTCGAGCCTGCACCTTGTATCTCGAGCCGCTTGTTGGTGATGATGCTTGCCCTGACACTTCCCAGGAGGTAGAGAAGGATGTTCAGCTCTACCCGTTTCTTCATGTATTGCTCTATCTTCTCGAATATTTCCCGCGTTGGAGTCCGGGAAGGATGTAAAAGACCACGGTTACGGCGACTGATTTCATTTTCGATGTGAATCGAATTAACCTGTTTCCCTCGATCTATAACATCGATAAGCCAATGGTGTAGCAGGCTAGTAATTCGCATCTGGGCTAACAGCCACATTGGCATGGAAAAGCGGAGGAACGTCATTAATACTTGCAGCCACTGCATTCGCGGTAATCTTTTTTCTAGCTCGCATATTGCAAGCAGGTCCTTGTATATGCGCCCGGCCAGTTCGTCATCAGGAAGTTTCATGACAGTATCAGAGCATGTCTCCTCTTGGATCTTTTTCTTGGCCTCATCCCTGTTTTCTTCGGAGGGATCTTCGGAGGGAGTATTCCGCAAGGCAACAGACAGGATGTCTTTTCCACGCGGGTCGTTATCACGGCACGAGTTGTGTCCAACCAGAACTTGCATTAATGTGTCTGCAAATTTCTCTTGCTCGCGTTTCTTGTCCTCGGTTTCTCCTCCACCCCAGAGGTATTGGGCTATGGCTCCACGCAAAAGTAGCTTATTGATTACCCTGTCACTTTTTTGCCTCAGCCAAGCTTCCCTTGCCAAGGAAGGATATGCAGGTGCAAAAAAGGGATTTGTCTTTGAGTTCTTTGTCTTTCGACGTCGACCTCGAAGAGTGTATAGCACTGCACGTTCTTCAGCAGTGTAATAATATGACTTATCATCGTTAATATCGTCCGGATCAAGTTCTTTTGCCCCAGTTGCGCCGTAATGATGCTCCCAGAACACTTCGCGATAAAACTCGATTACGAGGATTTCAGGGGCATGGCGCATTCCCACCGTCGGCACGAAAGCGAAGCTCCTGCGCACCAAGGGGTGAACCTTGGGTTCATTCGCACTCACGGGATACAGGCTGTCATCCGTGCTACTCAACATGAACGTCTCCATCGAACCGGGATAGTCTAAATGCGGCACCCTCGCTAGCATTAATTATCAGTTCAACATCTTCGTCAGCAAACGCATATGCGTTACGTCCCTTTGCCGATGCCCTGATCCTGGCGTCGACCACTCCCGTAAGTAATTCCCGCGGGAAACACCTGGTATCCAGCTTGCCATGCAAGTGCTTGCTCAGCCATAGGAACGCACGAGCACCGAGAGCCGCTTTCTCACCACCTTGGAACTTGACCGCGATAGAAAGGCTTCCAGATTTCCTGCTTGCATCGATCCGCGGCCTGAGATTATCCGCCACCCAACGACCGGACAACGTAACGGCCTCGGAAAGGGGAACGACGTCTTGGCCCGAGTGCTCATTGACTCCGGCTGCAAGGAGTGCCTCTAGCTGCCTATCCAACTCACGGATACGACGCTTTTCTTCCGTTGTCCGGTGGACCGGGTCCTTAACAATCGTTTCAAGCACCTTGATGAACTCGTCTAGCTCCTTGCCCCAGGAAGTTCGGCCTTCAAGTAATCCACCGAAATGTACGAGAAAGTTACTACTCCACCTTCGGAGTGCCCAGTAGCAACGTGGAGCCTCGTGCGAGGGAGTAGACTCGATCAGCTCTTCAAGCTGGCTCCATGTTTGAGTGCACCGTTTTTCAATCTCCGTGAATAGGGAATGTTCACACGCGGCCGTGACGGCAAGATTGCCGTCCCATTCATCGAGGAAATCCTGCGGTAGGCATTCGCACCAAGGATCGATCTCCGCGAGAAATCCTTGTGGCCCGGTCAACCGCCTGACACCAACATCTGTCGATGGCGGGTAACTGCTCATCACGTGCTCAAGATGTTCACTTGCATCATGGTTGTTGTCTCTCGCGAGCGTGTTGAGCAACGAGAGAGCTTCGATCTGCCGTTCACGGAATTTCGGGTCAACCTCCAATCCATACGACGAAAACGAGGCAAACACGCTCATGTAAATCCTGCGCATTGCCAGTGCAAAAATGTCATTGGCTTGCGCCTTGTCTCGCACCCACTGGCACGGGTGGTTGTTACCGTAGTCCCTGGCGCAGCCAGCGAGCACCAAGGATAGGAATGCCAATGCCTCTCGAAAAACAATGATTTGCCCCGAGAGGACTTCGGCCCGGCGCAGCATGTGCAGGAATTTCGCCCTTGCATTCGCGTCGGCTAACCAATCGCGGTTTGCCTTGAACGGACAAAGGGAAGCTTGTTCACACGCGGAACAAGGAGCCCAGCGGGACTCGTTGGTAGCCTTTTGGACAAGGCGGTCGAGGATGTCGTCACCCAGTAATAAGCTGTGGTTATCAAGGTAACTGAACGTAACCTTCGCCTTCTTGAAGACGTGCTTTCGGCTATCGAATGCCCAATCCCGACCTAGGTCGCCATCAAGGGTTATGTCCCCGTTCTCAACGAATTTCCCCATTATCTTGAACCATGACTTCGTGTTAAAACCCCGGTCGAGGTACCGTTCCCGGTAAGCTTTCTCGAGGACTCCTCGGTTAGTACATACTACTAGCGAAATCCCGTTTTCCCACGCCTCTTCAAGCGTGGCTACAAGTTCACTAGCCGGGTCAACATCCGGCGCAAAGGGATTGCGCACCACGGATGCATCCTGGACAACCATGGCTGACGCAAATGGGTTTCCATCCTCGTAAATGTGCAATGCGTAGGGGATTGACGTCGGTTCAAGCTCTTCGATGGGAATATCGTTCTCATCCATGATGCGGCACGATCGCTCCCCAACAAGGTAGCGGCACAGCTTACCCATGGCAGCGGACTTGCCATTACCGGGCGAGCCTATGAAGAAATGCCACCTGGCAACGGTATTGTTGCTATTACCCTGGAGAATCTTCTCGCCTAGTTGCTCGACAATTCCGTCTATCTCAGTAGCCACTTCAAGGAGTGGCTCTTGCGTCGTCCAATTTGTCGGGGCGCTGATGGCTTGCTTACCATCCTGCTGCAACTCAAGCAGGTCAACCAGAAAATCGTTGTTCTTGTCTTCCGTAGTCATTGCGAAGTCCTACGACAAACCCCTTTCTCTTGCCTCGAAGTCCTTCCATGCCGGGGCAGGGAATGCCGTGCCTGGAGTTCATCCAATATTTCCAATAGAGCCTCCCCAATCGCCTCGGCCAACAAGGGAGGCACAGCATTTCCAACCTGCGTATAGCGTGGACACTCCCTCGCCCGCCTATCTCCACCAGTGGTGTACTTGCTTCGGAACTCAAACCAGTCTGGAAAGGACTGCAACCTGGCATGCTCGCGGACCGTGTGTATCCTAGGCTCGCAGTAGTGGAGCAAGTCATCGGGAAGCGTCGTAAGGGTGTGCGAAGGTTGGTCCGGGGCCAGAGGTGCTATGGCGGTTTTCCTGATGCCAAGGCGTGCCCTATCTTCTTCCGACAACTGGACTCCTTTTCGGCAAGTACGAAGGATGTTCCGAAAGCGCTCAACGGTTTCGGGACGATGGTTCACCAAGCGGAGGCTATTTAATGCCCGGCCGTTCATGTCGGCATGCATCAGCTTCTGGTAACGAGTCCGTGGCCCCTGGTAGACAATTTCCTTGAATCCGGGCGGCGATTCCTCGTCCATGCATTCGACGAGTCGTTTGCCGGTTATTGTCAAGTCGGATATGGCTTCAGACACTGTCACGGGGCGACGTACCGGCAGTCCACGTTGCCTGAGAAAATCCTTTCGCATTTCGCCTAGTAGTTCTTCGAGATCAGGTTCGGCTTTTCCACGGAGAAGATCCTGCCGAATTCCCAGGGTGAAGTATCTTGGCCGAAACTGCGGAACCCCGAAATCTACCGCCTTCAAAACATGTTGTTGAACTTCGTAACCGTGCTCTTTGAGCATGTCGCGGATGGTACTTGCGTAGCTTTTCCTGGGCCTGCCGCGTTGCCTTTTCCGCCGTTTGTTGCCGAGTCCAAATGCCGTATCTATCCCTTGGACATTCTCCATTAACACGAACGCTGGTTGCACGATGTCCACAACTTCAAGGTGATACTTGAACAACTCGTTCCTTGGGTCGTTTCCCATTCGCTTCCCAGCAAAGGAAAAGCCCTGGCACGGCGGACCGCCAGCAACAAGCTGGACCTCGCCGCGAATCTTCTTCAGTTGACGTCGTTGCGTTTGCACAAACTCCGCGATTTCGTGTGGCTCCTTCTCAAGCCAACGAGGCCAGACAAAGCGAGGTCTCCCAGCGTTGTGCTCGCCTTCTTCAACCAAATTGTGCTTCAGGGTCTTGAAAGCATCGGGACTTCGTTCAATCGCGAAAAGTCCCTGCCACCCGGCTTTCATCAGGCCAAGCGAGAGGCCGCCACACCCGGAGAAGAGATCGATGAAGGTTGGTCGAAAAGCGCTCATGGTTTGACCTCCGTCATTCGGGCCTGCAAAAGCATTCCTGCCTCTGGAATACTTGCCAGCAAGCCCGCCGACATGCCGGCACACCATGCGCTATTCCCATGGTAGTGTGGAAGTTCAATTTGTTCTCGTTCCTGGTTCCTATTCACCGCCGTTCTCAGATCCCCCAACAGCCGGGCTTTCCAATAACCACTTATCGATACCCTCCTTGTGGAAACGCCACTGCCGACCCGCTTTCCTACCAGGGAGCTCGCCGCTCTGCGCCAACTTGTAGACCGTTGACTTAGGAAGTTTAAGATACTCCGCGAGTCCGTCGATGTTCATCACGTCACTTGACTTGTCGTCCATCGGGCGCACCTCTTCTCCAATGGTATCCTTGGCTGGCTCGTCATGATGCATCATATTATTGCACATTTACTGCCAATTTCAAGTATTTTCTGTTAGAAATCCGGGTAATAGCCTGGCGAGATGCCCGCCAGAACCACTTGCCACTGGTGATGACCCTTGTACCCTGGAGAGTCGTTCCCGCGTAGAGCCATGCCAGAACGATGTTCTCCTTGGCGCACACCGACATAAGAACCCGGCGGTAGAGGCCGGGGCCACCGGGCGGAAGCCCTCGACGGTCGATGGCCCGGAGGCGGGTCTCGGGGTCGTCGAACGTGAGCAGCTCGCCGTACACCGGGTCCTGGCTGGCGGGTTGCACGCTTTTCCCTGTGATGTCGGGGGCTTGGGTGTGGACGGCGAACTCCGCAGCCAAGCACGCTTGTGTGGCTACGTCGGCCAATGGATCGGTGGTGCCGCAAGCGAGGATGTCCGACTCTGGAACCTCCAGAACCGAAATACCGGAAGGAAGTTCATACAGGCGGCTGCGTACCACGGCTTCCTCCACCTTGAGCACACCCCGGCAGAACCGGTCATGGTTCCAGCAACCACGTTTGAGCGTTCCGTAGACTAACAGACTTCGGAGGCCGGATGTGTTCTCCTTCGGGAGTTCATTAGGAGTCATCCCGGGTCCTGTTCGGTTCACCCTCTTTGTCATGGCGCGATTCCCTACCTCTGCCAGGCGATGACGGTGAAAGACTCCCTTGAGAACTTCATGAGACTCTCGTGGCTAGACACAAGCAAGCTCAGGGATTTGGGGGCAGGTAACGTCTCGCATGGCGAAAAGCCGAAATGGGCCAGTGGCGGCTACCTTTGGGGTACCACCCCTACGAAGGCGGCCTCTGAGGCCCCTTTCCCTATGGGTACTTGCTTCAGTGCCAACCACTTAGACGATTTCAACTCTGCACGACTTGTACCATGTGAACAGCGCATTCGTCAAAGAAGCGGCACACAAAGTGGCACACTTTCTGGAGTTTGAATCAGGCGCTTCCAATGCCTCGGACGGCAGCGGGCCCTTTAGTCGAATCCGGAGAGATTGCGCGGCCCACTTCCTTCGGATTGGCAGGACGCCATCGTCGGAATTGGAACCTCCAAGGCGCAGGCAGTCAACCAGCGGCCGCTGGATGATTTGCTGGGCAATTGCCCCTATTGCCGATGCCACTCCTCTCGCACACGCAAGCTCACCGATGGTTTCTTACAGCTCAAGAGTCACTACCTGTTCGAGGAGCACTTCTGCCGTGTGCGCCGGGCCAACGAGAAGGGCGTCGTAGAAGGTGTCGTGAAATATGCCCGGCTCAACTACTTCGTGCCCGTACCCGAGGTGAAGGACTTCGACGAACTCAACGCTCATCTGGAACAGCGTTGCCGGGAAGACCTTCAACGGAAGCTGCGCGGCAAAGGGGCGACGAAACAAGCACTGCTCGAAGAAGATCGAGCCGCTTTCCATGCGTTGCCCGAGAGTCCTTTCGATGCCTGCAAGAAGGTGTCCACGGCGGCGGACAAGCTTTCCTTGGTCCGCTTTGACTGCAACGATTATTCGATGCCGGTGCGGTATACCCACCATACAGTCGTCGTCAAGGGCTATGTAGACCGGGTGCGCATCTGCCGCAGGGACGCCATCATCGCCGAGCATGCGCGTCTGTGGGAGAAGGAAGCCATTGCCTTCGAGCCCATCCATTACCTCGAACTGCTCGAACGCAAACCGGGCGCACTCAATCATGCCCGGCCCGTGTGCGATTGGGGATTGCCCAAATGCTTCTCGCTATTGCGCAGCCGCCTCGAGCAGGAGAGTCTGGCCCGAGGCACCCGCGAGTTTGTCCGGGTACTGCGGTTGTTGGAAAAGCATCCCGTAGATAAGGTCGCCAAGGCCATCAACAAAGCCCTGCGCTTGCGACGATGCAACCGGGACGTGGTGGCGCACTACCTCTACCCGGATGAACCGTTCACGCCACCCACCTTCCCCCTCGACGGGCGACAACATCTACAAGGCGTCTACGTCAAAGCTCCCGATGTGACGGCCTACCGCGGCCTGATGGGAGGGCAGCACTGATGACCAGGAAACGGGCCACCGTATTACTCGACCATTACCTCAAGCAGCTCAAGCTCCCGACCATGTTGCGCGAGTACAAAACCATCGCGCAGACCTGCGCACAAGAAGACCAGGACCACTTGACCTTCTTGTTGCGTCTAATCGAACGGGAAACCCTCGAGCGCGAACAGCGTGCTTCTGAACGCTGTATCCGGGCCGCCAAGTTTCCAGTGCTCAAAACCCTCGATACCTTCGACTTTGCCGCCCAGCCCTCCATCAACAAGGCCCTGATGCTTGAACTCATGCGGTGCGAGTATCTCGACCACAAAGAGAACATCCTGTTCATGGGCAACCCCGGCACCGGCAAGACCCATCTGGCCACCGCTCTGGGCCACAGCCGCCCCGCCGACGTCCTTACCACCATTCCCCCGCGCCCCTGCCGGCCCCGGGGGCCTCACCTCACCTGCCTCCGCCTGAGCAATCCCCTCCTGACCCCCACACAACACAGTGATAAACTCTTCAGAGGCACACACGGCCACTGAACGAATCGCCAAAACAAGCGAAACCCTGTTCAGTTCAACCCGAGTTTTTGCGTCGGCTACGCGCCGCAAGAACTCTTAATTCGTTCGGCGGTGCAGACTTGGTAGATACCCCAATGGCTTCCCAACTCGTGATAAGGCCCTCGGGAGTCTGGAACTCGCGTGCGCCATTCAACGACTATCTGATTAGGCGCCGGCAGGTCCTCCGCACTTACAACGCTCTGACGCTGGCGATCTACCGACTAAGGGACGAGGCGACTAACCCGGCTGTCGCGCGCCGTTCTGCCGCGAAATGGCTGAGGGTTTCGCGAGCTGGCGTTCAGGCTGGGGTCTCATGGCGTGAATACCGACGGACCTTGCCGCGCGACGACCCTGATCCAGATAATCTGCCAACCGTCACTGTCAAAGAGTTCGTACCGCATCTGGACGACGCCCTTTACGATCTCCGTCAATATGCCACTGTTTCTCAGTCCGCCATCTTCGAGACGTACGCTCAGTGCTGGGCCCTCAATGTCTTGCTGGCGAAGCTCGAAACCGGCGGCGGTTGGCAACGCTATGAAAGACGTCTAGCCTACGCATTCTCACCTGAGCGTGGTTCAGACGACATTCCCGCGGTTCCACGAATCATTCAGTCTCTTCATGCGCTCGAAGAAGGACTGACCGCAATTCCTGCTATTACCAAAACGAGCAAGAGCGAGGATGAGGCGCTGGCCGTTCGTAGCGATGAACCGACTGCCCTTCATGCCGTGAAGTTCTGGCGGGCTGTTCGGAATGTAATTGTTCATCGCGGAGGGATTACGAGTGCTGCCTTTCTCGCTCGATATAACTCTTTCTATGAAGTTCTACGAGGCCACTATCAGTATATGGAGCCTCTATCTATTGGCGGTGGCTTCAAGTTCTATGATGATATCGTCCGCGCGATGGCAGCAATTCACTACAAGGCGGCACTGTGGATGAACGACTTCCTACAAGAACTATCTCATGAGCGACGGGGACA
>CAYRLQ010000070.1:0-16157 GCA_964425145.1 uncultured Nitrospiraceae bacterium
GCCCAGTCTGCCGTGCCGCCCGACGCGTGGTACGTCCAGTCCAACCGGCAGGAGACGATGCCGCTGGCGGTCTTGCTCGAGGTGGCGATACAACCGTGCGGGTGGTTCGCGGCCTACGTGGGGTCCGCCCTCGCCAGCGAGGCGGCCTTATATTTCCGCAATCTACACGGCACGGCTGTGCAACACCTTCCCGTGACGCGCGACGCGGGCACTTTGACAACCGAGGTGAACGTCACGAACGTGTCGGCCTCAGCCGGCATGATCATCCAGAACTATGATTTCGTCGTACGAAATAGCGTCGGCGCCCAGGTCTACGAAGGCAATACCTACTTCGGTTTCTTCTCGAAGGAGGCGCTGGCCGATCAAGGCTGTATTCGCGAGGCTGAGCGTTACGTGCTTACGGAGACCGGAATCGGGCGCGCCAAGTCCTTCGAGTATCCGGCAATGGCGCCGTTCCCGGACAAACAGTTGCGCATGCTCGACCGCATCAGCCTGTTCGTCCCGGATGGCGGCCCGCACGGGCTCGGGTTTATTCGCGGACTCAAGCGCGTCAACCCCGATGAGTGGTTCTTCAGGGCGCATTTCCACCAGGACCCGGTCTGGCCAGGGTCCCTGGGATTGGAAGCGTTCTTGCAACTGCTCAAGGTCGCCGCCGCAGAACGCTGGGGAGCTGAGCCGGGCGCCCAAATCGAAGCCCCCGCGCTCGGGAAGCAACACGCCTGGGTATACCGCGGTCAGGTGATTCCTTCGGACGTGCTGGTCATAGTGGAGGCAGCCGTCACCGCGGTAGATGATGCGCAACGCTTGATCCAAGCCGACGGTTTCCTCATGGTAGACGGCCGCGTGATTTATCAGATGAGCAATTTTGCGGTTCGAATGCGATGAATTACACGCGCGTTTACATAGAGTCGATGGGCTACGAATTGGCGCCGGTAGTGGTGACGACCGCGGAGCTTGAGGCGCGCCTGATGCCTATGTATGAGGCGTTGCGCATTCCCCAGGGCCAGCTCGAGGCCCTCACAGGCATCTATGAGCGGCGCTGGTGGCGGCCAGGGTTCAAGGTGGCCGATGGAGCGATTGCCGCCGCGCGCAAGGCCCTTGCCGACTCGTCCGTGCGGCCGGAAGAAATTGGCGTCCTGATTTACTCGGCCGTGTGCCGCGAGGATTTCGAGCCCGCCACGGCCTGTCGCGTGGCGGATGCGGTGGGCGTCAACTCGAGCGCGGCCGTTTATGACATTGCTAATGCGTGCCTCGGCATGGTAAACGGCATGATGGATATTGCCAACCGCATCGAACTGGGCCAGATTAAGGCTGGACTCGTGGTCGGAAGCGAAACGGCTCGGGAGATTAACGAAATCACCATCGAGCAACTCGTCGCCGAGAAGCGCATGGAACTGTTCACGAAGTCGCTGGCGACGCTGACGGGCGGCTCCGGAGGCGTGGCTGTGTTGCTCACGGACGGCTCGTTCTCGAGCCACGGACGCCGCAAGCTCCTTGGGGGCGTGAGCCAGACCGCGCCCGAACATCACGGCTTGTGCAAGTGGGGTATTGCGCCCGCCGATACCGGACAACTGACAACTGATAACGGACAGCTGTTCACCCAATATGCGTGGACGGATGGCTCGGCCGTCCTAAAACACGGCGTGGAACTCGGGGTGCGCACCTGGAAGGTCTTTCTCGATGGGATGGGCTGGGCGACAGACCAAATGGACAAGATCATCTGCCATCAGGTGGGTGGTGGCCACCAAGAGGCTATTCTTAGGGCCATCGGCGTACCTCGCGAAAAGGATTATCCAACGTACCCGTTCCTGGGCAACATCGGCACGGTGTCGCTGCCGCTTACCGCCGCGCTGGCTGAAGAGCGCGGGTTCCTCGAACCGGGCGACCTTGTCGGATTTCTGGGGATTGGCAGCGGGCTGAACTGCCTAATGTTGGGGCTTGAATGGTGAAAGACCGGTTGCGAGAACTGTATCCCTTCGAAAGCCACTACCTGGACCTGGACGGGCTCCGCTACCATTATCTCGATGAAGGCCGCGGTGAGCCCGTCGTCATGCTGCATGGCAACCCGACCTGGTCGTTTTACTACCGGGACCTTGTGCGGGCGCTGCGGGACGCCTATCGGGCGATCGTGCCCGACCACATTGGCTGCGGCTTGTCCGACAAGCCGGACGACTCGCGTTACGACTACACCCTTGCCAGCCGCGTCGCTGATCTCGAGGCCTTGCTCGACCATTTAGGCGTGCGGCAGGACGTCACCCTGGTCTTGCACGACTGGGGCGGGATGATCGGTATGGTCTATGCCGTGCGGCATCCTGAACACATCAAGCAACTTGTAATTTTGAACACGGCGGCGTTCCATCTGCCCAAAACGAAGCGGTTTCCGTGGGCGCTGTGGCTTGCTCGGAGCGGTCTTGGTGCCCTCTTGATCCGGGGGTTCAACGCGTTCTGCTTTGCGGCATCACACACCTGCTGCAAACAGAACCCTATGCCACGCGAGGTCCGAAAGGCGTATTGCATGCCCTACAACTCGTGGCACAACCGCATCGCGACCGTGCGGTTCGTGCAGGATATTCCCCTGAAGCCGCGCGATAAGTCCTACAACCTCGTGACGGAGGTGCAAAAGGGCCTCGAGCGCTTCCGCGATACGCCGATGCTTATCTGCTGGGGCATGAAGGATTTCGTGTTCGATCGGCACTTCCTGCGCGAGTGGACGCGCCACTTTCCCCAGGCCGAGGTCCACCGATTTCAATATGCCGGCCACTACGTGCTCGAGGATATCCCCGAAGAAGTCATCCCTTTGGTACGCGACTTCCTGAGCGCCAAACACGGTGGCAACTGACAACTGATAACTGACAACGGACTTATGAATATCGCCTCATATTTGCCGGCAATGGCGCGGCAACACCCCGAGATGCCGGCGGTGATCGTCCAACATGGCCGCGCTCGCGGGGGCGGCAGCCGATACACGACCTATACGCTTGGGCAATTGGACCACGAAAGCGATTGTATCGCCCGCGGGTTGGAACGTGCCGGCATCCGGCGAGGCGTACGCACGGTACTGATGGTCACGCCTGGCCTCGAGTTCTTCGCGCTCACATTCGCGTTGTTCAAGGTAGGCGCCGTGCCGGTGATGGTGGACCCGGGCATGGGCCTCAAGAATCTCGGGACATCTCTGGCGCAGGCCGAGCCGGAGGCCTTCATCGGTATCCCGAAGGCACATGTGGCGCGCATCGTGCTGGGGTGGGCCCGCGACACGATCGGGGTGCTCGTCACTGTGGGCCAGCCGCTGTTCTGGGGCGGGAGCACGTGGAACGACATCCGCCTGGAAGGCGGCGCGCCTTATGAGGTGGCTCGGACGCGGGCCGAAGACACGGCCGCGATCCTGTTTACCAGCGGAAACACCGGCCCGCCCAAGGGGGCGGTCTACACCCACGGCATTTTCGACGCCCAGGTCCGTTTCATCCGCGAGGTGTACGGCATCGAGCCGGGTGAAACGGACCTCGCGACCTTTCCTCTGTTCGCCCTGTTTGGTCCCGCGTTGGGCATGGCGGCAATCATCCCGGACATGGATGCATCGAGGCCTGCCGACGCAGACCCCAAGAAGATCATCGAGGCCCTCGAGAAATTCGAGGCAACCAGCATGTTCGGTTCGCCCGCGCTGATCAAGAATGTCGGCCGATACGGGGCCGAGCGCGGCATCAAGCTCCCCTCGCTCAAGCGGGTGGTTTCCGCCGGCGCACCGGCCGACACCGAGACGCTCCGAGACTTCTCCACAATGCTGGCGCCGGGCGTCGAGGTCTTCACGCCTTACGGGGCCACGGAGGCCCTCCCGGTCGCATCGATAGGAAGCAGCACAATTCTCGCTGAGACCGCCGCGAAAACCGCTGAGGGCGCGGGGACATGCGTCGGCATGCCGGTATACGATGGGAGCGTTTCGATCATCGCCATCACCGACGAGCCCATCCCAGACTGGTCCGAAGAACTGAAACTCCCGCCGGGTGAGATCGGTGAGATCGTCGTCCGCAGCCCGGTTGTGACCCGTGTGTATTACAACCAACCTGAATCGACGGCTCTGGCCAAAATTACCAATTCCAAAGACGGCGGCGTCTACCACCGGATGGCTGACGTGGGCTATTTCGACAGCCAAGGTCGGCTCTGGTTCTGCGGCCGCAAAAGCCATCGCGTCGTCACGCCTGCCGAGACGCTGTTTACCATCCCTTGCGAGCGCGTGTTCGACATACATCCACGGGTGGCGCGCACGGCGCTGGTCGGCCCCGAGAAGAACGGCGAAACTGTGCCGGTGCTTTGCGTCGAGCTCGAGAAGGAGGCCCGGTGCGA
This sequence comes from uncultured Nitrospiraceae bacterium, assembly GCA_964425145.1. Taxonomy (GTDB): domain Bacteria; phylum Hydrogenedentota; class Hydrogenedentia; order Hydrogenedentales; family SLHB01; genus CAYRLQ01. The sequence continues at coordinate 4,339 of CAYRLQ010000070.1, forward strand.
AGACCGCGAAAGGATCAAGCGCGAGCTCCTGGAACTCGGCGCATCGAAACCACATACACAAACCATCAAAACGTTTCTATTCCACCGCAAGTTTCCGGTAGACGTGCGACATAACGCGAAAATTTCCCGGGAAAAGCTCGCGGCTTGGGCAAGGAAGCGTGTGAAAAACGACCGCTAATCGCTCGATTGTAGGGGCGCAGCAGGATATTCACAGCAAACAGGGTAACAGAATACAAAATGGGGATGCGTGGCACCCTCAAACTTTCGAGGGTGTAAAGTCAAGTGCTCCAGCACTTTAGGACACTCCCAACCTTAGCATCCGTCGCGATTTAATCCGTGTCCATGAAAGAGGTCTGATTTTATGAAAGCGCTAGTGACTGGTGGTGGCGGATTTCTGGGCAGCGTGATTGTCCGGAAGTTGCTTGACCGGGGTGACGCGGTGCGCGGCTTCTCGCGGGCGGACCATCCCGAGGTCGCGGCGTTGGGCGCGGAAATGTGCCGCGGCGACCTGGCCGATGGAGATGCGGTCGCTTCTGCCGCGGCAGGCTGCGACATCGTGTTTCACGTGGCGGCCAAGGCAGGCGTCTGGGGGCCGTACGAGGAATACTACCGGACCAACGTCGTGGGCACTGAGCACGTCCTTGCCGCCTGCCGGAGGCATGGCATCCAACGGCTCGTGTACACGAGCTCGCCGAGCGTGACCTTTGATGGGCGCGATCAGGAAGGGGTCGACGAGTCCGCGCCGTATCCGGGGCAGTACCTGGCGCATTACCCGAAGACGAAGGCCACGGCCGAGCGGATAGTGCTCGAGGCCAACGGGTCCGACTTGGCGACAGTGGCGCTGCGGCCTCACCTGATCTGGGGGCCTGGCGACCCGCACCTGATCCCGCGCATTATCGAACAGGGCAAAGCGGGCAGGCTTCGCGCGCTTGGCAAGGGTCCAAACCCGGTCGATTCCGTTTATGTCGACAATGCCGCTGACGCCCATCTGCTCGCGGCGGACCGGCTTGCGACCGGCTCGCCCATTGCAGGCAGGGCCTATTTCATTACCAACGGCGAGCCGATGCCCATCGTGGAACTGATGAATAAGATCCTCGCGACGGCGAATGTGCCTCCGATTACCTGGCGCGTTCCGGCCGCGCTTGCGTACGTCGCAGGGGCCTTTCTGGAAGGGGCATATTGGACGTTTGGGCTCCAGGGCGAACCCAAAATCACCCGCTTCGTGGCCCGGCAACTTTCAACGGCGCACTGGTTCGACATAACCGCGGCCAAACGCGATCTCGGTTACCGGCCGGCGGTCTCCATCGACGAGGGTATGCGCCGCCTGGCGGAAGCGTTGGGAAAGGATGAAGTGATGAAGGTAGGTCAAAGCACGAGGTTGGGGGTTGACGTATGAAATTGGCCAATAAATGGACTTTAGTCGGGGCCGTGGGGGTGATTTGCTGCGCGCTGGTTATTGCCAGTGGCTTTGTCGACGCGACCGCTTGGCCGCCCAAGAAACCGTCGAAGGCGCCGCCTGCGCGCCAGAGCTTCGGCGATGAACAGTGGAAGGGATGAAACTCCTTCGGCAACGCGCGGTTGGAATACAAGCGATTGTATGGAAAAGAGAACAAACAAGGATTGCCAGGATATTCAGGATAATGCGAACACATCCTTTCCATCTTGAATATCCTTGTCGAAAAAGGAGAGCAGATCATGCCCTGGATAGCGATGATCGGTGCGGGGACTTGCGAGGAGAGTCCCTTTTGCTCATATTTCGCCGCAAAGGAGCGGTAAGCGGTGGGATGGAAGGAACACCCATAAAATCTCCTTAAAGGAGGAAGGCCAACAAATCAGAGGGGAGCAACGCAATACAGCCGGCCTGCCGAGCGGCTACATGGATCAAACAGCCTGGCAATGGGCAACTTATTTTGGGGGCAGCCGACGTGGAAGGTGAGACAGCGGATCAAAAGGGATTGCCGGAACTGGCAGGATGGATATTCCCCTTCCTGAGGCGCGTGCTGTTGGTGGGATGCGGGTCGGGGGCGTTCGCCCGGCAACTGAAGGCCGAGGGCCGGGAGGTCCACAGCGTCGAGCGGGACCCCGAGTTGGCCCGGCAAGCGCGTGGGTGGCTGGATTCGGTGATCGATGGCGACATGCTTTCGGCGGACCTGCCCTTTCCCGAAGGCTACTTGGATGGTGTGATCTTTGCCGCCCTGGAACATCCGGCCGAGCGTCTACAGCCTGCTCTTGCAAAGCTAGCGCCGGTACTCTCGACGTACGGTGCGGTGTACCTGGTCATGCCCAACCGCATGCACCCGGTTAACAATGGGGCAAACGGGCTGACGCTTGACGAAACCGAACATGCCTTGGGCGCGGCTGCGTTTGCCCGGTACAGGCTGGCCATTTACCCGCAGCCGCCGTCCCCGGACGATCCCGCGGCGGCTTGCCCCGAGAAATTGTTGGTGATGGCCGTACGCGATACCTACGACCCTGCGGCGCATGCCCGCGCACTGTTCAAGGCCGGGCGGCCTGCCTGGAGTCTGGCCCTGCTCGAGAATATCCCCTCACAGTTGCTTGAACAAGACATGGCGCTTCAGGCCCGTGTGGGTATCGAAAAACAACTTTGTTATCTGGCCTGGAGCAAGACGGCGGACCCGGAAGGGCGACTGCGCCAGTTCTTTCTTGCGCAGAAGGAGTTCTACAAGGCCGTTTACATCTATCCGTACCTTCACGAAGCCTACTGTTTCCACGCAAGATTCTGGCACGAGATCGGCAACGACGATATGGCGGCGCGGCTCCTGCGGTCCATCCAGTGGGTTGCGCCGAACGACGCCTGCCGGCAGCAGTTGCGGCTTTACGCGACGAAACCGCGCCTGCGGCCGGCCGAAGCCGACCCGCCTATTTGGGAAAGGCCATCACGGCCGACGCGGCTGCTGATCATCATTTTCAGCGAATTCGACCCCGGCACGGACGTGCTCTACAACGGACTGTGCACTGTTCTGGGCGACGAGAGTGTGATCGAGTACCCCTGGAAGCCCATGTTGCATGGCCTCACGCCCGAGCGTTCCTCGAACTACCCCTGTACCTTCGAGCACCACGGCGAGCCTTGGGACTTGGCGCGCGTCATCGAAGCGTTGCGCGAGGGTTATTTCGATGCCGTTCTGTTCGCGGACATGCTTAAACACCTCGATGGCGAGACCATTCGAGGGCTCATGGCCGCTGCCAGCGACATCCCACTGTTCATCGTAGACCTCTGGGACGATGGGTCCGACAACCGGTACCTGATACTCGAGTACCTTGGCCGCGATGACGCGCGTGCCTACTTCAAACGCGAGATGCTAACCTGCTACGACTACGGGCCCCACGCGTATCCACTACCGCTCAGCTACGCCGACGGTCGCATTCCCGAGGACGTCTCGGGCGAGCGCCCCGAGCCAGTGTTCTGGGCCGGCCAGCGCCTGTTCGGCTTGCGCCGGCTCTACCTCGAGCGTATCGAGGAGCTGCTGGGGACGAAGCTCGATGCCACCTATGCGCCCGAGGAGTACGCCCGGCAATTGCTGCGCTCGCGCATCGGCCTGAGCCTGCTGGGATTCGGCTTCGACACCGTTCGCTACCTCGAAGTACCCACGCACGGTGCGTTGCTTCTTGCCGAACGCCCGCCCATCCGCATCCCACACAACTTCCGCGACGGTGAATCGGCGGTGTTCTTCGACGACCTGCATGAGTTGGAGGAAAAGCTGGCTTACTATATAGCGCATCCCGAGGAGGCCTGCGCCATCGCCGCCGCGGGCTACCATCATGCCAAGCAATACCACACTGCTTCGGCCCGTGCCCGCCAACTCCTTGCCCGCATCGACGCGCTGTTGCGCCAGTAGCTCCCGGACATGATACTGTATGCCGCGAACAGTTACCTTGTCGCAATTCCGGGGAAGCGGGTGAAGAATAGCCAAGCACAGGGAGAGAAGATGGGGAATATTACCCAGACCTCCGCCGTTACTCGAGCTTGCCTCAAAGGGGCAGGTTCTCTGCTCAGCGTATAGGGTTAGGCACAGCCCCTCTGTTACCCGTGCTGTGGAGTTGCTTACGGTTGTAAGGAAGATGACCCCGGCCTGCGCAAAGGTCCCTAAGATATGCGATTCACCGCTTCGTCAGGCGGGGCGTACGTTGGTCGCCTCAGCGCCTTTGCGGCCCTGACCAACCTCGAATTCAACCTTCTGGTTTTCCTGGAGGGTTTGCCCGACTGCCTCGATGTTCGAACGATGGACGAATAGATCACTACCTCCCTCATCCGAAACGATAAAGCCGTATCCCTTCTCATCACTGAACCACTTCACAATACCTGTCGCCACTTGAACGTTCTCCATGTATCTGGGCCCTTTTCTTAGAAGCGGCCCTACTTGTCCCCTGCTATCATTTTAGGGAAGTGCGTCTCGCTGGGGCAATAAAGGCACTCTCCCTCACATTAGGGTAAATTATATCTATTTTTGTAACCACTCGTCAACGGTAATTTCGAGTAGATTTTTACTTGAGGAAACAGGAGGGTATCCACCGGGCTCTGCACGCTGGTCCCTAAATCTGCGGAAAGAACGGAACCTAATGCTAATCCGCGCTTACCTCAACAATTGTACCACAGGGATCAGCGTGACCAAGTGTTGTGCTCGGGGGCGCGGGATCGTGAGGCTGCGCCGGAAATGCAAAATCTAAAACGGACAACTGCCAATGCAAAATGAATTGGTTGAGTAAAGGCAGAAAGGTATTTGGCAGGAGAACGAGGACTCGGGCTTCAGCAGCAATTTGAAGCGTCTGTCTTGCCACATGGGCGATCATTATGTCATTCTGAGCGCAGCGAAGAATCTTGCCTGTTTCCAGTGGAACGGCCTCCGGTGGAAATGAGACCCTTCGCATGGCCTACGAGGGCAGATGGACTTCCGGCCCGACTTCCAGAATGGATGGGTTTTGGAAAAGGGCTCTTGCCAAAGTTTCAAGAGAATGAAGATTATCATATCCACAGCGGATTATCCACCGATTGAAGGCGGGATCAGCACGGTGACCGTGCATGTGTCACGAGAACTGGCCCGGATGGGGCACGAGGTTACCGTCGTGGCGCCGCATTTCCCGGAGCAGGCGGCTTTCGACGCAGCGGAGCCCGTGACCGTGGTCCGGTATCGCGGGTACAACCTGGGGTGGTTGCGGTTCTTCCCGATGCTGATGGCTACGTGGCCGCGGCTCAAGGGTGCGGACCTGGTGCTTGGGATCAACGTCGCATATGGCGGTATGATAGGCTGGCTGGCCAAACGCGTGTACCATACGCCCTACGTCACATTTGCCTATGCGTACGAGTTCCTCAAATTTCCCAGGGGGTCACCGCCCGCGTGGCTGCTTCGCAGTGTGTACAACCAATCACGCGTGGTGGTGGCCATTAGCGGGTTTACGCAGGATAAGCTGATCGGATTTGGCGTGACACGGGATCGGATCGCGCTGGTGCTTCCGGGCGCGCAGCGAGCGCAGCGAAGCTCGGAGACGGAGATTGCCCAAATCCGGCACAAATTTGTGTTGGATTCGGGCCCCATTATCTTAGCCGTGGGTCGGTTCATTCAGCGCAAGGGCCAGATTACGCTCGTGCGCGCCATGCCGCCTATCCTCGCACGCGTGCCCGATGCACAGTTAGTGCTGGTGGGGCAGGGGCCTTGCATGCCTGCGGTGATCCAGGAGGCTCACGCGCTGGAGGTTCGCGACCGCGTGTTGATTCCCGGGCGCCTTTCCGACAAGGATATCGCCGGCCTTTACCAGGCCTGCACGGTCTTCGCCCTGCCTACTGGGCAGGATGCGCGCGGGCAAGTCGAGGGGTTTGGCCTGGTGTTCGTAGAGGCGCATGGGTATGGCAAGCCGGTCGTGGCGGGACGGTCGGGCGGCGTCGTGGACGCAGTGCTCGAGGGCGAAACGGGCCTGATTGTCGAACCGGACCAGCCCGAGGCGCTGGCGGAAGCCATCCTGCGGCTTCTCGAGGACCCCGCGCTGGCGCGGCGCCTGGGCGAGAACGGCAAACGCCGGGTAAAATCGGAGCTGAACTGGACCCGGTTTACCGAGCGCATGCTCGAGGCCGTGGAGGAACGCCGATGAAGCGGTTTCGGGTTGCCCATGTGATCACGCGTTTGTGCAAGGGGGGCGCGCAGGAGAATACGTTTCACACGGTCCGCCTGGCCAATCGGAAGCGGTTCGAGGTGGACCTTATCAGCGGCTACCCACCTGGCCGTGAGGGTAATATCGAGGACATAGTGCGTGCGGCGGGTATCGAGATCATCCACGAGCCCGCGCTGGTGCGCCCCGTGGCGCCACTTCGCGATGTAGCGGCCTTGTACCGACTCACAAAACTGTTCAGACGCAAACAATACCATATCGTACACACGCATACGTCCAAGGCCGGGGTGTTGGGCCGGCTGGCGGCGGAACGCGCGGGTGTGCCCATCGTGGTGCACACGCCGCACGGCAACATTTTTCACGGGTATTTCCCCAAGTTCGTGACGCGCCTGTTCGTGTGGCTGGAGCGGCACGCGGCGCGCCGGACAGATCGGCTCATCGAGTTAACGCCCGCCGGTATCGAGGAGTACCTCGCCGAGGACATCGGCCAGCGGGAGCAGTTCAGGGTCATTTTCAGCGGGGTCGATTTCGCGCCCTACGATGAAGCAATCCGGCGTCGGGAGCATATCCGGGACACACTGGGGATTGGACCGGACACGTTCCTGGTGGGCGGTGTGGGCCGCCTTGAACCAGTAAAAGGATTCACGTATTTTGTATCGGCGGCTTATGCCATCGCGCGCGCCGTCCCGGAAGCGCACTTCATCCTGGCTGGCCAAGGGTCACTGGATGACGAACTGCAGGCGCAAGCCGGTAAGCTCGGCGACCGGTTCCAGTTTCTCGGCCTGCGCGACGACGTGCCCGACCTGATGGCGGCCATGGATGTGTTTTTGATGCCGTCGGTGAACGAGGGTATGGGGCGTGTCTTGCTCGAGGCGGGCGCCGCGGCCACGCCGGCCGTCGCGAGCGCTGTCGGCGGGGTCCCCGACATTCTCGTGGACGGTGGGACGGGTATCCTCGTGCCGCCGTGCGATCCCCACGGGCTGGCCGATGCGGTGATCGCATTGGCACGGGACACTGAACGGCGCCGAGGCATGGGTGAAATGGCCCGCGCGATGGTGGTGCCGGCATATGGGCTCGATCGCATGGTGGAGCAGATCGAGGCGCTTTACGAAGAACTCATTCAGGAGAAGGGACTTGACGCCTGAAGACGCTTTTCTGTCGCAACAGCGCCTGCTTGTCATCGCGCCGCACGCCGACGACGAGTGTTTCGGATGCGCAGGCACGATGGCCCGGATCAAACACGTAGGTGGCGAGGTGTATGTGATCGTGTGTTCAGTGGGCGACTTGAAACACTATGACGGCACGGACAAGGGGGTTTCGGGCAGCCAGCGCGAAGCGGAACTGGCCCGTGTCATGGACTATCTCGAGGTGGATGACTGGGAGGTACTCTACCGGGACCCAGAGCGGCATCTGCGGCTGGACGCCATCCCGCGGCGTGACCTTATCGCCAAGCTCGAGCGGGATAGCAAGCTCGCCCTCGACAGGCTCCGGCCCACGATGCTCGCGATACCGGTCTCGTCATACAACCAGGACCACGATGCGGTGTTCCGTGCGGCATTCACCGCCGCGCGGCCCGGCGTGCCGTCGATCAAGCCATTTCAGCGCATTGTGCTGGGCTACGACAACACGTCGCTGTTCTGGAGCCTCGAGCGCGAGAAGTTCCACCCCAATTTCTATGTGGATATCTCCGACTTCTTGGAGAAAAAACTGACGGCCCTGTCGATGCACGAGTCGCAAATGCGCGAGGCCATCCACCACTCGAGCGTGCAGAACGTCGAGTTTATCGCGCGGGTGCGCGGCCGCGAGATTTCCGTCGACGCGGCCGAGGGCTACATGGTCTTCCGCCATGTGTTGTGAAGAGGCTGTATTCTGGGGACAGTATACTTAATTCAGTAGGAAGCGAAAACCAGGACCAAAGACCAAGAACGACTGAATTAAGTATACTGTCCCCAGAATACAAAACCAATATTTGGCTTTGGATGGTTTTGGGCGACTTTTTCTTTTTCAAAAGAAAGGTTGTCCAAAACAGCACAGGAGCGACATGAAGAATGAATGAGGAGCGTTTGATAATTGGTTTGCCGGCGGGGTCGCTGGCGGATGCCTCACGGGGCGGCAACTTCATCGACTTGCTGCGGCATGCAGGATTCCCGACCCAAGGCTACGATCAAGGCGGGCCGAGTATGTTTCCACTCAACGCGCTTCTGCTCGGCTGGGACGGGCGCCCGCAGGAGTTTAGCGCCCAGCTTGACCTGGGTGAAATTGACCTCGCGATCACCGGCGACGACTGCGTCCGCGAGCGGGAACTCGAGTTCAAATACGTTTACAACCAAACCATCCACCTCGAGAAGGTGTTGCCGTTGCAACGGGGCCATGTTCGCGTGGTCATCGTCAAGGACGGCGCGGTTGATGAGTGCGACGGTTGGCTCGAGGAACTGCTTGCGCGGAACAAGCTCGTAACAATGGTTTCCGAGATGCCATATCTCGGGCTCGAGTGGTTCCGCGCGAAGATCGAGAAGCTGGGATTTGCCAGGAGCCACAACGACTTTTCGGTGCAGAAGTACCGAACGCCGCCGCGGATCGACGCGGGCATCGTGATCTACGAGACCTGGGGCAAAACCGAGGCGAAGGTTAAGGAAGGCTCAGTCCATTTCGGGCTCGAGACATGCGAGACGGGCAATACCATCCAGGATTACGGACTGGACATCGTCGAGGAGATTATGACGTCCGAGATGGCCGTCTGGGCAAACCCGGCGATTAGGCAGAACCCCGCCAAATACGACTTGGCACGCATGTTTCTGCTCAATCTCCACGGGGCCCTGTTCGCCGAGGATAAGGTGATGCTGCTCTTCAATGCCAGGAAAGACGCCGTCTCCAAGCTGCTGGAGTACCTCAAGGCCAATCGCCTGTTTGCGGACGAGCCCACCGTGAACGAGGGCCTTCACTTCACCGAGTTCAGCGTCCAGATGGACGCATCCAACCCGGACTTGCCAATTGCGCGCGTGCGATACGAGCTTGCCAAGCTCGGCGCCACCCACATCGAGACCATCCCCCTCGAATCATCGATTCCAGGGCTGGACGTCATCGCGTTCTAAACGGGCGGAAGGGCCGACATGAAAGTGGAGGAAGCGGAGCGCAAGTTCAAGCTCGCCGACAAGCTGTATCTGATAGCCGTCAGTTATCAGCTTTCAGTTATCAGTTGACGGCTGATAGCTGACGTCTACAAGAGGCGTTGGCGTTGCTCGATGCCCTTAATGAAGCATACCCCAGCGTGAAAAACATCTTGTGCGCGAAGCGACGGGTGTTGTGGATACGGCCCAGCGGCCTTTGGCGCGGCCGGTGAAGACGCCTGATCGCGGGCGCAAAGCAAGGAGCTCACGAATGTGGGAATGCCCTGAACAGTGGCGCGTTTCTTTTACCTGGGGGCGATTCTGGCGCAGGCTCTGCACGAGGGAGCGGATCAGTTTAGGCACCGTTGCAGCGGGCCTGCTCCTGGTCTTCCTCATTGCAGCCCGGTTGACGCCCGACCCGCGCGGATGGGGCACACACGAGCAGTTAGGCTTCACTCCCTGCAGGACCACGACCTTATTCGGCGTCCCATGCCCGTTTTGCGGCATGACAACGGCCTTTTGCCTTATGGCGCACGGCAAGCCGATAGATGCGCTGGTTGCTCAGCCTGCGGGCGCAATCGCCTTTGTTCTTTGCGCCATAGCATTTGTCATCAGTATAGGACTGGGGATGACAGGCTGGTGGCCGGTCATACCCATCACGTCGCGTCACATACGATTGGTTTGCTTCATTGGGCTGGCCTTGGTGGCGTTTGCATGGGCCTACAAGATCATCATCTTTCGATAATCGCCTCACCAGTTATCTACCAGGCGAGAGGCAGCCTCGGAAACGTCGTCGCGGGGGTGGTCGCGCGCGACCCATTCCACAAACTGCCGGGCGCGATGGGTATGCACGTCCGCGGCGATCCGCACCGCGCCTCTGAGGTCCTCTAGCAAGACACGCCTATCCTGCAGAAGCGACCAGGACCGCGAATCGCCGTGAACAAGCGCCAAAATGGCCAGGACCTCCGTGCGTTCGGGGGCAATCGTGTCCGTACCTAGCTCGGCAGCTATCTGGCGATTGATCTCGGGGATAAATTCCCGGATTTCGCCTGTCGGCAGGGCGGAGATTTGCAGTTCAATCAGGTCATAGGGAAAATCTAACTCCATGATGTCCGGTTCGCGGAGTTTCAATAGGGTCGCCAAGGCCGCTTTGTCGCGAATGTGCGCCAACACCTGCAGGGCCAATTCCCGCTCGTCCGTCTCGCGCTGATGGTCCGATGCCACGCTCGCCAACAGTTGAATTCCCGGCATGCCGAATCGCGCCATTTCGGCCATGAGGCTCATCGCTTCATCGAGCCCCTCGAACGTGCCTCTTTTCTCTTTTTGTCGAAACACTTCAATCCGCTTGCGCCACGTGGTCTCGACGTCGTCTCCGTTCGGTGGCGCTTCCATCATTTCGCGGAGGGCCTGTGCAAAAACCAACCTCAGGCGGCCGTCTTCTGCCCTGTCGAGTTCCGCCCGAAGCCGCTTCGTCTCCCCGCGCAATGCCACGTTTTCCCGCTCGAGCGCGGCAACGTCGCGTGCCGATTCATCCTGTGAGGATCGCTCGTCGCGACGCGCTGATCCCGCTTGCACTTCTTGAGCCGCCCCGTGCCCCTCATCGGGAGCGACTTCTTCAGGCGGTGGGCGGTGGCCCGTGATCCACCACGTCAGCACGGCCGTGAGCACTATAGACCACAGCCAAAGTACAGCGATTGCTCGCAATCTCATGGTCGATCCTTCGATCATCAGACCCAGGCGTTATTGCGAGGAGGAACGACGGGGCACTCTCGACTTTTGCCGTGGGCGTCCCAGTAGTTTCGCCATCACACCAGCAAGGGACAGTGTAACATAACGCGCCCGCGCCGTAACCACAATCCGTCGGCATCTCTCTATGCGGTGAATTTCGGCAACCAATACGAGATAGATACTTGATACCGGGGCGGGTAGCAGAAATAATGGCGTTAAAGGCCAACAATTATGCCTAAATTGAGCGATTCTTGGACGTGGTTCATGTCAATAGATAATTCAATTATGAAGCGTTCCTATCCGTTAACCGACGGGCGCGGGCGCGTTAAGCGCAGCCGTAGTGTAAGGTCATTGAAGATAACTTGAGGGGAGAGTAACAATGAGTTCAATTCTCAAGAATCCACTTGTCCAGGCGATTCTGGCATTGCTCATCCTTGGAGCCGTCCTCGGATTGAAGTTTGCCATTATGGCCTCAATCGCCGAGCGCCAGGCCTGGGAAGGCAAGATCACCGACACATACAAGAAGCGTGACTGGCTCCGCGGCCTCAAAAAATGGAGGGACATGCGCCGCGAGTACCTCTATTATGACTACTACTGGGAGGTGAAGTGCGCGGACGGCCAAACCCGTCAGGTTGAAGTGCCGCACCATTCATGGGGAAAGGCCGATGTAGGTGATCCGGTACGTAAAGTCCGGGGAGAGCGCTGGCCTCGATTGGAAACCACTGAGGCGGAACAAGAACGAGAAATGAAACAACGGGTATTGCGTTCTTTATTCGACTAGTAACTTGTCAGCCATGGACTGACAAGTTACTAGTGGGCTGATTCCGAAACAACATAGCAATAAACACGTGAGAAATCACCAGT
>CAYRLQ010000071.1:0-16098 GCA_964425145.1 uncultured Nitrospiraceae bacterium
GGGCCCGCACTGGCTTTCGACGTGCAAACCCTCGATATTCCCAACTATGCCATTGAGGACATCGCCGCGGAACTCGAACGGTTTGACGAGGCCTTGCGGGCCGTGCGTAAAGAGCTGGAGATGCTCTATGAACAAACGGCCCAGGAACTCGGCACGCGCCATGCCGACATCTTCCAAGCGCACCTGATGTTGCTTGATGATGTGGCCATGCGCGAGGAAATCCGGGAGCGGCTCGAGCGCGAGGCGTTGAACATCGAGTACCTGCTCGACGATCTAATCACCCGTTATACCAAGACGCTGGATACGGTGGATGATCCGCGGTTTCGGGAACGGACCAACGACTTGCTCGATGTGGGATCGCGTATCCTGGGGAAACTGCTCAAGACGGAACTCAAGAACCTCGAGCACCTCGGCCGCCCCAGCATCGTGGTAGCGCACGATCTTTCTCCATCTGACACGGTCAATATCGACATTGCGAATGCACTCGGGATAGTCACCGATCTCGGCGGCCCCACATCCCACACGGCGATCCTGGCGCGGGCGCTCGAGATTCCCGCCGTGGTGGGCCTGAAATACGCCGGTGTGCACGTAGTGCCTGGCGATCCCCTCATCGTCGACGGGACAAACGGCCTGGTTGTCATTTGCCCTGACGAGTCGACCGTGGCCCAGTTCACCACGCAGAAACAGCGCGTGGAGGAAAAGCGGCAGGCGTTGCTCTTGGCCGAGACAGATAAGCCCAGCACCACGTTGGACGGTGTCGAGGTCCCAGTCTTATCAAACATCGAGCTGCCGGTCGAGATAGCGCACGGCCTGAAGGTGCGCACGGAAGGCGTGGGCCTGTATCGCACCGAGTACCTGTTCCTCAACCGCACTTCCCTGCCCTCCGAGGAGGAGCAGTTCCGTGCCTATTCCCAAGTGGCGGCGGCCGTGAACCCGGCGCCTGTTACGTTGCGCACACTCGACCTCGGCGGCGACAAGTTCGCGTCTCAGCTGCGGCTGGCGCCGGAAATCAACCCGCAGCTCGGCTGGCGGGCCATTCGTTTTTGCCTCGAGCGACCGGACGTATTTAAGGCGCAGCTTCGTGCCATGCTGCGCGCCAGTGTCCACGGCAACGTTCAGATCATGTTTCCGATGATCAGCGGCCTGGAAGAACTGAAGCGCGTGAAAGCCGTGCTCGATGAGGTTCGGGCCGACCTCGAGATGCGGGGCGTTTCGTTTGACAAAGAGATAAAGATCGGCTCGATGATCGAGGTGCCTTCAGCGGTCGCCGTTGCGGACCTGTTGGCTGAAGAGTGCGACTTTTTCAGCATCGGTACGAATGATTTGATTCAGTATTCTCTGGCTGTGGACCGGGTGAACGAAAAAATCGCTCACATGTACGAGCCGGCGCATCCGGCCGTGTTGCGGATGATACGCCAGACGGCGGAGATGGCAAAAAAGGCTCGAATCCCCTGCGGGCTCTGCGGCGAAATGGCCGGCGACCCCATGTTTACGGAGCTGCTGCTGGGGCTGGGTGTCAATTCGCTGAGCATGTCTCCGGTGGCCATCCCCTTCGTCCGCGCAGAGATTTCCAACATCCGCCTTGCCCTGGCACGGCGCTTCGCCAAACGCGTCCTGGCCGCGAGCACGGTATCTGAAATTCGGGCCTTGCTTTGGCAACGGTATAAACGGCGTGGCGCGTCGGATTTGTACGCCTCTTCCCAATTGGGCCCTACCGCGATGGCAACCATCAACAATAAAGGGTAACGCGTTGACGCCCACACGTTTTTCCATCCTGGGCTCGACAGGTTCCATCGGCCGAAGCGCCTTAGACATAGTGCGCCACTACCCGGGCCGCTTCGAGATCGTCGCACTGGCCGCCCATTCCAATGTGGACCTCTTGGCCGAGCAAATCGCCGAGTTTCAGCCTGCTTACGCAGCCGTTGCTGATGAGGGCGCGGGCGAACGGCTCCGTGGCATGGATGTCCCGGCGGAACTCTTGACGGGCCCAGCGGGCCTTGAGCGGCTTGCGGCGGTACCGGTAGATGTGATGCTATGCGCGGTGGTGGGCGCCGCGGGGTTAAAACCCCTCCTGAGCGCCATCGACGCGGGGAACCGCATCGCCTTGGCTAACAAGGAATCCCTGGTGGCGGCTGGGGAGCTGCTGATGGACCGGGCACGGCAACGCGGCGTCGACGTGGTGCCTGTGGACAGCGAACACAGCGCCATTTTCCAATGCCTGCATGGACGTAAATCCGAGGAGGTGCGGTGTGTTCACTTGACGGCGTCTGGCGGGCCGTTTTACGGTCGGAGGCGTGAGTCCCTGCGCTACGTGACCCCCGAGGAAGCCACCAATCATCCCACGTGGTCCATGGGCGCGAAGGTCAGCGTGGATTCGGCCACGCTGATGAACAAAGGCCTGGAGGTCATCGAGGCCATGCGGTTATTTGGTTTGCCGCTGTCCAAGATCGAAATCCTCATACACCCGCAGAGCATTGTCCATGGGTTGGTCGAGTTTAATGATGGCAACATCCTGGGACATTTAGGCGTCACGGACATGCGATTCCCCATCTTATTCGCACTGACTTGGCCCGAACGTGTAGAATTGCCCTTGGGACGGCTTGACTTGACCGCGATCCGGGCGTTGACATTTGCCGCACCGGACTTCTCCGAGTTCCCCTGCCTGGCGCTTGCGTTGCACGCGGCTGAGCAGGGCGGCACAGCCCCGGCTATTATGAACGCGGCGAATGAAGCCGCCGTGGCGGCGTTTTGCAAGCAACGCATCGGTTTTTTGCAGATTGGCGACGTGGTTGAGGAGGTGCTGGGAACGAGCGCTATCAGTGCGGATGCGAGTCTTGAAGCCGTTCTGTCGGCCGATGCGCAAGCGCGTCAAAAAGCAGAGGAAATCATAGGAACATTAGGCTGCGAGTTGTAATGTTTATCGTGGATATCATCATTTTCCTCCTGGTTTTGGGTTTGCTCATATTCGTGCACGAGCTGGGTCACTTTGTAGCCGCGAAGGCCTGCGGCATTTACTGCAAGCGGTTCAGCCTCGGCATGCCGCCACGCCTGTTCGGCATCAAGCTTGGCGAGACCGACTATTGCGTCGGGGCAGTGCCCTTCGGCGGCTATGTGAAAATGGCCGGACAAGAAGACGCCCCGTTGACCGAGGAGGAACGCCAGAAAGAGTACGGCCATGTTCCTGCGGGACGGTGGCTGAGCAACAAGCCAATCTGGCAGCGGTTTGTTGTCTTTGCGATGGGTCCGCTGATGAACCTCGTCCTTGCCATCGTGCTTTATGCCATCGTGGCTGCTACCGGCGCCGAAGTGCCCGAGATGCAGGTCGACAATCGCATCGGCGTGGTCTCGCCGGAATCCGCCGCTGCGCAAGCTCCCATGTATAGGGTCGAGGGCGGCTTAGTCAAAGTTGACACCAACTTTTCCCCAGAGACGGTCGGCTGGGAGACCGGCGACCGCATCCTCAGCATTGATGGAAACGAGGTGTCCAATATTGTGGATGCGGAAATGACCGCGGCGCTGAGCAAGGGCAAGAGGCTGAGGGTGGAGATCGAGCGCATCGAGCCCGACGGGCGGGTCTGCCGCTACCTCTCGCCCGTGGAACCTCGCGTTTCAAGCGATGAGGAACTGGCGCGGTTCGGGATCGAACCGTTCGAGACGGCCGTGGTGACGGGGGTGGCTGAAGACATGCCGGCTTATGAACATGGCATTCGGCTGGGAGATATCATCACCCGAGCCAACGGCAGGCTGGTCGATAGGTCGACATTTGTCAAGATGGTCGAGGCTGTTCCTGAAGGAGAGACCCTCGAGCTGGGAATTCAACGCGGCGCGGGGGCCATTGCCATGACGCTCCGACCGCAAACGGTGGGCCGGTTCCTGGACGTGCGGTTTGTGCCCTCGATAGGCTTTGAGGATGCAGGGATGGATGCCCTGCCCGAAGTCTTGGCCGTGGCGCCGGAGGTCACGGAGGAAACCGGCCTTCAGCGCAAGGACGTGATTGTTGATATCAACGGCCAACCGGCCACGCTGGCATTACTGAGCGAGATCGAACGGACTCATCCGGGCGAAACAGTCACGCTGGCGCTACGCCGGCCGGCGGTGTTGTTCGGCCTGCTCCAGGAAGCTACCACCGAAACGGTCGAGTTGCCTATCGCCTCTGTCAGGGCAATCGGGGTTGAACTGAGCTCGAAAACGGTGTTCCATCGGGTTCCGCCAATTCTGGTCATTCCCGAGGCGTTCCGCCGGGCTTACCACGACTTCGCCCTTGTGATGAAGACCCTGGCCATGCTGGTTACTGGAGGCGTCAGCCCGAAGAGCCTCGGCGGCCCTGTAATGATCTATCAGGCTACGACCCGGGCGGCGCAAGCCGGCTACTGGCTGTTTGTGCGTATGACGGCGTTTATCAGCGTAAACCTCTTCGTGTTTAACCTGCTGCCTTTGCCAATATTGGATGGCGGTCAGATTTTATTACTGTCTATCGAGGGCGTCCGGCGTAAACCCGTGAACATCAAGGCCGTCGAGCGGTTCCAGCAGATCGGGCTGGTGCTGATCATCGGCCTGATGTTCTACGTCACTTACAATGATGTTCTGCGCTGGGTCAAGAGCCTCGTGCCGTGATGCCCTGAGTCATAAGTTCACTGACGTGTTCTTCGTTGGTATCGGCCAAGAGCCATTCGTGGTCGTTCCCTCGATTACGGGTACGATTGAGGACTACGGAAAGGGGATCGATCTGCTGTGGGCGACATCACGTGTAAGTTTGGTGGCAGTTCTCTGGCGGACGCGGTGTGCATCCGCCAGGCCGAGGAAATCATTCGAGCCAATCCCAACCGACGGTTCATCGTCCCGTCGGCGCCGGGCAAGCGCGGGGCTGGGGACAAGAAGGTCACCGACCTGCTGTATGCCTGGCACAGCCTGAACCGCGAGGGGTTAGACACTTCTCAGCCCGCAAACATCATCGGCGCGCGCTTCGAGGAACTGGCCAAGGAGTTGGGTCTGGGATTCAATGTGCAAGAGCACCTCAGCGTTATCAGCGAAGAGGGCGGGAAATTTGAGAGCGCCGATTACATGGCCTCGCGAGGCGAGTATCTCATCGCCCGCCTGCTGGCTGAATTGTTCGACGCCACGTTCATCGAACCGGCAGAGTGCATCAAATTCGATGAAGAGGGCGAATTGGACCCCATTACCTATGAGCTCCTGGGCCCGAAGCTGGCCGGGCCGGGCATCTTCGTAATCCCGGGATTTTACGGGGTGCTGCCAGACGGCCGGATCAGGACGTTCTCGCGAGGCGGTAGCGATATCACCGGGGCCATCGTAGCGCGGGCATCGCAGTCGCAGCTCTACGAGAACTGGACCGATGTCTCGGGGTTACGCATGGCCGACCCGGTGATCGTGCCAGACGCCCGATGCATATCGGAGATCACGTACCAGGAACTGCGCGAGCTATCTTACATGGGCGCGAAGGTGCTTCATGAGGAAGCGATATTCCCCGTCCGGACGCCTGGCATCCCCATCAACATCCGCAATGCGAAAGACCGGGACAATCCAGGGACGATGATCGTCCCTCGGCGGAAAGCCAGCCGCCCGATGTGCGGCATCGCCGGCTCGAAGGGCTTCACGATGATCAACATCGAGAAGACGCTAATGAACCGGGAGCGTGGCTTTGGGCGACGGGTCTTGTCGGTACTCGAGGAGCATGGCGTATCCTTCGAGCACATGCCCACGGGCATCGACACCATCTCGCTCATCATCAAAGACGAAGAACTGGCCAACCATGGGCCCTCGATCGTAAAGGGCATCGAGCGCATCTGCCAGCCTGACCGCGTCACGCTTGCGCCGGGCCTGGCTATCATCGCAACCGTGGGCGAGGGGATGAGCCACCACATTGGCGTTGCCGCGCACTTGTGCACGGCCCTCGCTGAAGCCCGCGTCAACCTGCGCGTCATCGATCAGGGTTCCTCGGAAATAAACATCATCGTCGGTGTCGAGGAAAGCGACTTCGAAATTGCCGTCCGGGCAATCTATCGCGCCTTCGAGCCATGGGAATGATAAGTTATCAATTGTCCGTTGTCAGCACTCAGCTATCGACTAATAACTGACAACTGATAACTCGCTGGAGGAAAGGAGCGCCTATGCGGCGCACGAAGATTGTCTGTACGCTCGGGCCGAGTTCGCGCAGCCCAGAGATGGTTCGCCAGCTCATCCTCAAAGGCATGGATGTGGCCCGGCTCAACTTCTCGCACGGAACCCACGACCATCACCGCGCCACGTTCAACGCCGTGCGATCCATCGCCCAGGAATTGCAGTCCAATGTCGCCATCCTGATGGACCTGCAAGGGCCGAAAATCCGTACCGGCGCGTTGGACGGTGGCGTGCCCGTTCACCTGGCCGAAGGCGAGGCATTTTGCCTGACCACGCGCGCCGTCCCGGGTGACCAGCACTGCGTCTCGACCACATATGCGAATTTGCCCTACGACGTCGAGGCAGGCGACCGCCTCCTGCTGGCCGACGGCGCCCTGGAACTGCTCGCCGAACAGGTCTCTCCGCCTGATGTCCGGTGCCGGGTGATCCGCGGGGGCGCCCTGGGCCAACACAAAGGCGTCAATCTGCCCGGCGTGAACGTAAGCGCTCCGGCACTGACGGCCAAAGACATCGAGGACCTGGCATTGGCCCTTGAGCTGGGCGCGGACTACGTGGCGCTGTCGTTCGTGCGCAGACCCGAAGACATCCGCGCCATCAAGCAGCGCATTGCCGACACGGGCGCTTCAGCCCACGTGGTGGCGAAGATTGAACGCCCGGAAGCCTTGGACAGTTTTGACGCGATTCTCGAGCTTACCGACGCGGTCATGGTGGCGCGCGGTGATCTAGGGGTCGAAGTGAACCTGGAGGACGTGCCGCAAATTCAGAAGGAGCTGATCCGTAAGTGTAATGAGCAAGGCAAGCCCGTTATCACGGCCACGCAGATGCTCGAATCAATGATGACCAGCCCGAGGCCCACGCGCGCCGAGGTCACCGATGTCGCCAACGCCATCTACGACGGAACGGATGCCGTCATGCTCTCGGGCGAGACCGCCGTGGGGCAGTTCCCGCTGGCTGCGGTGTCCGTCATGGCCGATGTCGCCGGCAAGGCGGACCAGGCCATTGCGGCGTCGCGGCCTCGGGCCATCCCGGCGCGTGCGCATACGTCCGGCACATGGGAAGGCGCCTCCAGCGACGCCATCGGCCATGCTGTGGGGGACATGATCCAGACGCTGGACGTCAAGCGCGTTGTCTGCTTCACGCAGTCGGGTTACACGGCAACCGCCATCGCCCGCTACCGGCCGCACACGCCCATCACCGCCATCACCCTGAGCGAGGAGACCCGGCGCCGTTGCGCCTTGTTCTGGGGCGTGGATGCGATCCAGGCGCTCGAGGAGGTAGACAGCACCGATGCGATGGTGCAAAGCGTCGACGCCATACTGCTCGAGCGCAGTCTAGCCGCCGAGGGTGAGACCATTATCGTCGTGGCAGGCACGCCCCTCGCCGTCGGCGGCCGTACGAATCTCCTGAAGCTTCACACCGTAGGCGATCCGGCTTAGAAGGAGACTTGATCCGCAGATGACGCAGATGAGCGCAGATCGGAAGGACCCCAGGACACACGCCATCATCGGCGCGGCCATGGACGTGCATCGGACACTTGGAAACGGTTTCTTGGAGGCGGTTTACCAGGAAGCGCTTGCCATTGAACTTGCGCGTCGGGACATCCCTTCTAAGCGTGAGGTGGAATTGCCTATCTCGTACAAAGGTGTCCGTCTTGCCTGTTCGTACCGCGCCGATTTCATCTGTTATGAAAGCATCGTCGTCGAGCTGAAGGCCTTGTCGGGCATTACCGGAGTCGAGCAGGCGCAAGTCATCAATTATCTCAAAGCAAGCGGTTTCGAGTTAGGACTACTCTTGAATTTTGGCGCCGCACGGCTAGAATACAAACGTTTGATCAGAACTGGTAATCTGCGTTCATCTGCGACCTCTGTGGATTGAACAAATCGGAGAACCGGAAGGAGACTTTATCCGCAGATGACGCAGATGAACGCAGACCGGAAGGACCCCAGGACACACGCCCGGGCTCGCTTTCTTCACCATGCAGGATGAACTCTCCGAGTTGCTGGGCAGAAACGTCGACCTGAACACCGAGGGATTCTTGAGCCGCTATTTCCGCGACCAGGTGCTCGCCGAGGCGGAGGACGTGTATGTCGCAGCATGACGACAGGGTTCGGTTACGCCACATGCTGGACCACGCCTGTGAGGCAATGGCAATGGCCGCCAGCAGAAACCGCGCCGAATGACGCAACCCAGTGGCTGGCTGGCACGCGAGAAATAAACGGGTAACTGTCCCCATTTACCGTACATTTACCGTATCGAAAAGGAATGGAACAAGGATTGCCAGGATATTCAGGATAATTATGAATACATCTTGCCCATTCTGAGCATCCTTGCCAAGAATGAGAATTAACAAGGATGTGCTGGATATTCAGGATAATTTTGAATACATCCTGTCCATCCTGAGCATCCTTGTTGAAAAAGTGTAGCAGGCCATGTCCTGGATAGCGATGATCGGCGCGGGGTTATCTTTCGCCACCCGTGCCGGGCCGGTTGAAAACCCGCCATTCGCCAAGCATACTTATGGCATTGGGTGCTGTGCTTCTTGCCACGTGCTGCGCACATGCACCCGTTGACACACGGAAACTATGAGGAGCAATGTCCTTTCTTAAGGAGGAAAAGGCGATGAAACTGCTGACCACATTCTTGGTACTGTGCTGGAGCCTGCCGGCCATGTCCCAGCTCCAGGCAGGTGTGTTCGAGACAAGCATCACACCATTGGAAGAGGGAATTCCGACGCAACTGGGGGGCTATGGCGACCGAGCGGGTAAGCCCGCAGAAGGCGTCCACGACACGATTCACGCCAAGGTGCTCGTGTTCGAGTGGGCCGGTGAGAAATCAGCCTTGGTCACCCTGGACGTTTGCGGTCTGCCCGTGGGCGTAGTGAGGGAGTCGCTGGCGAAGGCCGGTATCGAAGGGTTGCCCCTCGAGAGGGTGCTCATGGCGGCGAGCCACACGCATGCCGGCCTGGAAGGGTTCGCGTTGGACCGGCGTAATGTCGCCGATAACCCCCATATCGGCATCTTCTCCGAGACCATGCTCGACTTCGTGACGGAGCGGCTTGCAAAAGGCCTGCGCGAGGCCAACGCGGCGTTGCAGCCTGTACGTGCGGCTGCCGGCAGCGTCGAGGTGCCTGGTATGAATCGGAACCGGCGGGGCGATGCGTGTGTGGATGAGGCCCTGACCGTGTTGCGGCTGGACCGGGCAGGCGGGTCTCCGATGGTGGTCCTGGTCAACTACACTGCGCACGGTACCATCATGACGGCACGTGAGATGCTTGTTTCCGGTGGTTGGGCAGGCGTTATGCAGCGGACCCTCGAGGCGCTGATGGGCCAGGGCGTGACGTGTATGTATACCAACGGCGCCGAAGGTGACATTTCTCCCAATGGTGCAAAGGGCGGAAGCCGGTGGGAGATGGCTGAGGACTACGGCCGCCGCATTGGTATTGCGGCCTTCCGCTTGGCCGAAGGTCTCACCACCAAAGCAGTAACGCGGTTCGCGGTGCAGTGTGAGTGGGTCGATTTGCCGCCACAACAGGCTGCGCCGGACTTTGTCAAGATCGCCGGTGATGAATACCACGTCACTCAAGAACAGCTACAGTCATTGCTGCCGGCCATGTTTCCCGACAAGGCCCCGATTTATGGTCTCCGGCTCAATGATTTCCAGATGATGACGTTTCCCGGCGAGCCCATCTGCGAGTTGGGCGTTGCCGTGAAGGACGCGCTCCGTGAAGAAGGCATCCCGCACCCCTGCATCGCTGCTCTCACCACGGACAGCGTCGGATACATCCTCACCAAAGAAGAGTACCGTGAAAGCGGATATGAGGTTACTGCATCATTTTATGGAGAGGAACTCGGGGAACTCATGCTGACCAGGGTGACGGCGCTGGCGCGCATGGTGGCACAAGGCCGTTGAGCTTGTCGTAGACTGCCCTGGGCGTCGAGCGCGGCTTTTTACGGAGGGATTTGCGATGGCGAAGGATTGGCGAGCCCTAGACCATGTAATTGCGGTGTCTCTTTCAATTGCTTGCCTGATGTTATCCGGCTGCGGGAGGCCGTCAAAGACTACTCCGCCGAACAGCGTCCTTAGCGCGTTGAAAAACGTGCGGGAGGGATATGACAAGGAGGACATGGACCTGTTCTGCAAGGACTTCTCCGACATCATGTTCACCCAGGGCTTCACCAAGCAGGCCTATCTCGATGTGGTTCAAGGGCTGAAGAGGAAGCTGGGCGAGTGGAAATCAGAGGCGTATCTTGGTGAAGACAACGGCGTTCACACGTGGCGTGCGGAATTCACGAATGGAAAAGCCGAGTTGGTGCTGGTTCTAAACAATGACTCGCGAGTGACCGGCCTTTGGTTCCGATGAAGCGTTCAGAAGAAGAACCGATTTGACAAAAGCCTCCGGTGGCGGCGCCCAGTCAAGAGCTGTATGCCGAGAAGCATGGGGTACTGAACGTTTCGTTTGCTAAGCCATTTGTCACCTCCTGGCTTGGGAGAGGGGCCAATTCCCTTCTCCCCCGTAATATAGCCCCAGGCGTTCCATATATTTGCACGATATAATGTAAATAATACTATATATTCACAATGGCGTACAGAAAAACTAGGCTGTTGGCACACACTGGCGCAATAATTATGGGGACGGGGAAATCCATCGGATACGAGCACGATGAGCAGGGGCGGGGAGAACATATGGAGAAGGACAGGGTCTACCTCGATAATTGTCGGGAATATGACCCAGATAAGATTGAGAAAATCATTATCGACGGCATCGCTTATCTGGGTGTGAAAATCCCGCGTCAAAGCAAGGTGCTTCTGAAACCGAATGTTCTGGGGGCGTATGTGCCGGAAAGGCACATCACGACGCATCCTGCGATCGTAGAAGCGATGGCCAAGGTGCTTCTAGATAACGGGAACGCGGTCATTATCGCCGATAGTTCAAGCATCCCCGGCGGAACGGTACGCGCGCTGGAGAAATCGGGAATTGCCGGCATCGGTAATCGCCTGGGTTCGGTTTCGGTCCATTCCTTCGAGGAATTCCCCTCCCGGTCCTATTCGAATCCCCAGAATCTCTTCCTCCAAGAGTTAAACCTCCCTCGCATTCTTGACGATGTCGAATGCATCATCAACCTGCCCAAATTCAAGTCCCACACGCTTACGAAACTCACGGGGGCGGTGAAGAATCTCTTCGGCTGCATCCCCGGCGGTGGCAAGCCACAGGCCCATGTGATGGCGCCTTCTACAGAAGAATTCTCGCAGCTACTCGTGGACCTATACTGGTTCGTCAAGCCTAAAATCCTGCTCAATGTGATGGATGGCATTGTCGGGATCGATGGATTTGGGCCTGGCCCCGCAGGCAGGAAAAATCGAGCCGGTTTTGTCGGTCTCAGCGCGGATGCGATTGCGCTCGATACGGCGTGCAGCACGGTTATCCGCGTGGACCCGCAGAAAATCTGCACCAACAGATTTGGGATTGAACGAGGATTAAGCCAGGGCGTTTTTGAAACCAACAGGGAC
The DNA here is from genome assembly GCA_964425145.1 of uncultured Nitrospiraceae bacterium. GTDB lineage: Bacteria > Hydrogenedentota > Hydrogenedentia > Hydrogenedentales > SLHB01 > CAYRLQ01. The sequence goes on from CAYRLQ010000071.1 coordinate 11,644, forward strand.
ATAGAACCGGTTAGGTTCCGGTTGCCGGGGTCAATCCCCTTCCAATCGTTTCTCTTCAGGCACGTTTCCGGGCTTCAGCGGCGCAGGCCGGTGGTGATTTTGGACAAGTGTGAGCAATGCGGCACTTGCGCAGAGGTCTGCCCTGTGCAATGCATAACGATGGATGGTTATCCTCGGTGGGATTACAAGAGATGCATCTATTGCTACTGTTGCCACGAGAGCTGCCCTCACGCGGCAATCAAGTTGAGGACATCGATTTCCCTTATTCGAAGTTGAGCGCGACTTTCAAAATCCGGGGGCGTCCTGCTTACTTCTTCTTTAGGGAAAGAAGAAGTAAGCAAGAAGAAACCGTCAACTAAACTAACTAACAACGGGTGGTCTATTGGACTCGAATACCCTCGTTAGATGTGGACGACCTTGATTCCCGCGAGATCGCAGTATGCTTTGAACTGGAGCTCCAGGTTGCCATAGATGAATAGCTGGTGGAAGCCCTTAATATCCCGCGAGTCAGCCACATCGTCCACCTCGATCTCGAGTGAGGTGCGGCAGCCGCCCGAGGGAGGGGTGTCTATGTTGCGGAGCACGCGACCTGTACCGAGTATAATCGATTCCGGCCCCTGAAACTTCATGATGGTAACCTCTTGGCCAACACGCCAGAGCACCTGCATTGCCACGCCCAGATTGGACTCGGAGTGGCTGCGGAGGATGAACGGCGCGGGTGGCTTGTCAAAACCATCGAGTTTGGTGGCGCACGTGCAGTGGGCGCCCATCAGTGTGTTGTTCACGGTGTTGGGCGCGGGGTCCTGCATGAATCCGGGCCGGTCGAACAGGAGGTCCGTGAGTCTCGTGGAGATGGCGGCGTTCCAGTCTGCCTCGCAGGTGCCGAGCATGCCTTCGTCGCGCAGACGTGAAAAAGCTACGCAGGGCGGAAGGATCTCGCGCCTGGTAATTGGGCCGAGGCAATCCATCGAGAAGCCCTGGCAATTCTCGTCAGCCATGAGACGTCGGCATACGACGTAGTTCTTCGCCGCGTCGAGTATGTCTTGCTTGTTCGGCTCGACGATTTTCTCGGCGTTCTTGGCATAGTAGTCGGCGATGGCTCGGATCTCATCGCTCATCTCCACCTTTTCCAACTCATCGAGGAAGCGGCGGTTGGGAATGTAGTGGAGCGTGGCGCCGATCACGTCGAGCTTCTTGTCCTCGGTCTTGTCGCCTGCAACAATGCAGATGCGCGTGTTCTTCATCTGCCAAATGGTATTGAGCATCCTCAGACCGAATCTGAGCCAGTCGACATCCTGCGTGGCAGCAACAAAGACGCCCGGGATATTGCGACTTGCCTGGAGGTCCCCGGTAAAGGAAGTTCCCATCGGGCTGAACACTATAGTCGGTATTTGGCCCCGGCTCCTCGCAATATGGTTGACGTAGCCCCAAGAATTAAAGCCGGTATGGTGTAGACACATGCTGATAACCAGCAGCCCGTCCGGCGGCGCCTTCTCGAGACCCTTGAGGAACGTGTTGACACCTTTAGAATCGTGGAGCGGCTCGCCGGTGACCTGCAAGTCGATTCCAAACTCCTCTCCGGCGTCGGTGAGCACCTCCGTATATTGGCGCTGGCGGGCTTTGATGTCGTAAGCAGCTCCCGGCCAACCCATCCAGTACTGGTCTATATCGGGGCGTACGAATACCGCGTGTACGAGGGGCTTCTTGGCCGACTTCGGCCCCGCGGCGAAGAGCGACGAGGCGAAGTTGAGGACACCCGTGTCTATTGCGACGGCGGATGCCCCCATCGTAATCAAGAAGTTCCGGCGTCCAATCATTCGCGGGCAGCGGGTTACATCCTTCATCGTGTTATGTTGCATGACAACTCCTCCTCTCTTGACAGCTAACTTACATTAAAAACGCGCGGGTTTTCAACTTCAAATTCAGCGAATGGTTGTGCTTGGTTTTGAATCGGCGGAGAACCTGCGCCAAGCCTCCATAGACCGTTTCAGGTTCTCGTACACATCGCCTCCGATACCATAGCCCTGCAGTCCGATAGGGCCGGTATATCCCAATTCGTTGAGGGCCTTTAGTAACTGTCTGACGTCAAACGATCCACGATCCAATGTCTGGATCAATTGGTCCCAGTTCTTGCCGTCACTATCGGCGCCATTGATGGTAACCAGTAACAGATGGGGCATTGCCGATTTCAGCACGGACTGCATATTCTTCTGATCGTCGACTTTGAGCCAATGACATAGATTAAAGGTTACTCCTATATTCCTTCGGGCTGCCTTTTTCGTTACACGTACTGCGTCTTCCACTCGCTCGAGCCAGGTGCCGGCGTGTGGGTAAAGAGCGATTCTCAGTCCTGATTCCCGAGCCGGATCGGCAAGCTTTCGAAGGATGTCCACTGCCTGTTGATCCCCCTGCGTCGAGGAGGGCTTATACCTTTTGCTCGATAGTGTGATCCACAGCACGGTATCGCGGCCCTCTAATTCTCGCATCGCCCTTCTCCATGACGGGTCGACTTCGTAATTCCGGGAGTCGATATCTATTCCCAGATAAACTGTGAACATTTTCAGGCCGTTTGTGTCGAGATCCTCGAGCATTTCGGGAATGCCATTGACTCCCGAGTAACCGATCCCCGCGTAGCCCAACTCCTTGAGCATCTTCGCCTGGGATTCCGGTGTAGGATGTTTGGCGTCCCTTGTGCCGGTATCCATGGCGAAGAAGTGATTTGTCATTTTTGTTTCCTTTGGCATGACGTTTGTCGTGGCCGACGACCATGATGAAGACACAGAGAAACAGGCACTCAGCACCAGGGCGGCAAATAGTCTCGTCCCCTGTTTCACCTCGTCAACCTCCTTTCCATATTCGTTGTCATCTTACACACGCCATGGCTGGCGCATGGCACGGGAGCGCATCCGGTTGGCCGATTCGTCATCAATGAAGCCCTCCTCGTCCGGGTCCCACCGCAGTTTTCTCCCGAGCAGCATTGATATGTTGCCTATGTGCATGACGCTTGAACAGCGGTGCCCGATTTCCGCCGGGAAGTAGGGGTCCTTGCGTGATTTCACACAGTCCAGGAAATTGCGCTGCTCTCCCGCGGGACATGTGAACAGGTGTGTTTCCTCCGGACCGATAACAGATTTCAGTATGGACTGTGAGCTTGCTTCCAGGGGGCCGCGCCAGTCGTTGTTGCCGACCCAGCCACCTGTTCCTTCAAACCGCAGGGCGACTCCACCGCTGTCGACGATCATATTTACGCCGTTCGCGTAGCTGTACTCGATGTGGTACTTCGTTGCCGTGTTGTAGATTCCTTCGGTTGGAAACTCGCCTTTACCTTCAACTTCCACCGGCCCCGTGCGCTCGGTATCATTGGCCCACTGCGCCGTATCGATGAGATGGGCGCCCCAGTCGGTCAACTGACCGCCGGAATAGTCGTAGATCCATCGGAAATTCCAGTGACATCTCGCCTTTGTGTAGGGTGCGTATAGCGCCGGCCCGAGCCACATGTCGTAATCAAACCCGTCTGGGACCGGTTCGGGCTTCTGTTGACCCAGTGGAAAGGCGCGCGGATGCCCCGCCGGAAGCGTTACTCGTATGGTATGAAGCTTGCCGATCCTGCCGTTTCGGACCAACTCCGCCATACGATGATAAACAGAGATTGACCTGTCCTCGGTCGCCGTCTGGAATACCGCGGAGTATCGCTTGACTGTATCGGAGAGAATACGGCCCTCCCTAATCGTCAGGGTAGGCTTTTCACAGATCACATCCTTGCCTGCCCTGATCGCCATGACCGACATGGGTACGTGCCAATGGTCCGGTGTGGAAATACATACTGCGTCGATGTCGTCGCGCGCTATGATTTCGCGAAAATCATTGTAAGCGACACAGTCTCGGTTTCCGTAGCGACTTCTTGTCATGTTGCGGGCCGCTTCGCGTCGACTTGCATCTACGTCACACACGGCGACCACCCGGGCGTCGGAACACTGCAGGAAGGTCTTTAAGTTCACGTCTGTGCCATGACTGCCCACGCCAATGAAGCCCATCGTGATCCTGTTGCTCGGGGCAACTGTACCGTTGGTCCCCAAGACAGACAAGGGGATAATCGTTGGGAAAGCGCCTGCTGCGCCGGCGGCAACAGCCGTTCGCTTCAAGAAATACCGGCGTGCAATCTTGTCTCCGGCCACTTCTTCGATTCCTCTTTTTCAAAGCCTTAACGGGAAAGATCGGGCGGGCTGTCAGGCCTCGCCTGCATCTGCTTGTTCGAACGCGCGTTCCCGCTGCAAAGCGATGCGACTGCAAACTACCGCGCCACTGCGACGCCTTCCTTGGCGCGTTCCTGTTGGATACGGTGCATGGCGTCGTCGTCGAACAAGCGGGCCCCGCACGACCGGCACTTGTAGTGGCGAAGCCTCTTGACCGTCGGCCCGTCCTCGAGACGGCATGTCTCGACGACAGACGTCATCT
>CAYRLQ010000072.1:0-1501 GCA_964425145.1 uncultured Nitrospiraceae bacterium
CAAAACGCAGAGACGCCGAGCCCGCGGAGCTACGCAGAGGAATAAAAGGATAAATGATGAGGGGAGGGTGCTGATATGTTGATGTCAAGACGGCAGTTGCACGTCGGGGATGGTTCATGGTAGAGTCAATCCGGGCACTTCGGAGAGATGACCGAGTGGCTGAAGGTGGCGCCCTGCTAAGGCGTTGTGCGTTAACGCGTACCGTGGGTTCGAATCCCACTCTCTCCGCCATATTCCAAAGAGCTTGCTTGTGTTCGGGTTTTCTTGCCGGTTCCGATGCTCATTCCCAGCCAACAATGTTGGATATTGTTCGGCGCTGTGGCAGTAGTGTGGCACAATTGGACCAACACATGGGGAGCCATGCAAAATGGGTGTTCTCGAACTGGAAAACGTGACCCTCGAGCTTGGGGGCAAGCCGATACTGAATGGCTTGACCATCGATTTCTGGGCGGGCCACGTGCACGCGCTGATCGGCCCGAACGGTGCGGGGAAATCGACGCTTGCCAATGCTATCATGGGCCTGTCGGGCTACCGGGACATTGAGGGAGAAATTCGCTTCGAGGGTGAACCCCTCAATGGGCTTTCCGTAGATGAACGGGCCCGGCGCGGCCTGACCCTGGCCTGGCAGGAACCGGCGCGGTTTGAAGGATTGGGCATGCGGCAGTTCATCCTGGCAGGGGCCAAGGATAAGAGCCGCAAGCGACTCGAGGCCGTGCTCGCTCAGGTTGGGTTGGACCCGAACAAGTACTCCGATCGCGCTGTGGACAAGACCCTTAGCGGCGGCGAGCGCAAGCGCATCGAGTTGGCCTCAATCCTCGCCATGGAACCGAAGGCCGTTTTGATGGACGAGCCGGATTCCGGCATCGATGTGGCCGCGCTGGATCACATTTTTGAAGCCCTGCGCGCATTGAAGGCCAACGGGGCCACCGTCATTCTGATCACGCACAGCATGGCCGTGTTAAAACAGGCCGAGCACGCGTTCCTGATGTGTTGCGGTCAGATCATCGACAAGGGGCCCGTAGAGAAAATCGGCGCGTACTTCAAGGATAAGTGCATCGCTTGCGACCATGTGAACCAACCGCTGAACGGAGGAATTGAATGACGACAGATGACTTGGTCCAGCGGCTGTTGGAGTCGGCGGGCGTGAAACCCAGCCACGTCCTGGGCGAGGATGTCGCCCGGCTCCAGGTGCACGAAAACAAAGTCATCGGCTCGCATGTCGTACCGGGACTCGAAGTGGTTGTAGATGAACGACCTGACGGGATCGCGGCGCAGATCGTGGTGCGCAAAGGCGTCCATATCGCCAAACCGGTGCATATGTGTTTTGGCGTCTTGCCCGAAAGAGGTCTGCAGCACATCGTGCTGGATATCCGGATGGAAGAGGCGTCAAACGCCAGCATTCTGGCCCACTGCACCTTCCCGAACGCAGTGGACGTCACGCACAAGATGGACGCGGAGATCACCGTCGCGCCGGGCGCCACGTACAATTATTTCGAGCGGC
>CAYRLQ010000072.1:1511-9713 GCA_964425145.1 uncultured Nitrospiraceae bacterium
CATGTCCATGGCAAGGAGGGGGGTGTCCTGGTCGAGCCCAGGGCGCACGTCACCTTACACGAAAAGGCGCGATACAGGACCGAGTTCGAACTCATCCGGGGCCGCGTGGGCGGGATCGACCTGGACTACGTAACCGACTGCGCGGCGCATAGCGTCTTGGAGATGCTCGCACGCGTCGGCGGCCGTGGGGACGACCGGATCACCATCCGCGAGACCTGCCACCTCAACGGCGAGTACGCCCGCGCGGTTTTGCAGTCCAACATTGCACTGCGCGAGAACGCGTCGGCGGAGGTCTTCAATACCATCACGGCCAGCGCAAACGGCGCCCGGGGCCATGTGGACTGCAAGGAGATTGTGCAGGGAAACGGGTTGGCCAAGGCCGTGCCCATCGTTGAGGTGAACCACCCCGGCGCGCACGTGACTCACGAAGCCGCCATCGGCAGTGTCGACTCGAAGCAACTCGAAACCCTCCTCTCACGTGGACTCTCCGAAGACGATGCCGTGGACCTGATCATCGAAGGGCTGCTGAGCTAGCGGCAAGGCACGCCCTCAGGCATATCGGCTTTTGACACCTCGCGTGACAACGTACTATCATCGTGTTCCGTCGGGAGTGCGAGCTTTAGATTGTCCTCTTCCCCAGAGACCTGCCGGTTCCGTCCAGGATAGTACTGCGCTGAAAGAAGGAACGTGACGATGAAGTTGCTTTGTGATCGGTCGCGGTTGCAGGGCGAGGTGGAGATTCCCGGGTCGAAGTCGCACACGATCCGCGCTGTGGCGATTGCAGCGCTGGCCCCCGGGGAAAGTCGAATCCGCCAGCCGCTCGATTCGAAAGATACGCAAGCCGCGGTGCGGGCCTACCGCGCGCTGGGCGCCGAGATCGATGCGCAGCGCCCGGACCTCTGGAGCGTCGCGGGCACAGGCGGTGACTTGCGTACGCCCGAGAACGTCATCGATGTGGCCAACTCCGGCACCACATTGCGCATAGCCCTGGGATCGGGTGCACTATTGCTCGAGGGCTTGGCCGTGTTTACCGGTGACGCGCAAATCCGGCTCCGCCCGGCCGGTCCCCTGGCCGATTCGCTTAACGACCTTGGCGCGAAGGTCCGCTCGACGTGCCGAAACGGCTGTGCACCCTTCGTGGTCGAGGGGCGCCTGCGCGGCGGCGAGACCGCCATCGAGGCCGTTACCAGCCAATACCTGACCAGCCTGCTCATCAACACGCCGCTGGCTGACGACGCGTCACGTATCCGGGTCCCGGTGCTCAACGAGCGGCCTTACGTCGAGATCACCCTCGATTGGTTGCGCCGCCAGGGCATTACGCTCGAACGCGAAGGACTGGCCGAGTTCCGCGTACCCGGCGGTCAGCAGTATCAACCTGTCGACCGCAGGATTCCCGCCGATTTCTCCTCGGCGACGTTTTTCCTCGCCGCAGGTGCGCTGGGGGACAACGCCGTGGTCTCGCTGGGGCTCGATATGAATGACATGCAAGGCGACCGCGCAGTGGTGGACTACATTCGGGAAATGGGCGCCGAGGTGCAAATCGAGGAGGGCCGGATTCGGGTCGAAGCACGGGAACTGGTTGGCCGTGAACTGGACCTGAACGCCACGCCCGATGCGTTGCCCATGATGGCAGTGCTGGGCTGCTTCGCCAAGGGGACGACGCGTCTGGTGAACGTGCCGCAGGCGCGCTTGAAGGAAACGGACCGTATTGCCGTGATGAAGGCCGAACTCGAACGCCTCGGCGCGAGGATCGAAGAACTGTCCGACGGCCTCGTGATCGAGGAAAGCCAGTTGCATGGCGCCCCGGTAGACGGCCACGATGACCACCGCGTCGTGATGGCGTTGGCGATAGCCGGGACCGCTGCATCCGGCCAGACGGTCATCCGCGGCTACGAGGCAGCCGCGATTACGTATCCGGGATTTGTGGACGCCTTGACGGCTCTGGGCGGCAAAGCACGCGTCATCGAGTGATCGCAGGTTGGAGAAGCGACGCTAAGTATAGCTCGACAGAATAAAGGATACACATTCGGGTGCCACGGACAAACTCGTTTGTCCGTGTTCCGGCATTTACCCGCCTCTGGCGGGCAAGAAATCCCGGGCTTCAAAGCACGCTCAAACAGAGTTTGAGCGTGGCACCCATCAAGTCTTTAGTGTAGCCCTGTTTGTGTTGAGCTGTACTAAGGTGCAGCTCAACACAAACAGGGCTACAAATCGGGTTCAGCGCCTTGCGGGAGGCAACCACCGCCCCCGTCATTGCGAGCGACCGCAGGGAGCGCGGCAATCTCCTTAAGTGCAAGGACTTGGCCGGAGCGAGATTGCCGCGTCGCTTCGCTCCTCGCAATGACGTGCTGGTGATATACTCCGCCCCATTGTGTGATCTTAATTGTGTTGAGTTGTACTTAGGGATGCTTTGAGGTATTGAGGATTGCTGTTGACCGCTCTGGAAAAGCCGAAGAAGATGCCAAGACCTGTCTGCTGTTGATATTGTCCCGATCATTATGGTAATCCATTGCAATAGAATGGGTTAATCTGGAGGCAGGGACAATGGCAACTATGGCAAAACTCACCCCACAATATGTTACGGACCGGGACGGTCGTAAGACTGCTGTGATCCTCCCCATCAACGAGTATGACGAACTTATCGAGGACCTGCAGGATCTAGCGGCACTCGCCGAGCGGCGCGACGAACCGCGTACTCCGCATAAAGATGTTGTGGCGAAGTTGAAAGAGGATGGATGTTTATAGTATCTACTGGAAGTCCTCTGCCGTCAAGGACCTCAGAAAGCTTCACCGCCAAGCGATTTCCAGGGTGATCGAGGCGGTGGAAGCTCTCTCGTCAAACCCTTTCCATTCAGGTGTTCGCAAGATGCAGGGCAGCGAACATTCGTACCGTCTTCGGGTCGGCGACTATCGGGTGGTTTACACCGTGTTTGAGTCTGACTTGGTAATCGAGGTCGTTCGCGTCAGGCATCGCAAAGACGTCTACCGTACCTGACAAGCCCACGCCGGTCGTGCGGGGAATCTTGGTTCACCCGTATATGGCTCTATCGAATCGCGCGTGGCGCACTCACATGCGTGGCAGAAATCGGGTAGGACTTCGTAAGGAAGAAGTTCAAAATAAACAAGGAGAGAATGGGGATGTTGGGATGCACGTACGGAACGGTGTTTCAAACCACGGTAGCCGGCGGAAGCTACCAGGAAGGGTTGACGGTACACTTACAGGGCGTGCCGCCGGGATTGTACATCACTGAGGCGGAGATTTATGAAGCGCTGCTGACGCGTAAGCCCGGCACGAGCGAATTGGCCTCGCCACGGCGGGAGCCCGATGTGCCCATTATCTATAGTGGGGTGAATGCCGCCGATACCATGCCGGGGTTTTCCAACAAAGGCTACACGAACGGCACGCCTCTGGTGATTTTAATCCCGAACCTGGACCGCCACTTCGAGCATATCGAGCAGTATCAGGTTACCAACCGCACACCGAGGCCGGGGCACGCTTCCTATGCGTCGTATCAGAAATACGGTGAGTGGGACGACGCCATTGGGGCGGGCTTTTTCAGCGGCCGGTACACGTCGACGCTGGTGGCGGCCGGGGCCGTGGCCCGGCGCATCCTCAAAGGCCGCGGGATCGAGGTATTCGCGTATGTGAAAGAGGCGGCGGGGGTGCGGGCGCCTGAGGTCGCGCTCGAGGTCGCACGCGAGAGGGTCGACACGTTCCGCAAGGTACGCCGGGAGTGTGACCCTATCTATGACTGGGTGTTCACCTCCGGGCGTTTCAATCCCGACATGCGCTTCGTTCAGAAGGTGGCCGTGTTGGCCGAGCTGGAACAGAACCTCATCGAGATTCGCGAGCAGGGCAAGCCCATGGAACCGCAGGCCATCCGCGACGAATATGGCGTGCACCCCACGCTGAATTGTCCTGATGTGGATGCCGCGTTTGCAATGGAGAAGCGGATTCTCGAGATTCGCGACGAAGGCGATTCGAGCGGCGGCCAGATCGAGGTGGTCGCGACGGGCCTGCCCGTGGGCGTGGGCGAGCCCGTGTTCCGTAAGCTCGACGGCGAACTCGGGCGCATGATGAGCATCGGCGCCGTCAAAGCAGTCGAAGTAGGCGCGGGCTATGCCGTTAAAGACATGCGCGGGTCGGAGAACAACGATCCGCTGTACGTCGAGGACGGGCAGGTTCACTTCGAGAGCAACAACGCCGGCGGGATCACCGGCGGCTTGTCTACCGGCCAGCCCGTGATCGCACGCCTGACGGTCAAGCCGACGGCCACCATCGACAAGCCGCAGCGGACCATTGACAAGGTCTCGCTCGAGAATGCCACGCTGGCTGCCGTTACACGACGCGACCCGACCATCGTCGCGCGCATATGGCCCGTTGCGGAGGCCTTCACCGCATTGATCATCCTCGACGGGTATATGCAGCACGTGGCGTACCAGGCGATGAAACCGGAGTAGCTATCAGTTGTCAGTTCTCAGTTATCAGTTATCAGGGGGCGTAACTGGAGAGGGGAAGCGTTGTGAGCAAGGGCTACAGAGACTTGAGGGTGTGGCAACTCGCCATGGAACTGGCGGAAGACGTCTACAAAGTTACCCAAGGGTTCCCTTCTGAGGAGAGGTATGGTCTCACATCGCAGATACGTCGGTGCGCGGTTTCGGCGCCTTCGAACATTGCCAAAGGGCACGGACGCTGAGGCAGAGAGTTTTGTCGGTTCATAGACATTGCTTACGGGTCATTGTCAGAACTTGAAACCAGATAGAACTGGCCAGACGCCTGAAATATGTCTCTGATACTGACGCCCGTAGGCTGCTGGATCAAATCCGCGAGGTCGGGAAAATGCTGAACGGCCTCAAGAACTCCCTGAAGCGACGGGAAAAAACTGATAACTGATAACTGACAACTGGGGAATCATGGCAACATTCGCGGCTCTGATGGACACGATGAATGGGATCGTCTGGGGCCCAATCATGATTCTGCTGCTGGTCGGCACGGGGGTCTACCTGTCGATTCGGTTGCGCTTCGTGCAGTTGCGTTACCTGGACCATGGCGTACGCTGCATTTCCGGACGGTACGACAGCGCAAGCGAAGTCGGGGACATCTCACATTTCCAGGCGCTGGCTGCCGCGCTTTCCGCGACCATTGGCACGGGCAATATCGCCGGCGTGGCCACGGCCATCGCCCTGGGCGGGCCCGGGGCCGTGTTCTGGATGTGGGTGACGGCTCTTGTAGGCATGGCGACGAAGTTTACCAGTTGCACGTTGGCCGTGCGCTATCGTGTCGTCCACGAAGATGGGAGCATCTCAGGCGGTCCGATGTACTTTCTCTCGAGGGGCTTGGGCTTGCGCTGGCTGGGCGCATTGTTCGCCCTGTTTGCAGGAGTGGCTTCCTTCGGCATTGGATGCGCGGTACAGTCCAATTCGGTGGCCGATGGTATTTTGAGCCTGGTCCCTGAAGCATGGCACGGTCCCCGGATCGCAGCGGCGGTGCCGATCGTCGGCGGCACACTGTTGGTCAAGCCGGTTATCGGCATAGTGCTGGCAGTGTTGGTAGGGTTCGTGATCATTGGCGGCATCCGCCGGATCGCCCAGGTGGCCTCGCGCATCGTGCCGATCATGTGCGCGCTCTACGTGGCCGGTGCGCTCGTTGTGCTGCTGCGGTTCGCCCCGGCCGTACCCACCGCCTTAGCCGATATTTTCCGCTTCGCTTTCACACCACTGGCGCTCGGCGGCGGGTTCGCCGGCGTCGTGATCCAGCGCACGGTTCAGAAGGGTGTGGCCCGCGGCGTGTTTAGCAACGAGTCCGGGCTGGGCTCCGCGCCCATGGCGCACGCCGCCGCGAAGACCCACGAGATGGTCCGCGAAGGGTTCGTGGCGATGCTCGGGCCGTTCGTGGACACGATTATCGTGTGCACCATGACCGCACTGGTGATTGTAGTCACGGGTGTCTGGCAGGTCTGCACGACCGACGGCATAATGCTCTACGGCCCTGAAGGCAAGGGCCTGCCCATGCGGGTCGAGATCAACGGGAAGGGCGTCCAGGTGGTGGCAAGCGTCGGCGAAAACCCGGAACCCTTCCTGGACGAAAACGGCCACTTCTACGAGATTCCGACAGGTGCGGCGCTCACGGCCCATGCGTTCGAGACAGGCTTGGGACCTATGGGCGCTTGGACCGTCGGACTCGGGCTGGCGCTGTTCGCCTATTCCACCATGATTGCATGGTCCTACTACGGCGACCGCTGCTGGGAGTATCTTCTCGGGCCGCGCGCCGTGAAGCCCTACCGCTATATCTTCTGTGCGTTTGTGGTGGTCGGCACGATCAGCGGCCTCGATCTCATCTGGACTATCGCGGACAACCTCAACGCACTCATGGCGGTCCCTAATTTGATCGGCCTGCTGGGCCTGGCGGGCCTCGTCGTCCGCGAAAGCCGCGACTACCTCAAGCGCATGGATGATGCCGGTGAACTCTAGCACCACAACGCCGGATTTTATCCTTATTCTGAGCGCCTTTTCTTAGACAGGATAGACCGGATAATCGGCCTCAAAGAATCCGGTTTATCCTGTTATTGTCAAAATACATAACCGAACTTACGAAATGGAGTGCTAAGCGGTAACCGTTCACGGGGTGAATCACGCTCCCTCGTGACCGGGTAGGGTCGTGTTACATTGCGACCGAAGAAGCGGTCGTCCAGGAGGCCGACCCTGGCGGGTGGTCGAGCCCTCTGCCGTGAGTGCTTAGTCGCACACATCGTCCAGCTGCACAACATCGCCAAAGCCGTCCAGGTCTGGACACTCGGAACGCTCTCCCGGGTTTACCTTGCGCAAAACCGTGCTATACTTAAGACGTCAGACAAGGAGAACGAAGCGATGCCTTACAAAGGACATGTAGAAAACGGAGTTATCGTACTGGATGAGCCTGTTTCGCTTGAGGACGGGACCGAGGTTCAGGTGGAGGTGAGCGGCGTACCGACTGATGGCGGTGAAAACGCCGGCTTGTCGCTGACCCAGCGTTTGGCTGGTGTGGTGGGCAAAGCCCGGAGTTTGCCCGAAGACGCTGCGGAACACCACGACCACTACCTGTACGGTGTGCCCAAGCGATGAGCAGCGTCTTCGCCGATACGTCCTTCTACATCGCGTTGGCCAACCCCAAGGATGCGTGGCACCAGGCGGCAACTCGTGCGGGCGATCAGTCCCACGGCACTGTTTTGACCACCGAGTATGTGCTCCTTGAGCTCGGGAACTATCTCTGCGCGCCGAGTGACCGACAGCTTTTTCTCAGACTCATCGAGATGCTTCGCAAGGACCCCAAGACCACCATCGTCTCTGCTTCTTCCGAGCTTCTTGAAGCGGGACTCCAGCTATACGCAGGCCGCCCGGACAAGTGGTGGTCGCTGACCGACTGTATCTCGTTTTGCGTGATGGAACGGCACGGCATCAAAGATGCACTGTCGTGTGACCATCATTTCGCGCAAGCCGGGTTCCAGTTGCTGCTCACGAAATAACGTCCTCCAACTTTTTAATTCCGGGGACCCCATACTTAATTGGACGTTTTTGCCGTCTTATTAATTCCGGTAATTCCGCCTCGTCACGAAGGGGGAGAAACCTTTTTTGACAGGATGCAATGGATGAATCATGTAAATCTTGTGAATCATGTCCAAAAATACGTAACCGAACTTACGAAATGGAGTGCTAAGCGGTAACCGTTCACGGGGTGAAACACGAACAGAATCAGGGGTTTACACATCAAGGCCGCGGGGCCGGAAGAGCGCGGGAAAGGGAACTGCATTGCAGAACGCGGCCGTATGAGTTAATATCTGGGCATGAGCACCACGTTGGCGCTGATCCGTGACCTCGTCAAAGGCGAGCAAGTGAGCATATCGGCGCACGATTATGATGAATTGGCCGCAGAGAATATCCTTGTGAAGGCGGTCACCGCTGGCCTCGGCGAGGCGAGGATCGTCGAGGACTACCCTGAGTATTCCAAGGGTCCTTGCGTCCTGGTACTGCAGCGGGACGGCGAGGGCAACCCGATCCATGTTGTGTGGGGAATCCCGAAAGGGGCGCGGTCGCCTGCCGTATTGGTCACGGCGTACCGGCCCGACCCCGAGAGATGGACCGACGATTTCACTCGGAGAAGACCATGAGGAAGAGACGAGTCAAAAAACTCGTGCACGAAGGGCAATATGTTGCCGAAGTGGATGT
>CAYRLQ010000072.1:9723-16040 GCA_964425145.1 uncultured Nitrospiraceae bacterium
CTTGATACAGACGAGGGCTGGTCGCCTTACTTATCACTTGACGACGCCCAGCGACTGGATGACGTGCGCGAGGCCTTGCGCAAAGGGGACGTTCGAACGGCAAGCCGGTTGGCCCGGGTCTTCACCCTCACCCCGGTTGCCCCTTGAATCAGGACGTTTCAAAATTTCAGGGACAAACTACGAAACTCCGCGCTCGTCGGTGGTGAGACGCATGTGGCTGCCGCTCCGGCGGGTGACCACGCAGCCGAAAGCCTCAAGCCTGTTGGCCAAGTCCTGTCCCGAGATGTCTCTCGGCAACCTCAAACCGGCATGACCTCCTCACGCACGAAGTGGAGGCGAACGATATTGGGTGCCTTGCCCTTGTCAAAATGACAGCGAACCGCGTCTCGAACGCTGGCGTGCAACTCTTCCAGGCTATCGGCTTCGGTAAAGATGGCCTCGCCAAGGCCGCGTGCCGTGAAGCCGCCTTCGGGAGATTCCTCCACGAGGAAAATAAGTTCGCCCATGTTGGTTTCCTCCAGTTTGCCGAAGGCCATTATTGCTTGCGATGCGGAGCAAATGCAAACGCTGTGGCGGAAAGGAGATGTGGGGATATTCCCCAGATAGGGAGATATCCCCCCATCTCCATACATCTCCATATCCCCCAGACGTCCCGCGGCGGCAACGTCCCGCCGGGCTGGGCAAGGTTTTCTGTCAGTCCAACTCGCGCGCCGGCCGGGGGTCACGCATACCAGGCCTCCACGCCGTGCTTGAGCAGTTCGGCCAGTTCGTAGTAGCCCATGGTCCGTGCCATGCCCAGCGGTGTAAGGCCGCCGCAAATCCATTCGCGGGCGTGCGCATCGGCGCCGGACGCCAGGAGAATCTGTGCGAGCCCTTCCCGGTCGCTCAACACCGCCCAGTGCAGCGCCGTCATACCGAACGCGTTGGGCGTGTTGACATCCATGCCGCTCTTCATCAGCGCCACGGCCGCCTCTTCATTGCCCAGGCGCACGGCCAAGTGCAACGCCGTCTCGCCGGCCTCGTTTACCTCGGTCGGATCGGCGCCTTCCTCGAGGAGGTCCTCGATGGCGTCGCCGTAGTTCCAGTACGCGGCGCGGTGCATCCGCGGCATGTATCCTATCTGCCTGAGATGGTCCTCGATCTCCTGCATAAGCAGAATGTTGGTCAGTTCCATCCGGCCACTCTTCGATGCACGCGTCAGCGGCGTTTCGCCGAAGTCGTCCACCGTGTAAAGCCATTCGTCACTCATTTTTCCCGCCTCCTCTAAACTACCCGAGTTTTGGGGGCGGCTAGGTTTGAGCAAGATCAATGCCAATAACAGCCACGGGCGCGAGTTAAAGCGGCGTGGCCAGGTATATCACTGATGCCCAAGGGGTTACACATAACAACCTGCTGCGAAATCCGACCCATCACCAGGCTTACGGCCAAGGACTCGCCCTCGTCACACTGACAACTTCTCGTCGCGAACCGCCAAGAAAACGCCGCAACGAAGGAAAATCCGCAGATGGATTGCAAATAAGCGTTCAGCTATCAGCCGTCAGCTTTCAGCACAGAGCTACACACATGTTCGATCTGACGGATGAGAGCCAATGGCTGAACGCTTGAGGTGTGGGCGGGGAACCCGGTACCCTGTTTTCGCGAGCAGGACTGGGCTAAGAATTACAGGAGTATCGTTCGTGAATGCCAACAAGCTTTCGGACCTCGCCGCGGGCCAGCCGGTGCGGAACTGGCTCGTCCTCGGACCCTTTGTGGTGACGACAAGCCCCCATTTCGAGCGCGAGTATATGTATGAGCGCGAGCGCATCCTCGATATCGACTACCTCGAGGCCGATGGGGGCGAGACGGCGGTCCAGCCGGCGCCGGGGCTGTCGCATGCGAACGTGGGGCTGGGGCCGAGACAACTGGTGTGGCGGCCTTATCCACATGACGGTCTCGAGGGCAACCTGATTGCCGGGGACATCATCTATGAGACGGTGCAGCGCAATTGCGTCATCTATGCGGCCGCGCGGATCGAGGCGGATGAGGATTGCCTGACGCTGTTCGACGCGCAACATTCGGGCATGAGGGCATGGGTTAACGGGGAGTTGGTGTGCAACGAGCCTTACGGGCTTACGAAAGGCGTGCGGCTTACGATGCCGGGCAAGCCGGTGCGCCTCCGCCAAGGGGGCAACTTGCTGCTGATAAAGTTCCGGCCCGGATACATTTGCGACGTGATCGACTTCGGCGTGCGCAATGTAAGGCTCTCTCCGTTGACGACCGCCGAGGGTTGCCCGGTCGCGTTGGGGCGGATTCGGCCGCTCCCACAGTTCTGGTGCGATCCAGGGCGGCCGCGCCAGGTCATTGAAGCATCTTTTTTCAATGTTTCCGACGACCTTGTTTCATTGCGCGCATTCATCGAGTCCGAAGCGCTGGAATCCGACGATGACGTTCCTGTCTCTTGTGAGCCGCGTGCGGTAACCCTTGCGCGCCTGACGTTGGACGCGCCCCGGTCCAGGGCCGGCGAGCGGGTCGCGGCCGTGTACCGCGCCGAGGTCGGCGGCCACAAGCTAGTGGTGCCGTTCGAGTTTGAGGTCGCCAAGGCGCCTAAATACGACGGGGCGGTCTTTGTACTCAGCCGTTTCCATTTCGATACGACGTATCACGAGGAACAGCGCGTGTACGCCATGGGTGCATTTGACATCGTGCGGGAATACTGCCGGCTGCACCGGGAGGACCCTGATTTCCGCTCGATCATCTCGGAAGTGGATTACTTAAAACCTTACGCGGACGTGTATCCGGATGACCGTGAGACATTGTTCCAGGTGTTCCGCGACGGGCGCTGCGAACCGGACGTGATGTACAACCAGCCGAACGAGCAGAACTGCGGCGGAGAGGCGCTCGTGCGGAATTTCCTGTACGGCCAGCTTATCCACGGACGGGTCTTCGGGAACACATGTCGCGTGTACGCGCCGGGGGACGTGTTCGGGCACCCGAACCAATTGTCGCAGATCGCGCGCAAGAGCGGGTGCATCGGCGTCGCCTGGGACAAGCACATCTTCAATTTCCCGCCGCTTTTCGAGCATCTCGCGCTGGACGGATCGACGCTGCCGCATAAGCGAGGCCGCGCGACGCTCGAGGACGTTCACCCCATGGGGTTATCCGTGGGGACCGGCAGTCTAGATCAAACGCCGCCTACGGATTGGTATAAACCGCTCATGCCCACGCACAAACAGGGCACCTATGGCGACTATATGGCGGCGGTGCGGGAGGAATGCGGGGAATTAGACGTGCACCTGCCGGTCACCTCGCGCGACATGGCGCTGTACCACGCGGCCACGGCATTGTCGCGCACGAACCTCAAGATCGCTAACCGCCTGGGCGAGAACGTGCTGATTGCCGCGGAGAAATTCGCCACGATCGCCGGCTTGCTCGGCGCGACCTACCCTGAAAAGGCACTAGACAAGGCCTGGCGCCAGGTTCTATGCGGGCAGCATCATGACTCGATTACCGGCACGCACAATGAAATCTCGTTTGTGGATTTGATGAACTCCTATCGCGAGGTGCTCGAACTTGGCGCCGGAGTGCTCGAGCGGTCGCTGGACTACATCGGCCGCGCCATCGATACCGCCGGGACTGATCGGCCCTTGATCGTGTTCAATTCGCTGGCTTGGGAGCGCACGGACGTCGTCCGCGCGGAGGTCAAGCCCGGGGACCTCGAGCGCTTCGCGATTCAGGATTGCAAGGGGCATCGGGTGCCCTTCGAGGTAGCGCGCGTCCAGCGCAACAGGAAGGGCCGGCTGCTCTTGGCCGAGGTCGTGTTCACGGCCCCGAAGATGCCGTCGCTGGGATACCGTGCCTACCACCTTGCCCCATCGGATAAGCCGTTGCCCGAGCCCAAAAGGCGGGCCGGCACCGTTATCGAGAACGGGTTCTACCGGATCGAGGTCGACCCGGCGCGCGGCGGCGGCATCGTCAGCCTGTACGACAAGAGGGCGAAACGCGAGGTCCTCGAGAGAAAGCCGGGGCACGTGGGCAATGAACTGGCCATCCTCGAGGAGGTGCCCGACCGCCGCGAAACCCAGCACGAGTTCTACACCACTGGCCTGAAGATGTTCTCGAGCGAGTGGCCGGCCGAGGTCGAGGCTGTTAAGAGCCCGGTCAGCGAGATGCTGCGGGTGCGTTACACCATGGGCGAGTTGTGTAGCGTGGTTCAGGAGATCACGCTGTTCAAGGGAGTTCAGCGCGTCGAGTTCCGTACCATCCTGCTTGACGTCCAGCGCGAGGACTACATGTACTGCGTGACGTTCCCGACGAATCTCAAGGGCGCCGTGCCGGTGTTCGACGAGCGCTTCGGCGTGGTGGCGCGCAACGACAGCCGAGGCTACCTGGACTTCCGCACGCATCGTCAGGTCATGTTCAGCGATTGCGGGGTTTACGCGGCAAATAAGTGGATGGAATATGGCTCGAGCGCGATACTCGAGATGGGCCGGAACAAATACGCGCTGAATATGATCGGCCTGGTTACACCCAAGCGTAAAGGCGACATCCGAGTTGCCGAAGAGGTGCAGCGCGCACTGATTCAGAAAGGCGTCACCTGCACGCCCTGGTACGATCGGGGCGGCCCGCGCTGGGGCAGTTACCAGAACCATATGGACGATGACTTGCTCTATACACGGTTCCGCATCTCGCTCGGGTCAGGTGGCAGGAACCAATACACAAACAAACTGCTCGCGGCTCAGCCCGCGCGGGTGCGCAAAGCGTTCCAGCGCCGCCTCAAGGACAACGGCTACGCCTGCCTATTCGTCAAAGCCGCAGAAGCGGCACAGCCGCCCTCGGCCGTGACTCATCCCTGGCCCACTCCGCCGGTGCTGATCGTAGAAGCCGCCACGGACGCGGAGCTTGCCATGGCCTGCAGGGATATGCTGGCGGATTTCTCGGACACGGCCACGATCACGCTCCCGGCGGAGGTCGACGCCACGGGCACGGCGCACACGGTCGACAATTATGGCGTCGCGGTGCTGAACACGGGCACTTACGCAAACAGTATCGAAAAGGGCGGCGTGATTTGCATGATGCTGAACCACACGTGCCGGTGGTATGGCGGCACGAACAACTTCCCCGAGGGCTATCTCGTGCCCGAGAACAGGAACCACGTCTACGCCTATGCGCTGTACCCACACGCGGGCACCTGGCGCGAGGCAAACACGCAACACGCCGCCTACGCCTTCAACCACCCACTCATCGCGCGGCAGACCAAGCCGGCGGCCAAGCCCTCTCTGCCCGCCGAGCAAGCCTTACTCACCGTCGCGCCGAAGAACGTTGTCCTCGCCGCGATGAAACCGTTTGGCAATCCCATCGCTGCTTTCGAGAGGACCAAAACCGCCGATCCGGCCCAGGGCATCATGCTGCGGCTTTACGACACCGAGGGGGTCGATTCCGAGGCGCGGATCGAGTTCGCCGGCGGCATCCAGGCGGCCTGGTCCGCAAACCTGGTCGAGGAGCGTCTCGAGGACCTCCCGGTGAGCGACGGCGGCGTCTCGGCGGCCGTGCCGCCCTTCTCCATCGAGACCCTCGGGTTCGAGCCTGGGAAGCTCGGGCGCAAGATGGCCCGGCATGTGCTCGGCGCCGAGGCGGAACCGGTGCAGCCGGTGTGGGTACGGTCCTGGGAACACGACGCGGAGTCAATGCCCATGGGGTATGCGCCGGTGGTCTGCTCGATCAGCCGCGAGGTGCTTGAGGAGGATGGCGGGCGTACGCTGAAACTGCGGATCAATGCCGTCAATGACTACACCGATGCCCCGATTACGGGCACAGCGGCCTTGTCGGCGCCCGAGGGCTGGGTTGCCGAACCGGATGTGATTGCGTTCGATATCCCGCCGCTTGGGTATAAGCCAATCGAGGTGACGGTGCGCCGACCCGACCCCGATGCGGCCGGCCAGCTCAAACTACGCCATGAATTCGACGGCCAGGTGTTCCAGGATGTGCTCGAGATCGGTCAGGCCTTCGACCTCGAGATGTCCGCCAGGAACGAGGGCCGCCACATCGTCGTAGCGCTCACGAATTGCACCGCCGAGACGATCGAGGCGGAAGTGGCGATGGTTAGCCCGCTCGAGACCTGGCCCAGGGCGCTCGTCGGGCGGCATGCACTGCTCGACATCTCACCGCGCACGCAGGGCGTGAGCCTGGCGCCGGGTGGATCGGCCACGTTGCGCTACACGGTCACGCCGCTCGTGGACGCGGCCCTCGTTCCGGTGGCGTCCTATTGGGCCGTGGCGAAACTGATGACCAACGGCCGCATCCATCTCGAGCGCTGCGGCCACCATCCCCCCGACCGCCGG
>CAYRLQ010000073.1:0-9424 GCA_964425145.1 uncultured Nitrospiraceae bacterium
CGATAAGTGAAACCTTGCGATGCCAACTAGAAAAAGTTAGGTGCGGATCGGGGTGAAATAAGGGTGTATTCTATCGAGAAGAGCGGTGCCTTATTGGCACTGTGCGCCCTTTTCTCAACTGCTTCCAGCGGATAGCGCGTAAATGGGCTTGAAACGCCTCCACACGGGATGACAGAATCCATTGCACACTCACAACACGGGAGGGATGGCAATGGCGAGTAAGAAGATGACTTACACAGAGCGGATGGAGTGGTTCCACAAGGCGCGATTCGGCCTGTTCATTCATTGGGGGCTTTACTCGCTCCTCGGCCGTGGCGAATGGGCGATGTTCCAGGAGCGGATTCCGAAAGAGGAATACGCGAAACTTGCCAATCGCTTCAACCCCACGAAATTCGACGCCGACGCGTGGGCAAGGATGGCGGTGAACGCGGGTATGAAATACGCCGTGCTGACCACGCGCCACCACGATGGGTTCTGCCTGTTCGACAGCCAGGTGTCGGATTTCACCTCGGTCAAGACGCGCGCCAAGCGGGACTTCGTCGCGGCGTATGTCAAGGCCTTCAAGAAGGCCGGCCTTAAGGTCGGGTTCTACTATTCGCTGCTCGACTGGCGCTTCCCCGGCTACTTCATGCCCAATACTTACAGGAAAAGCGCGCGGGAAATGATTCACCAGTACCACGAGCAAGTCCGCGAGCTGATGACGAACTACGGCAAGATCGACCTCCTGTGGTACGACGGCGCGTGGATAGCCCACGGGAAGGTCGCCAGGGGCGTCGCGGACTTTTGGGACGCGGCTGAGGTCAATGCTATGGTGCGTAAGCTCCAGCCGCACATACTCATTAACAATCGCTCGGGGCTTGAAGAGGACCTCGATACTCCCGAGCAACACGTCACGGCATCGAAGCCGGGCCGTGGTTGGGAGTCGTGCATGACCATAGGGGATTCGTGCGGCTGGGGCTACATCCGCAACAACCCCAACATGAAAACCGTGACGCAACTGCTCCAGAACCTCGTCACGGCGGCCGCCGGCGAAGGGAACTACCTTCTTAACGTCGGCCCGAAGCCGGACGGGACGATTCGCGAGGAAGAACAAGCGCGCCTCGCCGCCATGGGCAGGTGGCTCAAGAAGCACAAGGATGGGCAGTCCATCTACGGCTCCGAGCGATGCGCGCTTCACGGGGGCATGATTGGTATGTGGACCGCGAAAGGCAACATGGGGTATCTGCACGTATTGCGCTGGCCCGGCAAGGAAGCGGTGGTGCCGCTGGTCAGGACCAAGGCCCGGTCGGCCACGCTCCTCGCTACGGGCAAGCGGCTCAGGGTGCGCCAGGAACACAACGGCCGGCTGCTCATCAGCGGCCTGCCATCGGCGCCGCCCGACCGGCACATCTCCGTGATCAAGATCCGCTTCGACGGGCCGCCCAAGCCCATGGCCGAGAAGGACCGCGCGGCCTGGCTTTTGGGAGATAGAGGGATACGGGAGGGAGATGAGGAGATGATCGCAAATTGAAAGCCAAGGAGCAGACCTGACCGCGCTTCACGAGGCGGATTCGGGAATAAACGCGAAGGAGGTCTGGATGGGGTAGCCGCAGGTGCAGCCGGAACTGGACTCAGGCAGGATGATGATGCCGCCCGCCGGGATGATATTGAGCCAGCAGCCGGGCCGCGACACGTGTGTGAGCCGAATACCACGCGTCCTCTTGACGTCGATGGGATATATGCGTGGGTTGCCCCCGCGCCCGTACATGTAATGCAGCGACCCGGTCAGCCCGCCGCAACTGTGGCCGCCGCGATCGAAGTCGTACGGGCGGCGTTCGCCGGTCTCGAGATCGAACTCGAACGGGTCCGAGAACAGCCGGTTGCCGATGATGACGGGATGCTGCCACTGTTCGCCGTGTGATCCGCCGATGGGGTCGCCGTTCTGGCAACTGGCGTGCCACGTGGGCGCGCCTGTTTTTGTGTCGAACCCGTAGAGATCGTACTGCACCTTGTCGCCGACGTTGTCGCTGCCGACGGCCAGCAGTATGCCATTGGCGTTGCTCAAGAACATGATCTGCTGATAGGGGAACTCGAAGGGCTGTTCCCACAACTCCTCACCGGTCTTCGCGTCTAGTGCCACGACACGGGTGTCGCTCTGGCAGAACCAGTCCACGCGGAGCCGCCCGTCCTTGTTTGCCAAGGCTTTCTCGCTGCGGCTCTCGACAAAGTAGACGCGTCCATCGCCTATGGTGATGGCGTTGTTCATAATGACGCCGCCCTGATAGGTCCAGAACACCTCGCCGGTGTAGCGGTCCATCGAGAACAAGGAATCGCTGGTGATCATGGGTCGGAAGTCGCCTTCGATCATGTAGTTGATCGTGTCGCGGTGGAGCTTTCTCAGCGACGCGCCGGCCTTCATTGAACTGCCAACCAGCCGGTCGCCTGTGCGATTCAGGTACCCCCAGTCAAAAGTGGGCGCCGTTCCGCGGGTAGGGCGAGACTCCTGTCGAGCCGCGCGGGTAGGGCGAGACTCCTGTCGAGCCGCAGCCCCCGAGCTAGACGAGACTGTCCCCATTTTCAATTGCGGCGCCTTGAGCACGAAGCGCCGCACGCCCGTCACCACGTCCACGGCCCAGCACTCGTCCTCGACGGCGATGTAGATGTAATCGTCCGCGACCAGCATGTGGCCGCAGTTGCGCAACGCGCCCACGCGCCGCGAGTTGGGTACGTCCAGTTCCCATAGTAGCGTCCCATTGTATGGATCGATGGCAAGGATGCGGTCGTTACCGGGTATAAACGAGCGGCCGTCCTTGAACAGCGAAGACATGGGCCGATGGTGGCGGTCGATCATCCGGCGCGGCCCCGGTTCGCCGAACCACAGGATGCGCACGGGCCCCTGTAACGCGTCCTCGCTGCATGCGGTGTGCGCCGGGTTTGCGTACAACTGGGTCCACTCGCCGCTGTTGGGCACGGGTCCACGGCGCAGTTCCGCCCAGACCCCCTCCAGTGTGCGAAGGGTCCAGTGGGCTGATGAGGCGTCGACCCAGCGGCGCAGATTTCGATGGGAGAGCTTGCCGGCGCGTTTTGGAACGTCCCTGGGCTGGCCGATGATGGCAAGGCCGCCGTAAGGACGCAGCACGCGAAACACCTCATCCGCAGGCGTTGGCAGGTTGCCCGACACGAGTGTCTGATCCGACACGACCAGGTTCGCGAAGTAGCTCGTGTAAGGCAGCTTGGCCAGCGAGCCCTGATGCACGCTCACGCGTGTGCCATAGAGCCCTGCACGGTCTAGCGCCTCGCGCGAAGCAACCACCTTGGCCGGGTCCTCTTCGATGCCGACAATATTCATGTCGGTGCGTTGGGCCAGCTCGAGCGCGAGCCGGCCTTCGCCGCAGCCCAGCACGAGGCAGTACCCCTTCTTGACGGCTTTGGACCTCTTGATGGCTGAAGCCACTGGCTGCGCTTCGGGCCACATTGCCTCGACGATCCGGGCCGCCACCTCCGCGTAGAATGCGGTCAGTGCATCTTCGGGATACGGCGACAGATCGGTGAGCGCGCGCGCGACATGCTCACGCTCGGGATCGGCGTGCCGAAAACAGTGAATCGTTCCTTCGTCCGTACTGACCAGGAGACTGCCGTTGGCCACGGCCAGCCCATAGGCCTTGCCGGTGACTTTGCCAACCCATCGTTCCTCGCCGTTATCGGCGCGGATTGCAACCACCTCATGCTCCCCTCCAGCAAATAGCGTATCTCCCGCAAGAACCAAGGCATAGGGCGCCCAGCACGGCCGTTTCCACAGGAGGCAATCGCGCATTTCCCGGTTAAGTTGGGCGATGCGCGTATTGGCCTGCTCGAACTCGGCCTTCAGTTGCTTGGCCTCCTCGCAGGCCTTATCGAGTTCCTTCAAGCGCTCCTCCCCCTCCTCACATCGTTTGAGCAACTGGTGCCGCTCGCGGGCCAGTTCCGTATGGCGGACGTGGTCTAAGGCGGACAACTCCCGCTTCAACTGCATATAGGCGATGCCTTCATGGATGATCATGCGCAGGCCGTTGAACTGGACGATGCTCTCCTTCGTAGCAGCGTCGGCGAGGTCCAATCCACCGGTCGTCCGTAGGCCGGGTCCGTTCAACACCATGTCGTCGGTCACCAGGGCATAGGCGCCGCCCCGGCTCTCGATCACGCCGAGGTATTTGCCGGTGGCTAGCTCGAATAGGGCCGGCGCAGTACGGCCCGTGGGCACGAATAGCCGGCTCGGAGAGGCCAGCAAATACCCTTGCGGCGAGAGTTCGATAGTCCGCTTGTTCCATAGTACCGAGCCGTCATCCGCATCGAGCGCGCACCGATACACCCCTTGCGACGGGAAGAGCCCCGCGCAGAAATACGCCGTCTTGCCCCTAACCAGTACGCCCGTACGGACCGGCGTCGAGGAGATCACACGCCCATTGCCCGGTATGCGATTCGCCTCCGGATCGGCCTGGTATTTCCATAACAGTCGGCCCTCCTCCGCGGCCAGACAATACACCCAGCCATCGTCCGAGCCCACATAGACCTTGCCATCGACCACGGTCGGCGCCAAGCTTACCGGGCCCTCCGTAAAGAAGCGCCAGCGCATATTGCCTGTGGCCGCATCCAGGCAATAGACTTGGTCGTCGGCCGAAGAACCGAAGTACACCGCATCGCCCGCCACGACGGTGTGAAAGACCCGGTCGTATGTGACTGCAGGCCACAGTTCCGGGATTTCATGCCAGATATCGCGTTCGGCGGGCGGGGGCCAGGCGGGCTTTGGCGCGTGTTTCGATTCATAGACCCACATCTCTTCCAGCGGCAGCGTTAATTGCTCCTCAGTCACAGCACTGCGCGCGCTGTTGCCTTGATAGGTAGCCCAATCGGCGCCGTGTGCCGGAGTCCACACACACACCAGCATAAGGCATGTCACGCCGATGGCCAAGCACAAACGTGGGATCATATTTCTCGCTCCTCTATCGTAACAGGGCATGGAAACTGGCAATTCTACAAAGTCCCCGCTCTATGTCATTCGGATAGTGCGAAGTGCAAAATGCGAGCACCATCCCTCTCCACACGTCGCACTTCGCACTTCGCACCTGTCGACTACAGTTCCTCAACCCAAATGTTGCGGAACCGGACCAGGTTGCCATGGTCTTGGAGGTAAATGCCGCCGGGTTTGCTCAGGTCATAATTGATGCCGCCGGCCGTGGTGCCGGCCAATTCGAGGTCGTCGAGGATCGTCACGCCGTTGTGCACCACGGTCATGCGCGCGTTCTTGACGACCTTGCCAGCGGCGTCGACTTGCGCCGCGTAGAACGTGATGTCGTAGGTCTGCCATTGCAGCGGCGGGGCGCACATATTCACTGCAGGCGCGGCGATTTTGTAGATGCCGCCGCACTCGTTGTCGCGTCCCTCGAGGCCGTAACTGTCGAGCACCTGGACCTCGTACCGCTCCTGGAGGTACACGCCGCTGTTGGCGCGGGCCTGGCCGCGGGCCTTGGCCATAAGCGGCGTCATGAACTCGATGTGGAGTTTATGGTCCCCGAATTTCTTCTTCGACACGAGGGACCCGCGAAACACTTCCATCGCGCCGTCCTCGACCAGCTTCCATCGGCAGGTCTTGTCCACCGGGCCGCGCTGCGATAGCGCGCGCCACTCCGCGCGGCGCCCCTTGCCTTTCTCGGGCGCGAATGCAATGTCAAACAGGGCCTCACGCTCCTTCCCGGCCTCGGCGTATGGACCAGACACTTCCCAGTCCAGGATGAAGCCGTTGTCTCGGCCCACCAACACCGCGTCCTTCTCCGAGGGCTGGGGGCCGGCGTGGATGCCTTTGAGCTGGCCGCCGTCCGCGGTGCGGAACCGGGCGCAGGCGCCCCAGTCGCCACTGCCTTGCGTGACCTTGAGCATAAGCGTGTTCAGGCCCTTGTTGAGCGCGACTTTCACCTTGTCCGCATCAGGCTGCACGCCGCGGGAAACGTTGTTGGCATGGACAAGCTCGCCGTTGAGCCAGGCCTTGATCCCGTCGTCGGAGCCGAGGCCAAGCTGGGCAACTAGGGCTTGGCGCGACCAGACGTTCGTGCGCAGATACGCCACACAATTCTGACCGCCGAAAGTCCTTTTCAAATCAATGGCCCAAGGCCTGACGTCGGGGTGTTCCCATTCGTCCGTGTTCGTACCGTCGAACAGGACGATAGCGCCCTCCGGCGGTTTCGCACCGAGCGTAGGCGAAAGCCGGACCACCTTCTTCATCGAGAAGGTCCCGGCCTGGGCGCCCATGGAATTGCCGGTGAATGCTTCGCCTTCGATGGTCCCGGTCCACTCTCTGCCGGTAAAAACAACCTTGCTCCCGGACAATTGCCCCTCAAGCGCGACGATGGGCGTAATGCGCTTGTCGAACTCATCGAGCAAGTTCGCCCGGTATTGCCCGTCGCCCAGTGGGATGACCTGGGCGACCATGGGCGACTTCGCGCCATCTGCGAAGACCCGTTCGCCATGCCAATCGCCCATGAACGCGTCACCCTCCGCCCAGGCCAAACCCATCGACCCAAGAACCAAACCCAACGCCAGCAAAGTGGGCTTTGCCATTAAGCAAACACGCCTGTTATCCAGAAGTATCCGTGCTGATTTCATGACATTTCTCCTCGTTGCCTCAATCTGGCCGTCAATCGACCGGTGTTTGAAAAGGCTTAACCATAGTGCAAGAACCTAAGGCGGCGTAGCCGCAACCAAAAGCGAAAAGGGGATATGGAGACAAACTCCTTTTCTTCGATCGAGACATCTCCTCATCTCCCTAATCTCCATATCCCCTTTTCTTACACGTGTTTATGTAAAACGTCCCCACTGGCTGCGCTGGATTCAACGATTAGGATTCCAGTGGGCCCGCTTAGCGTGTGATCTCGAGGATTTCGAGCTCGAGGTCGCCTGCAGGCACCTTAGCGAGTACTGTGTCGCCCACGCTGTGGCCTAGCAACGCCTTACCGACCGGTGATTGCACCGAAATCTTGCCGCTGGCCGAGTCCGTCTCGACCGAGCTTACCAGGTGATAGGTCACATTCCGGGCGGTTTTTTTGTTACGCACCGTCACGCGGGCGCCTAGATATGCCTTGCTCACGTCGATGTTCCGACTATCGAGGACCTCGGCGCGGGCAACCTTATCCTCGAGGTCCCGAATTTGCGCGTGGAGCAGGGCCTGTTCTTCCTTCGCAGCGTGATACTCCGCGTTCTCGGTGAGGTCCCCATAACCCCGCGCTTGCTCGATGATCGCTGCGAGCTTCATTCGCCGCCCATTGTATTCCTCAAGTTCCGCCTTGAGCTTATCGAGACCCTCGCGCGAAACGTACATCTTGTCCATACCAATCGGTTCCAAAACGGCCCGGCGCCATATTCCCTTTGACACACGCCGCGTCTGCGTCGACCCCAAAGCGCCGGCATTATATCAGACCCGCTCCCGCGCGCAAAACGGCTTTGTACCCAAATCGCCGGGTAAGGCTGAGCGAAAAACGGGGACTGACACAAGCGACCGAAGGGAGACGTGTCTGTCCCTGTCTTTCGCAATCACCCCACAGGTGCTCATGTGTTGTGGACGAAACGCCCCGCCGACATAGCCGAAACAGGGCTTTCTACCACTTACCCGGCGATTAGGGCTTTGTACACCCTGTTTGGCAATGTCAAAAGGGCTGTGTTAGACTGAGGGGACCAATCGTTGGGAGATTGTGCCATGGATGCCTTGGAACCGGTGATAGAACATTTGCAAAATCATCTGGCTGCTTATGTCGGAGGCGGGGTTGTGGCGTTGGTTATCGTAGCCGTTTTTCGGAGGTTGGCGGTCCCGATCCTCGCCAAGCTGTTGGAACTGGCTGTTTACTTTGCTGCAATGCACGCGGTGGTGGGGACCTTCGTCCGGGTTGTCAATTGGTTTAAGGGCGCCACAGCGATGAAAGCGCTTAAGCAAAACGACCTGGAGGCGGCCCCGGGATGGACGACGCCGTATCTCGAGTTCTGGGACCGAAGCCAGTACTTTCCCAGTTGGTTACCCTATGTCGAGATTGGGCTTGCTATCGCGATCACCGCTGTAGTGTGGCATTTCCGCCCGGTCTATTTTCGGCCAAAGGAGGCCCGCAAGCCTGCCTCGAAGGGGATGCCGGCCTCCAAGAGCCATATGAGTGGCAGTCCGCTCAGCAAGAGCATGGCTGATAAGGCCGCGCCATATAAAAGCAGGCAGAAGGGTAGTCGTCGGGGGAAAGGTAAGCGCAGGAGATGATTCCAAATTACATTCGGGGACCTATCGCGCCCGTGTTTACGGCATTCAATGAGGACGGCGGCCTCGACGATTCCGGGCAGCGGAACATTCTCGACTTTGTGTCTGAAACCGGAGCGGTCAGCGCCTGTTTCATCCGGTCGGGCTTGGGGCAGATGTACACCTTCAGTTACGAAGACGTGCAGCAGATCGCCAAAACCGCCTGCCAACACATGGCCGGCAATGGGCCCGTGCTGGTCGGCGCTACAGGTATCTGGGACCGTGACCGCGAGAACCGGCCTGACCCGAGGGTATTCACGCAGCAAGCCGTCGAGTTGAGCCAATTCGCCGAGCAACACGGGGCCGCGGGCGTCGTGCATACGTTGCCGGAAGCCATCGCGCCCGAGCCGGGCCAGACCACGGCGGACGTCACACTGCGATACTTCGAGACAGTGTGCGCGGCGACCAACCTGCCCCTCCTGATTTACCAGCCCCCGGGCACGGCCAAGGAGTATTGCGTCACCATCGGCCTGGTCCGGCAACTGGCCGATTTCCCGACCATCAAGGGCATAAAAGTCTCAACAGACGATGCCCAGTACATCCTCGACCTCACCTGGGCCATTGCGGAGAAGGACTTTGCCTTCATTTCCGGCGCCGAGACGGCCTTTTACGCGGGACTATGCTCCGGTTCCCGGGCCGTGATCGGCCAGGGCGCCACGATCAACCCCCAAATCCTCAAGGCCGTCCAGGACCGCTTCGACGAGGGCGATTACAAGGGCGCGATCGCAGCTCAGCGCTCAACGAACATGTTGGTGCAAGAATCGAAAAACGCAGTCGAGTTTTTCAAGCGGTACCTGACCGAGAAAGGCCTCCCAGTACACCCCTACCGGCGGTCCATGGACAGCAACGCCTACGCGAAAAAGCCCCCCGAGCCCCTGACCGAGGACGAGTACGAGGCCTTCAAACACCTACTCGAATCAGAACTCGCGAAGTATCAGTAGGGGCTGCCAGCGCTCGACTATCGGCCCGTCAGCTATCAGTGCACCTCTTATCCTATTACACGCCAACTGAGGTAAGGATACGCTTACAGACAGGGCCCAAGCAGGGTGCCGGACCTGAACTCATTTGGGCGTGGCACCCTGAAGCCGGCACGTGGCACCCGAAGCCGGCACGTGGCACCCGAAGCCGGCACGTGGCACCCTC
>CAYRLQ010000073.1:9434-16008 GCA_964425145.1 uncultured Nitrospiraceae bacterium
GACGCGGGACGCGAGGCCAGGGTGGCACCCTCAAACTCGTTTGAGGGTGAGGAACACCGGGCTTCACACGCTATTTCGTAGTCTGTCCCCAAAACCCCCCCAAAACCCCCAGGCATCGCGAAGAGCGCCGACAACGGTGGACACAGTCAGCTACTTAAGCCACGATTAGCTCTATAGATGGCCCACGCGGCGAATCTAGGGGCAGCTACATGTTTACAACGCGCTTTATGCGCAAAATGCGATGTGCGTCAACCAAACACCATTCGTTTCGCAACCCATTCTGCCATTTCCAGGCGCCCGACGAGTGCAACAACCGCGCCTATAATGTGGAGGGTATTGTGGGAAGTGGGACAGAGAAGTATGAATCGTGATCGTGAAGGGATCACCGCGCCGGTGGGAGGCAAACCTCCTGCTTTGCCTTGGCGTCCACTTATCATGGATGTCCCTGAAACCCTCTGGACCGGATTATAGCACCGCAGCATGCAGGACGCACTGGACAGGTATTGTAATTTGGCAGGGGCCGGGGTATCCTTGCGAATCACGCCGTTGCCGCAAGCTCACGCAGCGTAACCATGAGGAGACAAGCCATGAACAAGGTGTTGCTGTTTTTTTCGTTCATCAGCTTTTCCATGGCGTCTGACGGTGCCGCGGCGCCAGTGGGGTTTCAGGCCGCCAAGCCAGTGTGGCCCGATGGACGCGAGCGGGAGATGAACCTCAGCGTAAGGTTCCGCGCCGTGGTGAATGCCCCGGAACAGGGGCCAGTGAGGCTGCGCATCGCGGCCTCGACCATCTACCGGGCGTTCGTGAACGGCGCGTTTTGCGGCCATGGTCCCGCGCGCGGGCCGCATGGCTACTACCGGGTGGACGAGTGGGACATCACCGGGCAGCTTGTTCCGGGCACGAATGTGGTGGCCGTCGAAGTCGCGGGATACAACGTCAACAGCTATTATTTGCTGAACCAGGCGTCGTTTCTCCAGGCGGAGGTCCTTGCCGGAGACACCCTGCTTGCGGCCACGGGCAACGCTGAGGCGCCATTCGTGGCGAGCATACTGCCCGAGCGAGTGCAAAAGGTCCAACGATATAGTTTTCAGCGGCCCTTTGTGGAAGTGTACCAGCTGTATCCGGATTACGATGCCTGGCGCAAGGACCACGCGGCGGCGTTTGAGCCAGTGGCGTGCGCGACGCTCCCCGAGAAGCGGCTGCTGCACCGTCGCGTGCCGTATCCGGAGTTCGCCGTGTGCCCGCCCAGCAAGCACGTTTCATCCGGCACGATGGTGCGGCGGGAACGCGTCGGACGGACTCGGAAAGACCGGTCGCTGACGGGCATCGGCCCGCAACTCAAAGGCTATCCGGAAAAGGAACTTGATGTGATCCCGTCGACAATGCTCCGATATTACAATACCGCTTCCCGTGCGGACGTCGAGCACCCCATGGAAGGTGGCGGGACACTGGCGCTCTCAGATAATGACTTTCATATCCTCGATTTCAGCGTTAACCGCACCGGTTTCATTGGGGCCACAGTCAACTGCCGCAAGTCCACGCGGCTCTTGTTCACCTTTGACGAAATCCTGAGCGATGGGGACGTCAATTCCAGACGGCTCGGTTGTGTGAACATCGTGCCCTTGGAGATGCCGCCTGGCACGTTCGCCTTCGAGACCATTGAGCCGTACACGTTGCGGTATCTAAAACTCATCGCGCTGGAAGGCGACTGTGAGGTGGAACATGTCTACCTGCGCGAGTACAAGAACCCCGCCGTGCGCCAGGCCGAATTTGCCGCCAGCGACGGCCGCCTCAACCGGCTCTTCGCGGCGGGTGTCGAGACGTTTTGCCAGAACGCCACGGATATTTTCATGGACTGCCCATCGCGTGAGCGGGCCGGCTGGTTGTGCGACAGCTTTTTCACGGCGCGCGTCGCGTTGGACCTCTCGGGCGACACACGGGTCGAGCAAAATTTCTTCGAAAACTTCCTGTTGCCGGAGGAGTTTGCACATCTGCCCAAGGGTATGCTGCCCATGTGCTACCCAGCGGACCACTACGACGGCAACTTCATTCCAAACTGGGCGCTGTGGTTTGTGGTCCAGCTCGAGGAGTACGCGGCGCGCAGCGGCGACCGCGAAACAGTCGCGGCGCTCAAGGCGAAGGTGCTGGACCTGTTTGAGTATTTTAAGCCGTTTCAGAATGAAGATGGCCTGCTCGAGAAACTCGAGGGGTGGGTCTTTGTTGAATGGTCCGATGCGAACCGGTTCGTCCAGGACGTAAACTACCCGTCAAATATGCTCTATGCCGCGGCGCTGGCCGCGGCGGGGCGAATGTACGACATCGAAGCGCTCTGTGCCCAAGCCGAAGGGGTTCGCGAACAGATTCGCAAACAGTCGTTCAACGGCGAGTTCTTCGTCGACAACGCCGTGCGCAAGGAGGGCCGCCTCGAGGTGACGAACAACCGCAGCGAGGTGTGCCAGTACTTCGCGTTCTTCTTCGATGTGGCCACGCCTCAGTCGCACGCGGAACTCTGGCGCGTGTTGCGCGATGCCTTCGGCCCACAGCGTAGCGAAACCCACGCATATCCCGAGGTGTGCATGGCCAATTCGTTCGTGGGCAACATGCTGCGCGTCGAGCTCCTCTCGCGGCACGGCCTGTGTCAACAAATACTCGACGAGTCCATCGCTTTTCTACTGTACATGGCCGAGCGGACAGGCACGTTGTGGGAGAATGTCCATTCGCACGCGAGCTGTAACCACGGCTTTGCCTCGCACATCGTGCATACCCTCTACCGCGACGTCCTCGGTCTGTATCGCGTCGATGCCGTGGGCAAGGCGGTACACCTGCGCTTTGCCGACCTGAGACTGGAGCACTGCGAAGGCACGATCCCCACGCCGGACGGCCCGGTGGCGCTGCGGTGGAAAAGGGCCGGGGAACGGATTCGCTACCGCGTCAGCGTGCCCGGCGGGTATAGCGTAACCGTCGAGAACCTGAGCGGCCAGGAATTGATCCCCGAAACCACTTGACAGGAAATGGGTGCGGCAGGATTTCTAACGTTGTCGTGCCAACACAGCACGGCAGAACGGGTCACTCATCTTCGAATGCGACGCCCGGCGGGACCAAAGGCTCGAGAGCCGATACGTTATAGGGCGAGGTTAGTGAAGATGATTGCGCCGACCAGAACGCTTCCCACTCCGCCATGGAGTGGAGATCGACCTGTTTGTCCGGTGTACTCCAAATTGTTTGCAGGGCCAGGCGACCGGCATTGCGGATTTTTATGTCGAACATCTTCAGGTTTTCCATCAATACAGGCGTGGCTTCTTTGACTCTCAAGGCGCCCAGAGCGGATGAGGCCGCAATGCGCACTTCCGGTGCGTGGTCAACGAGCCCCCTCATGAGTAAGGGGATGCTGTCGTAGTCTTGGACCTTGCCCATCAATTCAAGCGCCTTGGCCCTGCAGGCGGCATCGACGTTCGTGCTCTGCTTCCACAGAAGAGGTCTCGCCCGCTTCGGATCAAGTTCAACGAGGACCTCCAATACACCAGGCACGTAACGAGGCAACAGGGTGGGCAAGGAATGTTCAAAGTACCGGAACAGGTCTACTTCCTTGCCCATTGCGACCAGCTTACGCCGCGCTTTTACATTCACGAGCGGGTCGGCCGATAGGAGAAGCGACATCGTCTGTCTCACCTCAATACGTTCCGGGGCCCTCAACCCGGTGAGCTTGGTCACCTCCCGGCTCCGTTCCAGAGCAGCCGCTTGTGCCTTTTCGCGATCGAATGCTCCGGTCCTGTCGTTCTTCTCGATACGAGCGATCTCGGAGGTCCGAAGGACTACCTCACTACTACCTATCTGAACCGTCACCTGTCCTGTACTCTGGCTCTTGACGATGCCGGCCATACGGACGCCGTTCTTCATATGGACCGTGTCGGCTGAGGCATGGCCCGTGATTAACGCCACGCCCAGAAGCAGGCTCGCCCATTTTCTC
Source organism: uncultured Nitrospiraceae bacterium (assembly GCA_964425145.1). GTDB lineage: Bacteria > Hydrogenedentota > Hydrogenedentia > Hydrogenedentales > SLHB01 > CAYRLQ01. The sequence goes on from CAYRLQ010000073.1 coordinate 13,402, forward strand.
ACCATTCAGCGCAACTCCTAGTTAGATTCACGTGTTGGCCTGCGTGGGCAGGTACACCAGCCGCCGGAAGGCAACCTGCGTCGTATCCTCCGGCGCCCAGAACTTCTGCACACGCCGGTCGTAGAGTAACGTAAAGCTCTCGTCACCTTGTCCATCGGACCCGGCAGCAAGAACACCGACATCCGGGCAGACCATGGCGCCGCGCATACGCATCTTCCCCTCCGTGTTGGAACCATGTCGCACGTAGCTCCGGGTAATGGCGAATATCGCGTTATTGCTGTACATAAGCCCGTCAAACTTGAACGAATCCCCACGTGAGCGTGCCTGCTCGTCGTTCCACCAGATGTGCCTCAGGCTGTCTTCGCTAATCCAACCCGCACTCGGGTTCATGTAGTGAAACGCGGCATTGTTCAAGATATCGAGGGAAATGCCGTTATCAATCATGTAATCGCTCAGCAGTTGGACACCGCCGCCCGATTCGTCATAGCGCACCGAGTGCTCATCCGAGCCTTGATGGTAGGTGTAAAGGTTATTGGGTTGGCTGTCGCGCATGGCGTAAAACCGCGGACGATAGTTCGGGTCTTCAACCGCCTTCTCCAACTCGAGGTTGTTGAAGAGCATAAGCTCGGACTGCGTAAAGCTGAACTGCTGGCCCGTTCGGGGGACCTCGTTGCCATCCTCATCCAGCATGGTGGTTTGAATTTCTCCCGCGTCCACCGCGCCTGGGTCAAAATAGCCATATTGCAGGGTTTGCGTTTCACCGCTTTTCGTTACATTCGAGCTTTGGTGCTCTACGCGGGTCTGGATGCTATACCTCTTATCCGGGTACTTTGATGACGTGTCCCTCGTGTGGTTCTTACCGCGAATTGTGAGATAATCACCCATTAAGACACTGCCGCCAGTCACCAGCGCCATACAATTCTCCGTGCCATCGGCTGCTACTCCAAATCCACCAGGGCCGTCCGCATTGGTTACATCACCCACGATATACGAATTCCCGCGAACGAAGACCTGACCCCTCCCTTTAACCTTTCCTTTGATAACCAGATCGCCATTGACGGACACATCGCCGTCAAGAACAATTGGATCGGCCTCAGTGCCCACAAGGATCAGATTGCCATCATACCGACCCGTAGTCGACAGACTCCCTGAGGCCCCGTTAGACGAACTGGGAAGCGCATTTTCTACATAGAGTTCCCCCTCCGGCACCCCATAAGCGACACCGCCGCTAATCGAGCCCTCGAGGACATTGGCGATCTTCGCAAACTCGTCAGCGTCTACGTAGCGATCCTCGTCGTCGTCGGGGAAAGGGGCCGGGAAGGTGGTAGGAAGGGCGCCATCGGTCATCTGCATCTGGTCGGTCGGGTAGTTCTGATAGAGATTGGCAAATTGCTCGAACAGACCGTCCTCGTTCAGTTCCGCATTCAGCAAAGCCCTTGTCTGCATGTCACCTGTAGACTGGTTTTGGAAAATCTTCCCGTTTGTTTGGCTAAACTCATACCCCTTAAACGAGGATTGTGCCAGCCCACTGGCGCTGACCTGGTTGCCCTTCTCATTCTTCACCGTGCCGCGGCTGTACACCGTCCCTGCAATACAGGAGTCTGCACCACCGATGCGGAATAAGAGCGACTGAAGCGTGGCAATCTTGACGCGGTCGAAGGTTCCGTAAAGGTCCGCATCGGCGTTATATTCGAGGTCCAGGGCCCGGAACTCGGCGTGGCATAGAATGCAATTCATGTTGTTGGCCAGAACCGCGTACTGGTACCCGGCAAACGGCGTTCCGGAAATTCGAACCGTTTGCGTAACGGTCCGCGTATGTTCGCCGACTTTTCCCGTGGAACTCACCGTGAATGTCGACCCCGTAGGGTCATCGGTGCGGGCAATTATCAACCCCGAGACGCTCGCGGCCCCTTCAGCAAGCTCGAGGTCATCGGAATCATCAGATGGATCATAGATCACCAGCGGGTCAGCGATATCGAAGAGCCCGTCCCCGTTCAGGTCGCGTTCGTCCCCGTCTCGGCGGCCATTACCGTTCAAATCTTCGTTGTTCGGAATGACAAAGACATTGTCGACGAAATACCGATAGGACGCCAGGTTCCCCGTGGTATTTCCGCTGTTCACAATATATTGGTGCCAGAGGTTCTCGATGCCTATGTCGATGCCCGCCTTGCACGCCTCGTCAACGATAACGTCCCTCACGGCGGCGTCCGTATTCTTCTTGGCGGACTCCACGAGGCCCATCACGACGACCACCGCGCTTAGGATCACCATAATCGCCATAAAGGCCAGCAACAACGCCATTCCCTCTTGGTTCTTACGCTGCCTATACATAGCGGGCTCCTCCATTTCCAAGCCGTTAATTCAGAATTTGAATCCGGCTCGAGATAGTTGATTCTGCGCTGCGGACTCCACCACCGGCAGTGAAGCGCTTGGTGGAAGTCAATCTGACGGTCAACATACTCCCTGACGCGTCCAGTTCAAATTGGGCGAAACTCAAGTCGTTCGCGGCCCCCACCGGCCGCTCCTCGCCGTCTTGAATGCGCACGATGCGCCGGGTAAGCGCGCCGTCGCCGTTCTCGTCTTCACCTTCATCCAGGCGGCCGTCGC
>CAYRLQ010000074.1:0-16002 GCA_964425145.1 uncultured Nitrospiraceae bacterium
GCGGCGGGCGATGACGGCTGCAGGGGCGTCCAGCGCGTCCGGAACGGCTGCCGGATGAGGCGGTAACGGAACGCGCGGACGCGGCGATGGCGATAGTACGAGAAGTGTGAAGTGTAAAGTGTGAAGGGTAAACGCCTTCAATATGAGAGGAGATAAGAGATGGCGTACGGAGATGTTGGTGGTTCGGTGACTGAGCTGGTGATTACGTGCCAGTCACCAGCGTCGGGGACGATAGACATTGCCAAGGGCGACGCGGTGAAGCTTACGGGCGGGTATATCGTGAGCAACGACACGGACGCCGAGGACGTGGTCTTCGGTCAGGCGCTGGCGAGCACGACGGAAAATGGTGCGGCGCTCCCGGTAAAGGTGCGGGGTATCTGCATCTTCACGTATTCGGGCGAGACGGCGCCTACCGTGGACGGCACGGCGGGTATTCTGGCCTCGGCGACCAATGGGGAAGTGAAGCCCCCGGCGTCGGGCAATGGTGTAGGGATCAATGTAAAGGTCAACGCGACGGACAAGCTGGTCCACGTGTTGCTATAGGAGGATGAACGGAACATGGCGTATCAAGATAGTTTGGTAAAGGAGCGCGTGAGTTTCTTGAGTCAGGATGCGGATCAATTGCACCAGGTACGCGGGCGGGAACTGTACGACACATTGCAGTCTTTGGCCCTGACCCATGGGCAGTTTTTTCGCGCGCTGAACACAAACATTCAGGACTATTGCGCGCAGGAGTTCGGCGTGGACCTCAGCCGGATCACGGTGGACCGGTTTTTCCAGTCGGACCCGAACGCGAAGTGGCTGTTTCCGGAGATCGTACGTGATGCCGTGGTCGTTGGGATGAAGCGTAAGCCGGTGTATCCGGACTTGATCATCCGCGACGAGCACATTGAAGGGACGGCGTACGATGTGCCGTACGTGAGTGAAATGGAGGCGGAGGAGGAGCTGCGCGGTGTTGCCGAAGGCGCAGTGATTCCAGAGTCGGAGATCACGTATGGCGACCGGGTAGTGAAGCTGGACAAGAAGGGCCGGGGCGTGATTGCGTCGTACGAGGTGATTCGCCGGATGTCGGTCGAGATGTTGCGGGTACACCTGCAACGCATTGGTGAGCGGCTTGGGCGGAACCTGGATGCGCGCCTGGCGACGGTGCTCGTGAGCGGGGATTCGTCGGGCAGTGAGACCGCGGCGACCACGGTCAACACGGCGACATCGGACGCGTGGGTCTACAGCGATATCGTGAACGGGTTCATGAAGTTGACGCTGGAGCATTACTTCACGCCGACGCATATGCTGGCGGATGCCAGTTTGTGTAAGACGATCCTGGGCATGGCCGAGTTCAAGGACTCGGCCTTGTTCGATTTCGCGAAGACCGGTAATCTGCCGAGTCCGCTGGGGACGAATCTGGTGCCGTTGGCGGACCAGCCGGCGAACAAGCTGACCATCCTCGATGCGGGGTACGCGGTCGAGAAGCTGACGGAACAGGACCTGTTGGTCGAGAGCGACAAGCTGATCAATCAGCAGTGGGACCGGACGTACCTGACAGTTGTGACGGACTTCGCGGTGATCTATGACAAGGCGCGCGTAGTGGTCCAGAGCGACTGGTCTTAAGAAAGTGGTAAGCGTTCGGTCGTCAGTTGTCAGTTGTCAGCTTCAGCCACACGGCTGCTGATAGCTGATAACTGATGACTGGACGCTTACTGGATATGCTACCCGTTGAGCGCGGAAAGGACTGCGAGTTATGGCGAATTTCACGACTGAATCCGAGGTGCGGCTGAAGTTTCAGTTGAACGATACCACCTTGGTGCCGAGCGGGTTGGTCACACAGAGTATTGACGACGCGCATGTGGAAGTGCTGCGCTTCCTCGACCCGGAATACGACACGGAGGAGCCGGAGGATGCGCTGGTGCTGGGTGAAACATTACTGGCCGGTGCACACCTGTTCCGGTCTCTGGCGTCGAAGGACGCGTTCGAACAGAAGCGTGGAACCATTGGGCGCCAGCGAGTCGAAGAGGGTAAGCGATTTGCCTCGCTGATGGGGGTCGCTTCGCTGACCGAGGATCAGGCTTGGTACGTCCTGGCGCCGTACCTTGCGGCGTATCCCGCGCGGGCCGTCGCGGGCGTGACGGCGTCGACGGTGGTGCTGGGGGAGGAATGAGCGGTGGCGATTGCGCTGGGCGACGTAACGTTTGATGAAGCGCACACGACGGTTCGCGAGAAGCACGCGGAAATCGGCGGGTGCGACGCGCGGGTGATCGAGATCACGGGCGTCATCGTAGGCGAGCATGCGGTGTCCGATATTGAAGCGCGCCTGGACGCCATCCTGGCGGCCGCGCCGGAGGAGGCGTGCGAGGCGGAACTGTCGCTTCGGGCGGGCCGGCGGCTGCTGGTCCGGCGTCAGGAGTTTTCGCGGGAAGTTGCTCGGGATTCCCTGGTGGGCTCGTTTGTTTTGAAACTCGCGGCGGAGGACCCTTTCGAGGAATCGAGCACGGTGACCTCCGAGGACTGGACGGTAACCGAGTCGGGGGATACCAAGGAGTTGGCCTCTGAGGGGACCGTGGCCGCGGCGTCCAAAATCACGCTCGTGGCGGTTGGCAGCATAGTGAATCCTTCGTTCTCTGATGGCACGCGGACGATTTGCTACTGCGGCACGGTGGCCGATGGCGAGACGCTGGTGTTCGACGGTGGCGACGGCGTGGTGACACTCGAGGGTGACGATGTGATGCCGTACGTGTCGGGCGTGTTTCCGAAACTGTCCCCGGAAGGGACCACGTTGACCTATGAGGACGATGCGTCGAGTTCGCACACGGCGTCGGTCACGGTCGCGTTCCGTGATCGGTGGTATTAGGGTCTTATTCCGTGACATGTTCGAAACTTACGACGATGTTCTGGGAACGTTTTTCATAAATACGTGTAAGAAAAGGGGATATGGAGATTAGGGAGATGAGGAGATGTTTCGATCGGAGAAAAGGAGTTTGTCTCCCTATCTCCAAAATCTCCATTGTCAGCAACGTGCTCGTACTCGTGCTCGAAATACGAAAAACGAGGACGAGGACGAGCACGAGCACGGGGAACGAGGACGTGCACGGGGAACGAGCACGAGGACGAGCACGGGGACTTGGGGTCTAAACGGCAAAGGTGTCCGGGGTGGACTATCAAATTGAGATATACGATACGTGGGGCCGGCGGATCGCGACGTATTATGAGGCGCCGCTGCTCGATGTTACGCGCACCGCGCCGGACCAGGCTGACTGGGTCCGGGGCATGCTGCCTCAGGGCGTGATGGACCTGGGCCATGTCTACCGCATTCGTGCGATTGTTGATGGAGAGGTGTTCTGCGACGCGTATGTAACGCGGCTCGAACCGAGCTGGGGCGATATGCGGAAACTGATTCTCGACCAGTACGTGTCGTTTCACGAGGTGATCGAGGTTGAGGCGAAACGGGCGGCGTGCGATGGCAACAACTGGGTGTCCTGGCCTTATAAGAACCGGCGTATTGATGCGATGGTCAAACACGCGATCAACAGTGCGCCGGGGCAGGTCCATTACCTGGTGGCGCACGAGTCCTACCCGGATGGGGCGCAACGGGAGTATGAGAAGTTTCTGGCCCGCAAGACCGATGCGAATGAACTGGAGGTGGGTGGTATTTCTTCGGGCCAGTGGATTGGCAGCAACCGGATGAACTTGAGCGGGGCCTACGCGAAGGATGGGGATACCGTGGCGGGGCTGGTGGTGGATGGTGAAGAGTGGCCTGACCTGCGAATGATGCTGATCGACTGCGAGGAGACGACCCGCAATTCCCATGCGATCAAGCGGCACCCGGAGGTTGCGGACTGGACCGATGCGGAGTATGCGGCCAGCGGGTACGGGGTACGGGCCAACGCGGCTAAGGCGGCGCTCCAGAATTTCATCGATACGGAGGGCATCGACTTCATCGAGCTGAACCCGCACCAGAACGTTTCGGGGGAGTACGACGACCGTGTCGATGCATACGGGCGGTACCTTGGGCTCATATACGGGGGCGGGAAGTGTTTCAACGCGGGGCTTGTCGAGCAGGGTCATGCGGATGTCTACCTGTACGCCGATGGCAAGTACCTCGTGCCCGAACTGGAATTGAAGGACTTTTTCTCGTACGTGGGTGCGCACGCGGACTCGGTGGCGGTTGCCGATGAAGTGCTGGTGCGCGTAGATGCGAGCGGGGGGATCTTTGAGGTCCTGACGGCGCTGGCTTACGCGGCCGGCGGGTATGTCTGGTCGGCCTGTCCGGACCTGGCGATTCGATTCCGAAAAGTGGCACAGCCGGACCACGTGGTGTTTTTCGACCCGTTGCGTGTCGGGGTGACGCTGGGGTCCGATTCTCGGACGCTGGGTAATATCATCTACTTCGGCGGAAACCCGTTGCTGGGGTCCCTGAACAAGACGTACACGTGTGATGCCAGTGTTGCGGAGTTCGGCGCGTGTGCGCGGCACTTCGATTACTTCTCGCTCGTGCAGGAAGAAGACGCCGATAAACTGGTGGCGGGGCTGTTGAAGGACGTGGCGTATCCGGAGCCTTGCGGCACTGTGGTGTTCTTTCGGGGCAATAGCAAGATTCGCGTCGGCGACATAGTAGAACTGCGCGATGTGCCGCTGCGGCGGCTCGATCGAGAAGTCAGTGGGGAATGGGGCGACTTGTTTTCCGGCAAGTTGGTTGGGCGGGTCTGCCAGGTAACGCACAGGTTCTCGGGCAATCATGTCAGAACGCGCATTCGGTTCACGTCGCCCTTGCGGTCTGTGGACAACCCGTTGCGTTTTATCGTGCGGAGCCAGCCGGGCGAGCACATCCTGTACCAGTTCCGGCTTGACGACGACAAGGTTGGCCTGGATATGGGATATCACCTGGACTGAGAACGGTCGGTTGCGGCCGAAGGCTTCTTTGGGGAGTAGGGAGTAGGGCAATGGCGGTTAAGGGATATGGATACACGAAAACGACCTGGGCGTTTGAAGAGCGCCCCGTGACTTCGTCGAAACTGAACGTGTGGGACGACCGGATGGAGGCGGCTATCGAGCTGGTTCATTTCCTGCTGAACCAGGCCTGGGGCGGTGGCAGCGGGGTCGTTCGCGGCGCCACAGACCACGACCTCGAGACGGTGGCCACGTCGTCGCCGGGGCTCTCGGTGGAAGTGAAGCCGGGCTACGCCTTCATTGCACAGTTTCCGTACAAGCTCGACACGACCACGGAAACGGCTGATGTGACGCCGCCGACATCCCAGCCGCGGATCGATTTGGTGCAAGCCCGATTGGCCACGTGGGACGTGGGGATCAAGACGGGCACGGAAGCGGCGTCGCCGGAGGCGCCGGCGCCTGACGAGGATTGCATTGCGCTGGCGGAACTGTATCTTCGCGTGGGTATGACATCCATCAAAGACGAAGACGACGGCACAAATGGGTATATCACCGATGCGCGGCAGTTTCTCTAAAGGGCGGAACGCCATCCCGTTGGTTGCGGAGGTGGATGGCGAACGGCTCACGCATTTCCGACTCCGTGAGTTTGAAAATCGCGACGGGCTGGCGATGGTGCATGCGTCGACGTTGGAGGCGCTCGAGCGCGTTCGGCGGGACCTGGGCGCCATGGCTGGGGAAGAGGTCTGGGTCATTATCACTGATGCGGTTCGGACCCAAAAGGACCTCGAGCGGTTGGCGGCGCGGCTGGGTTGGACGGACGAGGGCGGACTGGTGTCGCGGCGGTCGAAACACCTCGCCGAGTTTGGCGGGATCGCGGTGGATTTGATCGCCATGGCTGCCGGTACCCGCCGCCGGGTTCCCCAGAAAACCGTGGGCGCGGCCTGTCGCCGCTATTTTGATTGGGTAAAGGACGACTATCGCGACGGGCACGTGCACGCGGACAACCGTGACGTCGGGCGGTAGGGTCGTTGGTTTTTCTTTGCCTACTTTCTTTTTCCCTAAAAAGAAAGTAGGTAAGACACGTGAAAAGGAGGATGAGAACATGTGTTTAACGAATGTGCTGAGTTCGGAATCGGCGCTGACGCTTTTGGGCACGGTGTTGGGCGGACTATGGGCATTTTTCAAGTCGAGCGACTGGTTCAGCCGCTTGCGGCGGCGGCGCTTTGGCAGGGCGTTACGCGCCCTCGAGGCGGGCGTCGAGCAGACGTATCGCACCTACGTGCACGAGATCAAAGAGGCCCGCGCGGACGGGCGGCTCACCGAGGAAGAGAGGCGGCGTGCACGGCGCCTGGCCCGGGAAACCGCCATCGAGTTCGGCCGCACGCACGGCGTCGACGTCTTGCGCGAACTGGGCGAGGAATACATCGACCTGTGGATCGCCAAGCTGGTGCAGCGGCTGAAAGGTGCGTAGGGGAAGCGGACGGGTTTTAGACAGGATTTACAAGATTCGCAAGATTTCTCTGCTTTCATCCTGTCAATCTTGTGAATCCTTGTCAAAAAAAAGGTTTCTTCCTGTGTATTAGGACCAAAGACCAAGAACGACTGAATTAAGTATACTGTCCCCAGAATAGTCTGTCCCCAGAATAGTCAGAATACCCTGCGTTGTGCCTTTGGCATCCAGAAACCTGACCCCATCGCCTTTTTCCGTTTCACCCAGTCTCGCCCAATGGCACATTTTCAACGCGTACGCCGGAGAGTTCCATCTCCGCCAGGCGATGAGTCAGCAAGACAATGTCAATCTCCTTGAACCAGTCCAACACGGAATCTATGTTGTTGAATTGCTTCGAGAAGCGCTTGACGCAGATGTCATCAGGTTCCTGCGACTGGAAGTAGTCCGGTATCGATTGCGCTCCCAAGTCTTCTTTTGAGAGTGTGAGTAATTCCACGAATACGCTGGCCGTCTCCCGCTCGTCCTCTATCGGGTCTGTCCTGTTCACAACAAAGAAGCGTTTGATACGTAAGCCGATTGGGACGTAATCGTCAGGAACGCCGATAGCTTCCGCAAACCTTTCAAGTCCAGGTCCCTCATGCCACGTTACCGAGGCGGTTCCTCGATTGTCGCCGTATTGAGTTGAAGCCACAAGTGCTGACATTTGGTGTTCTCCCATTGTCTTGGTCAAAGTTGCAATCCAGTCCGGACTTCTTCCATCAACTCGATTATCCGCTTCTCCTTCTCCATGGTGCTCGCCACCAATTCCTCTGGCGGCTTGTGTTCCAGGGCGTCCTGGCTCTTCGGGTTCTTGATGTCCAGGTTGCAGTTCCCGTTCGCGTCCGTCTTCACGAGGTACATGTCGTAGTCGCCTGCGCCATACGACCAAGTCGCACCTGCGATGATGTAGCCGCCGCCGGACGTCTCCTGCACGGACCGGGCCCCGTCTCCATCCGTGCCGCCGAAGGTCCTGGACCACAGTTCGCCGCCGTTTGCGTCCGTTTTCACGAGGTACATGTCCGTGGAGCCTGCGCCGAAAGAGTAGGTGGAGCCCGCCAGGATGTAGCCGCCGTCGGACGTCTGCTGAACGGACTCGGCCCAGTCGAAATCCGTGCCGCCGAAGGTCCTGGACCACAGTTCGTTCCCGTTCGCGCCTGTCTTCACGAGGTACATGTCACCGGAGCCTGCGCCGAAAGAGTAGGTGTGGCCCGCCAGAATGTAGCCACCATCGGACGTCTTCTGTACGGACACGGCGTAGTCCGAATCCGTGCCGCCGAAGGTCCTGGACCACAGCTCATTCCCGTCCGCGTCCGTCTTCACGAGGTACATGTCGTACCAGCCTGCGCCGAAAGAGTCAGTGAAGCCTGCCAGGATGTACCCGCCGTCGGACGTCTCCTGTACGGACAAGGCGGAGTCCAAAAGCGTGCCGCCGAAGGTCCTGGACCACAGCTTGCGGCCGTTCGCGTTCGTCTTGACGAGGTACATGTCCGCGTCGCCTGCGCCGAAAGACCAGGTCCAGCCCGCCAGGATGTACCCGCCGTCGGACGTCTCCTGTACGGAACAGCCGTAATCCGAAGCCGTGCCGCCGAAGGTCCTGGACCACAGCTTCCAGCCGTTCGCGTCTGTCTTCACAAGGTACATGTCCCAGTCGCCTGCGCCGGAAGAGCGGGTATAGTAGCCCGCCAGGATGTAGCCGCCGTCGGACGTCTCCTGTACGGAGAAGGCCTTGTCCCCGTCCGTGCCGCCGAAGGTCCTGGACCACAGATCCTTGCCGTCGGCGTCCGTCTTCACGAGGTACATGTCCTCCCCGCCTGCGCCGAAAGAGCTGGTGTAGCCTGCCAGGATGTAGCCGCCGTCGGACGTCTCCTGTACGGAATAGGCGTCGTCCTCATCCGTGCCGCCGAAGGTCCGCTGCCCGGTTTGGAGCGGCGGGCACCCCGCAAGCGGCAGGCACGCGAGGACAGCTACAGGGAAAAGTAGGCGTTTCATGGCGCAATCCACTCTTCAGACGTCAGACGTGTTCTTTAGTACAGGTTGACACAAATAACGCCACAAATTCAATCGCCGCTCGTAGCGACGGCGAACGAAGTTGCATTCCGTGGCCGATTTGGGTTACAACGCCGCCGTACGGAGTGATGCCGGGCAAACTTCGTTAGGCTTCCAATGACAGGACGGAACCATGCCCATTGCTGAGACTCAGTGGATAAGCACGCAGTTTGACTGGCGTGAGCCTGAACGTGTGCGCCGATTCCTTGAACGGCATTCAGATATGGTCCCTTTAGTGGAATCGGCCATTTTTCGCCTGAGGGGCTTTTTCCCAGACGCCCTGCTATGCCTGGAGGTTCTCGACGACCCCGATGCTCTGCAGGAGAGGGATTACCAGGTGTGATTTCTCGTGACCAGACTTGACCCCGATGAGGCGGAACAGAGGTATGAGGCCTTCCGTGACACCTGGTTGGCTCGAGGCCAAGCGCAGTGCTAAGGGCAAGTTCGTAGTCTGCTTGGAATATGCATGAGTTTTGACTGGGCAGAGTATATGGACGTGGCGCAATAAGGCGGATTATAATGCAGACGTTCCGGGTTTGGCGAAGCAATTCAACGCGGAACTGAGGAGAGCAGCTCGAATCCTTAGTGGGCTGGAGGGCTCGTGGCACCCTCAAGCGCTAGCTTGAGGGTGTCTTAAGGTGTTGCGACTATGGAGCTTACACCCTCAAACGAGTTTGAGGGTGCCACGCATGCCCCTCATGGGCTCTGACAGGGCGCGGCAGAGAAACTGAGAAATGCGTAGATGCTACCATGAGGCGTTTTGGGTGAGCAGCTCGGTGGCTTCTTCGGGTGGCAGTGGTTTTGAAAAGTAGTAGCCCTGGCCGTATTGGCAATGGAGCTCTTTGAGCTTGTCGAGCTGTTCTTTGGTCTCGATCCCTTCGGCGATAACATCCATTTCGAGGTTCTTGGCGAGGATCGCGATGGTGTGCACAATCTGCCAGTTTTCGATCTTGAGGTGCAAGTCTTTGACGAACGACTGGTCGATCTTGAGCACGCTCATCGGAAAGCGGTGGAGATAACTGAGCGAACAGTAGCCGGTGCCGAAATCGTCCAGGGACAGCATGATGCCCATGTCCCGGAGCCTGATTAGGGTGTTATTGACCTCCTCGACGTTCTCCATGATCGCGCTTTCGGTGATCTCGAGTTTCAGGAACGAGGGTTCGAGACCGGTTTCCGTCAGCACGCCCGCGACGGACTCGACCAGGTCCGCCTGTTGAAACTGCTTCGTGGAAAGGTTGACGCTCACGAGCACGGTGGATGCCGTGGGTATCTGATCGTGCCAGGCACGGACCTGCCGGCAGGCATTGACGAGCACCCGGTGGCCGATGGGAATGATCAGTCCCGTTTCCTCGGCGATGGGGATAAACTCGGCGGGGGAGACCAGGCCGCGCTCGGGATGGCGCCAGCGCACGAGTGCCTCGAATGCATGGATCGTGCCCTTCTCGAGGTCCACGATGGGCTGGTAATAGGCCACAAGCTCCTGGCGCTCGAGAGCGTTGCGGAGGTCGGTCTCGACCTGCAGCCGGGCAACAGCCTGGGTGTGCATGGCAATGTCGAATACCTCATGGCGTGCTTTGCCCTTTGCTTTGGCGCGATACATGGCGGTGTCGGCATTGCGCAGGAACTCCCCCGGCTGCTCGTAGCCGGTGGCGCTCAGGGCGATCCCGGTACTGGCCGATGTAAAGACCTCGTGATCACCGATGCGGAACGGTATTTCAAGAACCGTCTTGATGCGGTCGGCCACGCGAATTGCATCGGAAATATCCGTGATGTCGTTGAGCAGCACCACGAACTCGTCGCTGCCGAACCGCGCGATGGTATCGGCCTCGCGGTCGACGCCGGCGTCTTCGCGCAGGCAGGCCTCGAGTGTGCGCGCGAATGCGTGCAGGAGTTGGTCGCCGACGGCGTGTCCGAGGCTGTCGTTGACTACCTTGAAGCGGTCGAGGTCGAGGAAGAGGACCGCAAACTGGTAGTGGGGATAGCGCTTGGCGTGCCGAATGGCCTGTTCGAGGCGGTCGAGGAATAGAGCGCGGTTCGGTAGCTGGGTCAGCGAGTCGTGGAACGCATCATGGGCAAGCTGCTCTTCGGCCCGTTTGCGTTCCGTAACGTCGGTCTGGGACCCGGCTATGCGGGTTGGTCCGTCGTTTTCGTCGCGTACAGCCACGGCGCGGCACAGCATCCAAAGGTAGGTATTGTCCTTGTGGCGGGTGCGATGCTCGCTTTCGAAGTGCTCCGACTGGGCTTTCAAGTGGGTCTCGAGATTCGCTTTGACCTGATCGAGGTCCTCCGGATGGATCAGATTGAACCAATTATCCGGGGCATTGCCGATCTCATCTTCGGCGTAGCCGAGCATGGATTTCCAACGCGGCGAGAAATAGACTTCGTTTGTCCTCAAATTCCAGTCGTACAGCCCGTCGTTCGCGCCCCTCACAGCGAGCGCATAGCGCTCTTCGCTCTCGCGCAGGGCCTCCTCGGCCCGCACGCGGTTTTCCCGGTCCCGCTCGATCTGTTCCACCATGGCGTCGAAGGCGCCCGAGAGCACGCCGATCTCGTCGTCATGCTTGAGCCGCAGCCGGGCGGACAGGTCCTGGGTCTCTCGGATGGCTGTAGCGTGCGCGATCAGCTTGGCCAGCGGTCGCATAAGGATTATCCGAAGCAGCAGGATCGTCGCGAACAAAGAGGCCAGGCCGATGGTGAGCTGGCCCAGCATCCCCCACTGGATGGCGCGGAGCGCCTTGGGCAAAACGCCCTGCGGGAATTTCCGCCTGAGGAGGAGGGCGGGCCGGCCGCGGACATCGGGGTAGGTGGCGTAAACAAGGAGTTGCTCCTCGTTCGGCACTTCTTCGACATATGTGGTGAAGGGCTCGAGGACCCTGTGGAGCAATCGACGTTCCTTTTGCGCAATCGGCTTGTTGAGGGCCCATACGTAAAACGGTATTCCGGTTTGGTCGCGGATGGTCATGAGCAGGTCTTTATCCAGGAAACGTCCGACGACCAGCCGGCCTTCGATCAGCCCCTCTTTCCCATCGCCTCGAACCGGCCGTGAGGAAACCAGCGCCGGGTACTGTTCCGTCAAGAATATGCCCGCGACGGATTCGTTCTCGTCGGTGGCCGGTACCGGATACCCTTGGGCCAAGAACGTCTCTGTGATGAATTTGTCCTCGCCGATGCCCAGTAAGGGATGGTGAGCGGGCCACATCGGGCCCGACAATTCTTTTATCTGCAGTGGTTCGTGCGTTTGCGGGTCCAGCGCCGTGCCCCACAGGACTGTTCCATCCGTGTCCAGCGCATAGGCCAGGTTCAGGTGTTTCTCGACCAGCAAGGGGGCCAGTTGGCCCGGCTCCACGGGGCCTTTGTACTCGTCCACCACGAACTGTTGCAGGTTGATGTGTTTGGCCCATTCGCCGCATTGCTCGTTGATGAGCGCAATCTGGTCGCAAAGCCCCTGAAAGCAACGCATGAGCTGAGCTTCGGCTTGTTCCTGCTCCAACGGGATCAAACCGGGCAGCACGACATCCCGCTGAAACCAGTAGCCCAGCGCGACCACCAAGCTGATGGCCGTGATTAGAATGAGCTCAATCTTTACGCGTAACGACATCCTCTCGCCTCCATCCCGTCCTAGTGCTCAGTGCTCGGTGCTCGGTGCTTCGTGCCCAGTGCTCGGTGCTTCATTCTCCGCGTGCCCTGGGCTTCTGCGTGAGCCTCTTGGTTCCTGGTGGACTCTAATAATTGCGCTAATAATTCGTTTCGTAAACGGGTCCTCATCAAAAGTCATCCCCAAATCTCCGTCATCTCCATCCCCCTTTTCTTACACAACCAGTAATGTCAGAGCAGCACCCCAAAATATCATATTTCGGGGGTCTTTTCGGAGAACCTGACCTCTACCACGGCGAGTGTGCCGGGGTTTAAGTGGGTATGCAATCCGTTTGCCTGGACGCTCCATCGGAACGTGCCGAGTCGGGGAATGAAGCGCAAAGGGACCCGGCCCTTGAATTGCAACACGCAGTCGCGCACGCCCTCGGGCTCGAGCACGGCGCGGCGCGTGGGCACTTTCAGGATGCCGTTGTTGTTGATGAGGCCGATGACCCAACCGTCCGATGTGCGATTGATGAGCACCTCGATGTCAGAGCTCCACTGAACAGGCAGGACTGCTTCGGCAATGGTCTGCAAAACGACTTCGGCGAGTGGCAGGAGCTGCTCGCGCTCATCGAGCCAGTGGTGCGTCGCCGAGACGATGATGAGGCCGTGGCCATGGCGGCGCCATGCCAGCAACGGCGCGCCCGTGTCGGTCCAGGCGAGTACGCGGTCAACCTGTTTTGGCTTCATCGGCCGGTAACGATATGGCGCGTTCGGGGGTGGCACTGCGCCTAACGCAGTCTGTATCCCCGTGGCGAATGCGTCACGTTTGCCGAACCGCACCCCCAGTAAATCGTCCGGGAACGTCGGGGCCGAGGCGCTGTCAAGGACGAGGATACCGCCCTGCCGCACGTACTCGGCCAGGGCCTGACGTTGCGGCTTTTCGAGGGAAACGTCACCCAGGGGCCAAACCGCCGCGTACGTGTTCAGGACATCCAGCGGCGCGTTATTGGTGATGGCATCAAAGATGTCACCATACGGGCCGTTGGTGAGATAGCCCCGCTCGAAGTCGAGCAATCCGTCCCAGGCATAGACATGGCGGAACATGCTCTCGATCGAGCGGTCGGGACGCTGCTGTGGCCAGAGGCCGTAGATGTCTTCGCGCGGCCGCCAGCCGTGATGGAAGTCCAACATGAACGCTATCGGCGTGTATGGTATGCCTCGGTCGGGATATTTGCGTGCGAACCGGTGCCAGGTGTGCATGGCCATGCCAAACCGGGACAGGCGATATTGGTCCGGCCGGCGTTCGCGGACGAAGATCGACCCGTGGTGCCCGTCGCTTTCGTGGTGGACAAATGTCGCCCCGGCCAAGTGCGCCGCCACCTCGAGGCGGAACTCGAGGTACGGCGAATGGCCGCAATTGAGGCCGTCCGTGTAGTTCTCCGGCCCCCACTTGAGCCCCGGCTCCTCGCGAAACCGTGTGTCGGCCACGACGCCCCGAAACCAATTGGACAGATACGCGCCCCACGGCCGCCCGCCGTATTGGCGCGACGCGCCCCTCAGAAAGGCGAATTGCAGCGGCGCGCAGGGGATGTTCTCGCCCACCTCCGCGTAGCCCATGGGCGCGCCCCACTCGAACGCCTGATGGTGGAACAGGCAGTACCCCTGCCCCTGGTATATTTGCCCGTGGCACATGTCCAGCAACTCCTTGAAGTCGGCCTCGAGGAGCGCCGTGGCCTCTGCGCGCGTGGCTGGAGCCGGGTCGGCCGGCTCGAGGTCGCGCTTCCACACGTGATAGGCCCATTCGTGCACCGGGAATCCCAGGAAACGCTCGCCGGCCATGGCCCGAATCGCAGCGTAGTCTTCGCCGGGGTACTTCACTTTCGGCCGGAAGTAGTCGTTCATGATGAAGAAGGGTTTCGTGTTGGCTTCGAAGAACGGCCAGGCCTCATGCTCGGGGCCGAAGATGCTTTCAGGCCGATTCGCCGGCGCCCAGAGCCGCGGGACGGCTTCGGCGATAAACGCCTCGTCGGCCAGGCCAAAGGTCTCCCACTGCTCGGGCATGTAGCGCGCCACGTGCCACGAATCGCGCCCAAGCACTTGCGGCAAGCGCCAGGCGGCGGGTGCGTCATAGGCCGCGGCGCGCTCGTTCAGCGCGTCGAGGAACGCATCAGGGGGCGCCAGCGCCACGAGTTTCCCGCTGGCCGGCCGAATAGGGATTCCCTTCGACGCGCTCACGGGCTTTCCTTCAGCGTCGTAAAAGGCCAGGTCTACCGAGAGGTTTCCTTTGGCGCTTTGGATAAAGGGAACGGTAAAGCTCGGCGAGCGGAGCGCCTTCGCGGCCGAGCCGACAACCGCCCCGTCATGGCGGATTACAGCCGAGACATAAGACGCCTTGGGCCGCTTCTTGTACGCCAGCACCGCCCTCGAGAACTGATGCTCCGTCACCGTGATGGAGCGCGGGCGCGGTGCGCGCCGCTTGGGCCGTTTCGGCGCGGCCGGTGCCACCGGCGCAATCGGCGGCACGCATCCGTCCAGCGCAAAGTTGGCTCGGGGGTGGGTCCAGCCGGTCTTGGCCTGCGTCGCGAAGCAGTGGAGCCGGGCGCACTCAGTGGCCGCGAGCAGCTCGAGCAAGCCGTCGCCATTCACGTCCGCCAGGACGATGCCCTCGAGCGCATTACCCCGCAGTTCAATGACTTCCCGCACGGCGCCGTCCAGCCCCGCCGCCAGGACAGTCCAGTCCGTGGTGGCCACAAGGATTTCCGCCTGGCCATCGCCGTTCACATCGGCCACGAGCGGCCGCGGCACATAGTGAGCGTCAGGTAGCCTGGCTTCTTCGAGCGCCATCCCAGCCGCGCTCAACACTGCAATGTGACCGGCCTGTCCCACGGCGACGATCTCGTTTCCGGGGTTGGCATGCACGTCGGCAATGGCCGGGCTGCCCAGGGCGCTGGGCCCGATTTTCCGGCGCCATTGCTCGTGACCCGTGACTGCATCCACAGCGTACAGCCAGCCCATCGCATCGCTCACCAGAACGGAGCCGTGTTCGCCCGCAAGCTGCACCACGAGCGGCTCGGCCACGGCGGGAAACCGCGGCGCTTCATGGGCCATGCGGAATCGCCATAAGGGCTCGCCCGTGCCGCTGAGACAATGCAGTGTGCCATCCGCAGCCACGACGTACACCGCCGCCGCCGCCACGGCCGGAGATGAATCGAAGGGCGCCCCGGCGTCGAATTGCCACAGCGGCGTGAGCGTCTTGTCCAGTGCGGTGACGACGCCGTTGCGGCGTGTCACGACAACTTCACAGGTCCCGTCACCGTCGAGATCGGCGAAACATGGCGCGGTGCCGATGCAAGGGCTGCCTGTAAGTTCGATCTCGAAGGCCGACTTCCGGTCGTAATTGCACAGGTTCAGTTGCCCTGCCGACTCCTGGAACGCAAAGACTGCCGAGACATGAGACACTCCCCGTTTTCCCGGCGGCACAGCGGCGGCGATTCCCCCCTCGAGCCAATGGCCATGTGAATAACGCTGTGCGATGGCGCCGTCCGCGCCCACGACCCACACCATGCCGTCATAGCGCGTTGTGAAGACCGCCTCGGGTTGGCCGTCACCGTTATGGTCGGCCACCGCCGGCAACGACCGTGATGCCGCCCACGTGTCGCAATGCCAAAGTTCCTCGAGCCCCGTCGCCGCCGGCGCGATTACGAGCAGCGGTAACAGTGCGGCTTGCCAACGGGCAAGCAGACCACTTGCCGCGCATGATCCGGAAGTTTTCACCAAGTCATCCTCCAAACTACGGGAAACACTGCCCGTATTGTATAGGCTGAGCGCGCAACTTGCCAGTGGATCAAGTCCTCGCTGTGCTCAGGATGACAGAAGGGCTTCCGACGCGACTACTAATGATCCATCCCGATTTTCGCTTAGTACTCCATTTCGTAAGTTCGCTTATGTATTTTTGACAGGATATTTCTTAAGGGGAAATCAAGTGTTTTTTGGCCACTCCTTGAGGA
>CAYRLQ010000075.1:0-5526 GCA_964425145.1 uncultured Nitrospiraceae bacterium
TTACAAATGGCAGGAGCATACACCTTTGGGTAAGATTTTAGATGGCGCGATACGGCTCCTTGAGAGCCCCGCGAAGACTTTGCTATACTTAAGTAAATAATAAATAAATAAGTTAAATAATAAATAAGAATGTGTCCTATTCGATGTTCGAACGCCGCGTGAACCGCGGTGAATCACAGGACAGGAAGAATTTTCATGAAAATAGCTATCACCGCCACTGAGGTATCGTTGGATGGGCAAGTAGACCCTCGGTTTGGCCGCTGTCCCTGTTTTGTGATTGTCGATACCGAAACCATGGCGTTCGATGTCATCGAGAACCCAAACCTTGCGCTTGGTGGAGGCGCCGGCATCCAGTCGGGGCAACTGATGGCAGAACAAGACGTGCAGTTCGTGCTGACCGGCAATTGTGGCCCGAATGCCCATCAAGCGCTCTCTGCTGCCGGCATCGGCGTGATCGTCGGATGTTACGGCACGGCCAGGGATGTAGTTGAACAATTCAAGGCAGGACAATTCAACGCCGCCAGCAATCCGAATGTTGCCAGCCACTTCGGCATGGCCGGCGCCCCAACCGCTCTCCAGGATCAAGCTTTGCCACCTCAACAATCACCAAGCGCCAGTCGAGGAATGGGGCCAGGCGCAGGCGGAGGCCGTGGCACGGGCGGAGGACGTGGAATGGGCGGAGGACGTGGAATGGGCGGAGGACGTGGAATGGGCGGAGGACGTGGCACGGGCGGAGGACGTGGCATGGGTGCGGGCGGAGGTTTTCCGCAAGCCGCCGGCACACAACCGCCGCAGCCGGCTCAGGGTCTCGGTAAGGAAGACGAGCTGGCCATGTTAAGGCAGCAGGCCCAGGGCATGACGCAGCAACTACAAGGGATGCAGGCGCGCATTCGGCAATTGGAAGGGAGCGAAGGCGCTATATCGGTGAAAGTGGATGTCGAGAAGTGCACCGGTTGCGGTATTTGCGTTGAGGCCTGCCCCGTGGACGCCATCCGGTTGGACAACGACGTGGCCGTGATTGACGAGGCGGCATGCACGGTATGCGGCGTGTGCGTGGATGAATGCCCGAATGATGCGATCCGTCTTCCGTAAGCAGAAGGGAGTCCATAAGCCTAGCATTACAAGGCTGGATTCCAGTGTCGACTATCGTGTAAATCCAAACAGACAAAAGGGTTACGTGGGGAAAAGTGCTGCCTTGTGCGCTATGACAACGCGAGAGGAACCACGAATGCTGGTAAAAACAGTGACAACATCGGTTTTGCTGCCTGTTATTTTGATTCTCGGCGGCATCGGCTTTGCAGAAGAAAACAGCATTGCCGACCTTGAGCAGCTCAAGAAACAACTCATCGGGTTGCAACAACAGATTACCGAAATGAACAAGCAGCATGCCGCCGAAATCAAGGCGCTTAGGGAGCAGGTTGACGAACTGAGCCGCGCGAAGCCTAAGGCTGCCAAAGCAGAGGATGACATCGCCGCCTTACGTAGTCTTGCCGAGGCTGAAGCGGCCAAGGAGGCCGTCGAGGAAGAAGGCGAGGAGGCCGTTTTCAAGGCAGGGGCGATCAGTCTGCAAGCACTCAATCCAGAGATCAGCGTTACGGGCGATATGGTCGGGACTTATGCGCACCTGGACTCCGAGATAGACCACTGGAATTTCGACTTCCGATGTCTCGGTCTTCACCTCGAATCGTACCTGGACCCATACACGCGCTTTAAGGCGGCCGTGCCCATCAATGAGAATGAGGCCAAACTCGGCGAGGCCTACATGACGCGGTTCGGCGTTCTGGACGACGTCAATTTGACCATTGGCAAGTTCCGGCAGCAGTTCGGCGTGGTCAATCGCTGGCACAAACATGGGCTCGACCAGGTCGACTTCCCATTGGCGCTCCGGAAGATATTCGGGGACGGGGGGCTAAACCAAACGGGCGTGTCCTTAGAATGGACCATGCCCGCTCTGGGCAAGACTTCACAGGAGCTAACGTTTCAGGTCACCAACGGCGAGAATGAGCGGCTGTTCGGCGACAATAGCTGGAGCACCCCCTGCCTACTCCTTCATTACAAGAATTTCCGCGACCTCACAAAGGATACCTACCTCGAGTTCGGGACAACGAGCCTGCTGGGTTGGAACGATGAATGGCAGGTGTACGCGGTGGGAGAGGGGCCTTTGGGCAAAAAGCACCGCAGGCTCCCATCGTGGGTGTTTGGGGGTGATTTGACACTTCGCTGGGAGCCCACCGAACGGATGCGCTACCGCAACGCCGAGTGGCGCAGTGAGCTGTACTTGTTGGATCGGCAGGTTCTGCGTCCGTTTACTGTCCGAGAGGACACGGTCAGCGCCTGGGGCGCCTATAGCTACCTCCAAACGAAACTCGCGCGGAGGTGGGACATTGGGATACGGCTCGATTACTACGAGCCGGATTACAAGCGTTATGCCGGCCTTCCGGGCGTCTCGCTTATGCCCCTGGCGTGGCCGGAAAAGGGCGCATACCGCTGGCAGGTTGGTCCCTACATTACCTGGTATCAAAGTCCATTCGTGCGATTCCGGCTCGAGTACAACCACGAGGACGGCCACGACATGGGAGAACCCGAGGATAGGATCATGCTGCAAATGATCTTTGCTGCGGGTCCTCACAAGCACGAACGGTATTAAAAGGAGACAATCCCATGAGAAAACAGTGCCTCTCGCTGGTACTGAACCTATTGATTTGCCATCTCATGCTGGCCTTGTCAGGCAATGCGGCTGGGCAAAGTGGCGAAGCCCGCCTGCAAGTCGTGACGACCCTGCCGGACTATGCCACATTTGCCGAGTTAATCGGAGGCGAGCGTGTTTCCGTATCGCATATTGTCCGAGGCGATCAAGACGCTCACTTCATCCGGCCGAAACCATCCTTCGTAAACATGGTGAGGAACGCGGACGTTCTAGTTGAGACAGGGCTCGATCTTGAACTCTGGCTTTCAACTGTCGTGGACAAGTCGGGTAACAAGCGGGCGAGGAGCGGCCAGGTCGGCTACGTCTCCGCATCGCACGGGATGCACCTTCTTGAAATACCCGCGGCGATCTCTCGCGCTGAGGGCGGGGTGCACATTTACGGCAACCCGCACGTGACTTGCAGTCCGCTCCAGATGAAGATCGCCGCCCGCAATATTGCCACGGGCCTCATAAAAAACGACCCCGAAGGGAAGGAATTCTACCAGGAGAGGCTGGGGAAATTGCTTGATGAGTTCGACAAACGGCTCTTCGGGGAGAAACTTGTTGAAATGCTCGGCGGAGACACCCTCTCCAGTATGGCTGAGAAGGGCACGCTAATCCCATTTCTCGAGAAACAGGAGCTCGACAATAAGCCCCTCATTGATTTTCTGGGCGGGTGGATGAAGAAGATGTTGCCCCTTCGTGGCACCGCGCTCGTGACCTACCACAAAAACTGGGTCTATTATTTTAGGCTTTTCGGCCTCGAGGAGGCCGGCACCGTCGAGCCGAAGCCCGGAATCCCTCCGTCAGCCAGACACGTCACGGAGCTCGTTAAACTGATGCGCGCGCGCGACATCAGAATCATATTGGCGGCGAATTATTTCGACGAGCAAAGGGTCCGAACTGTGGCCAATAGGGTGGGTGCAGAGGCGGTGATCGTTCCGCTGTATGTCGGCGGCGGCCCAGGGGTCGGCGACTACTTCCAGCTTGTCGACTTTTGGGCTGACCGCCTTTTGGATGCAGCCAAGGCAAAAGGCCTTGTGAGCGAAGATTGAATTGCCATCGGAGAAAAAGATGCCGGAGACGTTGAGATTCTTTTCGGTCCAGCTCGCCTTGATAGCGGTTGTGCTGGTTCTGCACACCTACTTGGGGCTTCATATAATCAGGCGAACGCTTGTTTTTTCCGACCTGGTTTTGGATCAGTTAGCAGCGTTCGGCGCCCTAGTCGCAATAGGTTTGGGAGTCAAGTACGGCACCATCCAAGCCTATTTGGCTTCCCTTGTTGCAGTCATTTTCGGGTCAGCCTTGCTGGCGCTGATCAAGCCTAAGAATCGACTTATCCCACGGGAGGCCGTAATCGGCATTCTGTATGCCCTGGCGCTCGTGGCCTCGCTTTTGGTGGGGGACAAGCTATCGGCCGGAGAGGCTTACGTGACCAAGACCCTTGTGGGCTGCATGCTGTGGGCAACGTGGCCTTTAGTTGGTGTCACTACGCTCGTATATATCGCCCTTTTGGTGTTTCACTACAGCTATTGTGAGAAATTCATCAGTTTAACGCAGAAAACGCCCGACGTGCGGCATGAAAGGCTGTGGGACTTTCTCTTTTTCACGACGCAGGGGATCGTCACGGTTCTGATCGTGCCCGTTGCTGGAGTCCTGCTCGCGTACTCCTTTTTGATGATCCCGGCGGCGATAGCTGCAATGTTTACTAAGGGATGGGCAAATGCAGTTGCACTTGGCTGGAGCCTCGGGTTCGTGGCGTGCTCGATGGGGCTTAGTGCCTCCTATTACTTTGATTTGCCCTACGGGCCGAGCCTCGTCCTGGCGCTCGGGTTGTTCTTCGTCAGCGCGGTGCTCCTCAGGGCGATGCTTTCGCAACGAGTTCGAGCAGACACGAGAGGGGTTACCCAAGGATGAGCGCTATCGAGATGCTCGGTTTGCCGTTTCTTGCATGTCTCCTGATGACCGCCATGCTCGGGCATTTGGGAATTCACGTGCTGAAACGAGAAATCATCTTTATCGATATCACCTTGGCCCAAACTGCCGCCGTAGGCGCAGCAACTGCCCACAGTCTTTTCGCGGCGGGTGGGGATTCTGTTGTTGGATACGCCTGCGCGCTGGGCGCCACGCTCATCGCCGCTGCCTTTTTCGCATATGTGCGAAGCGCCGTGGTACAGATTCCTTTGGAAGCCATTATCGGAGTCGCCTATGCGATTACCGCCGGGGCCACTCTTTTCGTGCTTGGGGTCGCGTCGGGTGGCCACATCCACGTGCAGGAGATACTCGCGGGAAGTATTCTGTGGACAAGGTGGGCTGACATCTTGGCCTGCCTCCTCGCTTTCTCAATTGTGGGCGTGTGCTGTTACGTTTTCCGAAGACGCTTCAGCAGGATATCCGAGGACTATGACGGCGCCCGGGAGGCGGGGGTCAAGGTTATCGGCTGGGATTTCTTCTTCTATGCGCTGTTCGGTATTGTCATCACGCTGAGCGTTCGAATCGCCGGGGTGGCTGTGGTATTTGCCTTCCTCATAATCCCGGCCACCATTTCGGCGCTGTTCTCGCGACATGACCTGGCCCGTTCAGCCATTGCTTGGGGCAGCGGCGTGACGGCTTCCATGATGGGTCTTTTGTTCTCATACCGATATGATTTCTCCGCGGGTCCGGCAGTTGCGCTGTTCCTGGGACTGTTGCTGATCCTTGCCGCTTTGTGCCGTATCTGCATTGGCAGGCTGATCACACATCTTTCTATAGGTCGCGTTACGCTGAGGTCATGAATTCGGGGGAGTACTTAGTCCCTTAGAGGTAATATTTGGGTCAATAACACGTGTAAGAAAAGGGGA
>CAYRLQ010000075.1:5537-12171 GCA_964425145.1 uncultured Nitrospiraceae bacterium
TATGAGGGGATGTGGAGATATGGGGAAATAGGGGGATATAAGGAGATCGGGAGACAAACTGCTTTTCTTCGATCCAAAACATCTCTTTATCTCTCCGTATCCCCTTATCTCCTTGCATCTCCCTAATCCCCTTTTGTTACACTCTTCTTCGTTTTTGGTCGCGGCTGTGCCGCCTTAGGTACTTAGCTCCGAAAGACATGTTGACGTAAACAGACCGGAGGGTGCGAAAGTTGCCCTGATGCGGTCTGGAAGTGGTAAGCAGGGTACGACTATTTTGCACCGGTAGCACAGGCTGAGAGTCGGTCATTTGATGGACGCAATGCTGAAAACCATCTGCAAAGAGCTCAAGGCTCACGCGCCGTTCACGATGTTTGGGGCCTTGACCGGGCTCGTAATCGCAGCGGTGGTAGTTTATGCCCGTATGCCACGATCGGTTTCCGAAGTGTTATTCGGGGTTTTTCATCCCTGTCACGTGCTCTTAAGCGCTTTGGCCACGGCCGGAATGTACAGGCTCCACACCAGCGGCAAGCCTTGCCCGACAATTCTAATCGGCTACTTTGGGTCTATTGGAATCGCGACGTTAAGTGACTGTATCATCCCTTACGTGGGAGAGTTCTTGCTGCAATTGCCCAACCGGGGCATTCACTTTGGCTTCATAGAGAAATGGTGGCTGGTCAATCCTCTGGCGGCAGTCGGCATCGCCATAGCGTATTTTTGGCCCGAAACGAAGTTCCCGCATGCTGGACACGTGCTGTTAAGCACCTGGGCCTCCTTGTTCCACGTGACCATGGCATTGGGAGGAAACCTCGACTTGCTTAGGGCACTACTTATATCCATTCTACTGTTTTTCGCTGTCTGGATTCCCTGTTGTACAAGTGATATTGTGTTTCCATTACTTTTCTCAAAGGAACAAAAATCGCCGAGACCGTGTTAAGAAGGAGGTAAAGATGCCTATTTTCGAGTACCGATGCAAACAATGTGGTCATGTAAAGGAATTCTTGGAAAAGCGCGGCGCCAAAGGCGGCCACGTATGCGAGAAGTGTGGCGCAAAGAACATGCAAAAGGCTTTTTCAACCTTCGCCGCAAGAAGCGGGTCGGCCTCCAGTTCGGGTGGCCCGAGTTGTCCGACGGGTACGTGCTCGCTCCCTTAAACCCGAGGATGGAAAGCATATGAATACGCTGGTGGAAGTGGCATCTTCCTCATTTCAATGGCGCCAATGAAGCAAAGATGGACGAATTGGCCCGCTGGGTTCAGCAAGCCGACAGGAGTGCCACGTTCTGATATCAGTATGGCCCCCGATGAAGTGAGAGAAGACTTCTACGAGCGGATCACGCGGCGCTTGCACCGGCGGATCGGACGCGAGTTGCGCTTGGCCGGCCGCGTGCTTGATCTTGGCTGTGGCGCGTGCGAGCTCGCGCAATATCTTGCCGACGCTTATCGGCAGCGCGTTACGGGTGTGGACCTTTCGGCAGGAAGCTTTCCAGAACGATTCAGCCCCTCTGGCCGCAAGCGAATTCGGTGCGTTCGAAAAGATGCCTCGCATCTCGAATTCCTGGCGGATGGGTCCATGGACGCGGTGGTGACGATGTGGGCCATGCACGAGATGGAACACCCCGATGCGGTACTGCGGGAAACCTATCGGGTCTTACGCCCAGGCGGCGAAGTGTTGATTGTCGACTTTCCGCGAGATTCCCTGGCCCAGAAGCTCTGGAACGAGAAGTATTACACCCCCGGCGAGCTTAAGGAGCAACTGGTCAGGGCAGAGTTTTGCAACATCCTGGTCCGCCTTATCGAGCAGGAACAAGTTATTTGGGCGCGCGGCTTTCGCCCGACAGAAGCCCGCCACAATCTACTAAGGAACTAACCATGAAGATCGCCATATCGAGCGGCAAGGGCGGAACGGGAAAGACCTTCATCGCGACGAACTTGTCGGTACTTCTGGCCGAGAGGGGACAGGCAGTCACGTATATTGATTGCGACGTCGAGGAACCGAACGGCCATCTATTCTTAAAACCAACGATCGATCGCACCGAACGCATGACTGTCCGCGCGCCGACGGGCGTTGACGAGGAGAAGTGCACTGCCTGTGGAAAGTGCGCAGATGCCTGCCACTACAACGCGATTGCCATGATAAAAGGCAAGGTGCTGATTTTCCAGGAGCTTTGTCACGCGTGCGGGGCTTGCAGTATTGTCTGCCCGGAGGGCGCCATTATCGAGGGAGACAAGGAGATCGGCGAGATCAAACACGGCAGCAGCGGGCGGATAGATTTTCACTACGGGCTTCTGAAGACGGCTGTGGGCGGCATGTCGCCGCGCCTCATACGCGCACTCAAGAAACATGCCGGCCCCGGTGTAACGGTGCTGGACTCGCCGCCCGGCACGGCGTGTTCGGCAGTGGAAACGATCAAGGGAGCGGATTTATGCCTGCTCATCACCGATCCTACGCCCTTCGCACTGCACGACCTCAGACTGTCCGTGAACATGTGCAGGCAAATTGGACAGGAGCCGGTCGTTGTGGTGAATCGAGCCGGCCTCGACGACACGGAACTCATGGCATATTGCGCGAAAGCACAACTGAAAATCGCCGGCGAGATACCCGATGACCGGCGCATCGCCGAGGTCTATTCCGTGGGGGACATGGTGATCGAGAAGCTGCCCGAATAC
Organism: uncultured Nitrospiraceae bacterium; assembly: GCA_964425145.1. Classification (GTDB taxonomy): domain Bacteria; phylum Hydrogenedentota; class Hydrogenedentia; order Hydrogenedentales; family SLHB01; genus CAYRLQ01. The sequence goes on from CAYRLQ010000075.1 coordinate 8,203, forward strand.
CGGCCCCACTTCGAGATAATCATGGACCAGGCACTGGCACTGACTGAGGCAAAGCGCCCGGTGAAGACGGAACTCATCGAACCGCTCTTCCACCCCGGCGGGAAGGCCTCGCGTGCGAAAAAGCCCGATCCCACGGCACAACGGCCCCAAGAGATCGTCGTCATAAGCGGCAAGGGCGGCACGGGCAAAACCTCCATCGCCGCATGCTTCGCACAGCTTGCGGAGAAGGGCGTGGTCTCTGACTGCGACGTTGACGCGGCGGACCTTCACATCGTGCTGAAGCCCGAGGTGGAAGAAGAGGGCGACTTCGTAGGTGGTATAGCGGTCGAGATAGACCAGGAAAAATGCACGCGCTGCGGAAGGTGCAAAGAGGAGTGCCGCTTCGAGGCCGTTGAGGTCACCGAGGACGGCCGATATGTCATTGACCCGAATACCTGCGAGGGCTGCGGTGTTTGCAGCATCGTCTGCCAGGACAATGCCGTAATCACTACAGATGACGTCAACGGCAAGTGGTTTGTGTCAGAAACTCGATTTGGCCCCATGTCCCACGCTATCCTGGGACATGCAGAGGAAAACTCCGGCCGCTTAGTAACACTTGTCCGCGATCTGGCTATCGACCTCGCGGTTGAGGCCGCAGCGAATAGCGCTGGAAATGCCACGGGGCCGCGGGGCGCCGGACATGTGCTTATAGACGGCTCACCGGGCACGGGATGCCCGGTGATAGCATCCATTTCCGGCGCACGATATGCCGTAGTCGTCACGGAACCTACGGTTTCCGGCCTGCACGACCTGCAGCGCATATTGGATTTGACGCGCCACTTTCGGGTGGAAACGAGTGTTATAGTGAACAAAGCCGACCTGAACGGCGACATGGCGGAAAGGATATGTGCCGAGGTCGAGCGGACGGGCGCGGAAGTCCTGGGCAAGGTCCCCTACGAAAAGAAATTCACGGAGGCGCAGATTCAGCGCAAAACGCTTCTCGAGTATGGTGACTGTGAAGCCGCACAAGATATTGCGTCAATCTGGGACCACATTAGCGGGAAAATTGGGAAGCAAGAAAAGGGGTAGTCCCGTTCTTGCTCGCCCTTGCCCAAATGCAAGCAGTAGAATCGAGAGAGCAACCAAAGTTAGTACACTTATCATAAATACGCTAACGCATGAGAGATAAGGGGTCTTTTTGACAGGATAACAGGATAGACGGGATTAGCGGCCCCAAAGAATCCGGTTCATCCTGTCCCCAAAAAGGCGAGATTGTGGGCGAATATGTCGCTGACATCGTAGTTCAAGATACCATTATCGTTGAACTGAAGTCGGTCCGGCGCATCGTGCTATCGCACGAGACACAATTGGTCAATTACCTTGTTGCTACAGGAAAACCGGTGGGCTTGGTTTTGAATTTTGCCGAAAAGAAAGTCGAAGTAAAGCGAAAGGTCAAGGAGCTAAGACAGGGATAAACAGGATATCAATAATCCCGTCTATCCTGTTATCCTGTCAAAAATGGGTGACCGAACTTATGAGCCAGAGCACTTAGGGAGTAGTACACAAATGCCTAAACTCGAAGAGACAGAGATTTCGAAAGCGATCATAAGTGCATATAACGAGAAACTATTGGGCAGGATCGTGAGCGATGTCCTTATCGTGGGGGCCGGCCCGTCGGGCATGACGGCGGCGTTTATCCTGGCTCGGGAAGACCTGAAGGTAACCGTGCTGGAAATGCGACTGTCCCCCGGCGGGGGCATATGGGGCGGCGGCATGGCCATGAACGAAGCTGTCGTTCGAGGTGACGCCTTACCTTTGTTGGACGAAATCGGCGTCGGCCATAAAGCTGTGGCCGGAGGGCTGCATACTATTGACGCCATTGAGTTAGCCACCGGTCTCTGTTTCAAGGCCCTTCAGTGCGGAGCGGTGCTGTTTAACCTTATGACGGTAGAGGACGTGTGCGTTCATCGGGAAAGGGTTACCGGTGTAGTGGTAAATCGTACGATGATCGCCGGAGCGCTTCCGGTTGACCCCATCACCTTTTCAGCAAAGGCCGTCCTAGACGCTACGGGTCATGATGCAGCGGTGGTCAAAATGCTTCGCAGGCGCGGCCTGTTGAGGGATTCCTCCGTTACCGAACCACTCGTCGAAGGCCCTATGGACGCTGCCGCAGGAGAAGCATTTGTGGTTGACAATGTGGCCGAGGTCTTTCCGGGACTGTGGATATCCGGGATGAGTGTCTGCGCCACGCTGGGCGGCCCGCGGATGGGGCCGATTTTCGGCGGCATGCTTCTTTCGGGCAAGCGGGTGGCTGAACGCATTGCTTCGGAATTGAGGGAAACCGGCTAAAAGATATCTGGATGGTCGGCCGTGGCGAATACCGATCTTCAGAGGGTGATCAATGGATAATAAACCTTCGAGCTACGTATTCGGCCCTGTACCTTCGCGTCGTCTTGGCCGTTCGCTTGGCGTGGACCTGGTGCCGTTCAAGACGTGTAGCTATGACTGCATCTATTGCCAACTTGGGCGAACGACTTGCAAAACGACGGAACGAAAAGAGTGGGTCCCGCTCGAAGACGTGCTTGACGAGCTCGAGGACAAGCTCCTCTGCGAGCCCGACTACATCACACTCAGCGGGTCCGGCGAGCCGACCCTTTTCTCGCGCACGGGTGAGCTCATCAATGGTATCAAGGCCATGACGGACGTGCCGGTCGCGGTTTTGACAAACGGTTCCCTGTTGTGGCGCCAAGACGTTCGGGGCCAGTTATACAATGCCGATTTGGTCGTTCCATCGCTTGACGCCGGTGACGAAACGACCTTTCGCGCCGTGAACCGGCCGCACGAGGACATCCATTTTGAGAGGATGTTAGGCGGGTTAATCGACTTTCGGCGCGAATTTCAAGGGCAGTATTGGCTGGAGGTCTTTCTACTCGACGGCTACACGGCAACCGAGGATGAACTGGCCGAACTGGTCCAGTGCGTCGATCGTATCAAACCAGACCGCGTTCAACTCAATACCGTCACGCGGCCGCCGGCTGAGGATTTCGCCACGGGCGTCCCGCGAGAGCGCATGGTCGAGTTGGCTGCGCTGTTCAATCCGCCCGCCGAAGTCATTGTCGATCTTTACAGCGCTCACGGAGAAGTCCGGTTTTCCGCGAACCGAGAAGAAGTTCTGAATATGCTGCGAAGGCGTCCTTGTTCGATAGACGACATTGCCGATGGACTTGGTATGCACCGAAACGAAATCATAAAGTATGTGGAGGAGCTTAGCGCGGAAAACCTGTTGGAGCAGACCCGGACCGCAGGCAAGCTCTACTACAGTACAATCAAGGGAAGCGCCAAGTAATGAATATAGCAGAGAACTATCGAAAAATTAGGGCGGAAGTTCCAGACCATGTAGCTATCGTCTTGGCGGTCAAAACAAGAACGGTGGAGGAAATTGAAGAGGCCATAGAAGCAGGCGCCACCGATATAGGTGAAAACTACGTGCAAGAAGCGGTGAAGATGCGCGACGCCCTTGGTGAAAGGGCCCAAAAGGTCAAATGGCACATGATCGGCCACCTGCAGAAAAACAAGATAAACAAGGCCCTTCCGGTCTTCGACGTAATCCAGACAATTGACTCGTTAGAAAAAGCGCGCGCTATTGATAAGCGACTCGAAGCGGCGGGCAAAAGGGTGATGCCTGCTTATCTTGAGATAAACATCGGCAACGAAGATTCAAAGGCAGGCATTGCGCCGGAGGAACACGAGCCCTTTGAAGAATATATGGAAGGGTTGATTCGGGATATGTCACGCCTTGAGCATTTACGAGTGGAAGGCCTCATGACTATGGGGCCAAGATTCGGCAATCCTGAAGATTCCATATCGTATTTTAGAAGAATACAACGGCTGTTCGAACGGATCAAGGCCCTCAATCTGCACAATGTGTATATGAAAACCCTTTCAATGGGGATGACTAATTCCTATAAGGTAGCCATTGAAGAGGGCTCG
>CAYRLQ010000075.1:12181-15951 GCA_964425145.1 uncultured Nitrospiraceae bacterium
CAACCTGAGTGATTTCACATGCGCGCAACACCCTGGAAGCCTTGAGAAACGTGATGGAAATGTCCAGAAAATGCGGTTCATAATCAAAGCGCGCCATGGCGCTAGTAAAGGCGGCCACCCATGAACACAAATCCAAAGCCCGTTATAGAGATTGCGGATCTGACGGTAGTGTATAAGGCGGCCCGCGGGAAATCGATCAAAGCAGTATCGCACCTCAGCCTGCAGGTGAATGAGGGCGAGGTGGTCGGTTTTGTGGGCCCCAATGGCGCGGGCAAAACAACCACCATCAAAGTGCTTATGGGCTTCCTCTTCCCTACGGAAGGCGAGGCTCGAGTCTTTGGTCTCGAGGCGGGCTCCGTCGATGCACGGCGCCGGATCGGATTCCTGCCCGAGGTGGCAGTCTATTACCCGTTCCTGACAGCCAGGGAGACCTTGGCCTCTTACGCGACCTTGCAGGAAATCCCATCTGCGGAGCACGACGCGGTTATAGCCCAGCTCGTAGAGAGAGTCGGCCTTGCGGGACGAGACCGCGAACCCTTGCGCAATTTCTCGAAAGGAATGCTACAGCGCGTGGGGCTGGCCCAGGCGCTCCTGGGAAATCCCGACCTACTCATTCTCGACGAGGTAACCTCCGGCCTGGACCCGGTGGCGCGTCGCGACCTCCGGCAGATACTCCTGGAGTTCAAGGCTCGTGGAAAAACCGTGTTCTTTTCCTCGCACGAGCTTTCCGAGGTGACCCTCCTGTGCGACCGCGTCATCCTGCTCGATGAGGGCACAGTGCTCGAGGAACGGAGCTTAGACAGCTTGCTCAGGTCTATGAGGAGGCACATCACTATCGTCACGGGTGTAAGCCCACCGGAACCGCTGCCGGAAGGCGTGGTCCTGCGCGACAGCAGCGAGGAACGGCTTGCGTTTGTAGCCGACAGCGACGCGGCGCAAAAAGAACTGCTCAAACAGCTCGCAACGTTAGGTGTCCAAGATGTCGAGGTGGTCCAAGAACCAGGCTCCCTCGAGGACTATTTCGTCAAGGTGATCGGACATAAGGTTACGTAAAAATGGGTGCACGAATAAGGAAATCGACCGCAATCGCGTATGTCACCGTTCTGGAATCCGTCCGGCGCAAAGACCCCTACGTCGTATTGATCCTGGGCGCCGCCATGGTCATCGGGGCCGGTCTGTTCAGCCGCTTTGGTGTCGAGGGACTTGAGAAATTTGTCAAGGACGTGGGGCTCAGCGTGACCACCATCTTTTCGGTCGTGATCTGCGTGGTGGCAGCGGCCCGGCAGATGCCCACTGAAATCCAGAACCGCACGTTGTATCCCTCGCTGGGCAAGCCCATCAGCCGCAACGGCTTTTACCTGGGCAAGTACCTCGGTGTGGGTCTCATGAGTTCCGCCGTTGTGCTTGCGTTTTTCCTCTTACTCCAGTCGATTCTGTTGGGATTCCGGATTCCTGTGGGAGCCATCTTCTATCAAGCGCTGTACCTGCGCATCGTATCGATGTGGTTCATCGCGGCCGGTGTGCTGTGCCTGTCCCTGTTTGTCACCCACGCGGCCAACGTAACGATTTCGCTGCTGGCCTGCCTGGGCATGCAGATGCTTGCGCATAGCATTCTGTATATCCACGATGAACTCACAGGCCTCTCGTCGAGGTTGGCCGAGGGTCTCTACTGGGTTGCGCCGCACCTCGAATTGTTCGACCTGTCGAAAAAAGTGATTCACGGCTGGCCGGCCGTACCGTGGTGGGTCCTTGCCGGCATGACAGTCTATGCAGTGATCTATACGGGAATCTTCCTGGCCTTGGGTTGCCTGCGTTTGCGGCGCATGCCGCTGTAGCCATGGGACACACAAACCGATGAACAAAATAGCAGACTTGATGTGCATTGTGGGACTCGTCGCGGCCGGCGTACTGGCCTCACTACTCGCGCCCCAGATGCAAGCCGAGGCCAGATACAAACCCACCGAGTATGAAGCGGCGCGAGAGTCTATCGCAGTGACGTTAATGGGCCAACTGCGGATGTCGGTCGGCGACATGATGTGGCTCAAGACATTGGAATATCTCCACAACGGCATCATCTACCGGATGCCGACGAAGCGCGAGGAGAGCCAAGGCGCCCGCGCGGTAGAGTTTGCCGGCATGGGCGCGGGCGTGGCCCACAAAGACGGCCCCTCTCTTGTGCCCGATAAGGACCGCGATTGGCGCGGTGTGCTGGGCGAGTTCAACCGGCGCGTCGAGCCCTGGAGACCCGGCCACGCGCAACACAGCGACCCCCAAGAGCTGATCCCGTGGTATCAACTGCTCGCGAAGTTCAATCCCAATTACATCCAGGCTTATGTAAACGGTGCGTTTTTCATGTCTGACTTCGCGCGCGCGCCTGAAATGGCCCGAGATTTTCTCCTTCTCGGCGCCAAAAAGAATCCCTGGAGCTTCGAAGTCCAGGCCGCACTTGGACGACTCTATTTCGATAACTTCAAGGATTACGAGAAGGCCGCCCAGGCCCTCGCGAAAGCCGTGAAACTCGCCAATGATGAGAAGCGCTATCTCGCCAAGCGCGACGAGGCACTCGACAACGTCCAAGAGCAACTGCGGAGCGAAGCGTACTTATTCCTGGCACGCAGCTACGCCGAGCTGGGGCGATATGACGAAGCGCTGGATGTGTGCGATGCCGGGCTGGAGGAAGCGCCGGGGTACAATCTCTTGCGCGTGGAAAAGCGCATCGTCAAGAAGAGCGTCTCCGGACAAGCAAGGCCTCCTGAGTGAGAAAGGCCGGTATGCCTTTCCGGCGCCGACAAGAATCTACCTCAAACCGAGGACATCCTGCATGTCATACAGGCCCGGTGACGCATCCAGAACGAAGCGCGCGGCGCGCAACGCCCCGCGCGCGAAGTTGTCGCGGCTGTGTGCCTTGTGCACCAGCTCGATGCGCTCCCCTTGGCCGATGAAACTCACGGTGTGCTCGCCTACGACATCACCACCGCGCAGCGCGTGCACACCGATCTCCCTCACCGGCCGCTCCCCGACCAGCCCGTGCCGACCGTGGACCGCGTCGCCGGGGTAATCCAGGCCCAGCGCTGCCGCAGCACGCTCGGCCAGGCGCACGGCCGTGCCGCTCGGACTGTCCTTCTTTAGATTGTGGTGGGTTTCCGCGATCTCGACGTTGTAGTCCAGGCCTAGAATCCGCGCCACTTCACTGGTCAGGTTGAACAAGAGGTTTACCCCCACGCTCATATTCGGCGCGTGCACGATCGCCACATCCTTAGCGCACGCGGCCAACTCGGCCTTTTGTGCATCGGACAGCCCCGTGGTGCCCACGACCGAGGCTTTCCCCGCCTCCGCCGCCACGCGCACATTGGCGGTGCACGCGTCGGCCACAGTGAAATCGATCAAAACGTCCGCCTTGGCCACCTCGACCGCGGCATCGTCAGAGACCTGGATGACTTCAGGCCGGCCGGACTCACTTCCGACGACAAGCTCGGTCCCGGCCCAGTCGGACACGTCAAACGCGCCCCCGATCTCGACATCCTCGGCCGCCGCAGCCAACTCGAGTATCCGCCGGCCCATCCGCCCACATGCACCCGCCATGCAAATCTTCATCGTTCTTACTCCGCTTGGTTCTCATGCGCCCGATTCGGTCACGCATACCAACCTAGATTATACACACCGCGCCATAGCTACAACCAAATAGTCAGCGGCGCGAAATGGGCATGGAGGCAGCGGGCGGTCGCGCGGGCGGTGGATGACGTGGCCGGATTGGGCGGACTGGGGCCTTG
>CAYRLQ010000076.1:0-15831 GCA_964425145.1 uncultured Nitrospiraceae bacterium
GGTCGAAAAGCTGCTCGACTTCTTCAAGTGACGCGTCGGCCAGCACATAAACGGGGTTGGCGATCATCACCGAGGCCAGCGAGGCATCGCCCGGAGCCATTACCAGGTCGTGTAGCGGTAGCACACCAACGAGGGTGCGTTTTTCCGACTCGACATAGATGTACTGCACGCCGTAATCGGCATACTCTTGGGCATTCTTGCGAAGATCACCGAGCGCGTCGGTCACGCGCCGGCTTTGGGGATAGGCCACGTACTCGGTAACCATGATGCCGCCGGCTGTGTCCTCAGGATAAGTCAGCAGCTTGCGGGCGTCTTCGGCCTCTTCGGGGTCCATGGCCCGCAGAATCGCTTCAGCGTCCCCTGCGTCCATCTCACCGAGCACGTCGACGCGGTGGTCGCTCTCCATCTCGTCAACGATGGCCGCCGCTTGAGGGACGGGCAGTTCTTCGATGATGTCGGCGCCCTGAACATCCGACAGCTCTTCGATCAGGTCGGCAGCGTCTTTGGGCTCGAGCAGCGCCAGGAGGCCGGCCTGCGCATCATCATCCAGCCGGGATATCGCCCTGGCCACCTCCGCCGGAGAAAGCGTGTCGAGGTAGCCTTCCAGTTCCGCGGCACCCCTTCTTTGGATAATCGCCCCGATTCGCTCCCAAGGCTCTTGCGCGTCCGTAGTTGCCATGATCCCAACTCCTCGTGCATCCAGTGTAGCAAAATGGGTTGCCCGCCTGCGATAGGCTCGTGCGCGACATGCAGTGCGTGATGCTGCTGTTTTTGGAAGACAACGGTGGCAAAGCGCAGGCTGTCCTGCTCACGCCGGCTATGGTATACTGCGCACTGGGATGTTACCACGAAGTGAGGCTGTGCTTACATGTCATCATCCACAGACCATACCAAGGCCGAAGGTACCGGGGTCAGCGAGGGCGGTACCAGTGTCCTGGAAACGATTAACCGGCCCAGCGACCTTAAGTTGCTTTCAATAGAGAAATTACAGGACCTCGCGCAGGATATCCGTGAACGGATCATCGGGACCGTCACCTCCAACGGGGGCCATCTGGCCTCGTCGCTAGGCGTGGTCGAACTGACGTTGGCTCTGCATTATGTCTTTGACACCGAACGCGACCTGATCGTTTGGGACGTGGGCCATCAAAGCTACGCGCACAAGCTGCTCACGGGCCGGCGCGAGGTGTTTCACGCACTGCGTAAGCAAGGCGGGCCAAGCGGCTTCCCCGTCCGCTCGGAAAGTCCATATGACGCCTTCGGAACAGGACACAGCTCGACGTCGATCTCAGCCGCGCTGGGTATGGCGATCGCGCGCGACCGCCTCGGCGAGAACTATCACATCATCGCGTTCATCGGCGATGGCGCAATGACGGGCGGCATGGCACAGGAGGCGCTGAGCCATGCTGGGCATCTCAACACGGACCTGCTGGTCATTTTGAACGACAATAAGATGTCAATCTCGCCGAATGTGGGTGCGTTGGCCGCACATTTCAGTCGGCTGATCACAGCGGGACCGTACAAACGATACAAACGCGACCTGGGCAGTTACGTCAAGAAGATTGTGGGCAAACGGCTGACGCGGCTTATCCAGCGCATCGAAGCGTCGATCAAGGGACTCATCACCGAAGGAGGGCTGTTCCAGGAATTGGGATTCAACTACATCGGCCCCGTTGACGGCCATGACCTGCCCACGCTCATCACATTTTTCTCTAACCTCAAAGACATGAAAGGCCCGATCCTGTTCCATTGCCGCACGCAGAAAGGCCGGGGCTATGTGCGCGCAGAAGCAGACCCGTGCAAGTATCACGGCGTGAATCCGACAACCGTCCCAGCGGTGGACGTCGAAGGCGAGGCCCGTCTCCCGGAAACCCAGGCGCCAAGCGTGCCCATCCCCACGTTCACAGATGTCTTCAGCGACGCGCTGATCGAAGCCGCCCGGGACGAGCCGCGCATCGTCGCGATCACAGCGGCCATGCCCACGGGCACCGGACTATACAAATTCCAGGAGCATTTCCCAGGCCGATTTTTCGACGTCAGCATCTGCGAGCAGCACGCGGTGACCTTCGCGGCGGGCCTGGCGGCACGGGAAATGCTCCCGGTGTGCGCCATCTATTCTACGTTCTTACAGCGGGGATACGACCAGTACATTCACGACGTCTGCCTGCAAAATCTACCGGTCCTGTTCGCCATCGATCGGGCGGGGCTCGTCGGCGAGGACGGCCCAACACACTTGGGAATGTTCGACCTCACGTATCTGCGGGCCATTCCGAATGTAACGGTATTGGCGCCGCGGGACGACGTGGACTTGCGCGCCATGCTGCATTGGGCGCTCAAGCACCCGGGACCGGTCGCAATTCGCTATCCACGCAGTCAAGCGCCTACCATTGGCCATTGCGAGGGCCGTGACGTGACACACGGCGAACTGCTGCGCAGGGGCGCCGACGGAACGCTGCTGGCCATAGGACCCCTGGTAGGAACGTGTTTGGAGGCGGCGGAGATCCTCAACGCGGAGGGAGTGTCCATGTCCATCGGTGTAGCAGATGCGCGCTGCGTCAAACCCCTGGACGCGGCACTGCTGGACCGGATTGGGGCGGCGCCTGTAATCACTGTCGAAGAGAATACACTGCTAGGCGGATTTGGCTCGGCCGTGATGGAGCATTTCGAGCAGAAAGGCTGCCTCGGTGAAAAGCGCATCCACCGAATCGGCCTGCCGGACACCTTCGCACAACACGCCACACGCGATCAACAATTAGCCGGCTTGGGGTTGAATGCCTCAGGGATCGCGGCCAGCGTACGCGCGCTTCTAGGCCAACACGCCCCGCAACCGGCAAAGTGACCGATACGTTCCGAAAAACCCGCGATGCCCGCAACCCGGCCGGTATGAGTGCACGTCGAGCGCCAGCACGTCACTGTATTTACGACCCCATGCGCTTAGCAACTTCCAGCGCACGCATACTCTTGGGGCTACGGCGTCTCCGGAGCGCTCGATTTCACAATGAGCTCGCCAGGCCGGTGGTTGGCGCTCAGGTAGGCATCATAACCGGCAAGTCCCTTGAGATAGCGGCCGAAGAAGGCGGCTGTGTAGCCGTTTGTCAGCGGGAACACAACCCCCATCGGCGCGTATGTAATCGGTTCTCCGTTTGTGGTGCGGGTGCCCGTCCCAACGCCGTCACCAAAAGCGGGGTTGAACTGAAACATCTCTGTGAATGAGTAGTGGCCACAGTTGAGGAACTCGACGAAGTACCGCGGCCCCGTGGACGTTTCATAGTACTTGCGGACCCGGTCGTTGCCCTCGAGGCCCAGCGTGGCGTCCTCCGTCGCCAAGATGATCAACACGGGACAGTCGTACTTCTCCCGCGTCCGCGCCACGCCCGCCATGGGCACGATAGCATCGACACGTGAATCCGTGTCGGCCACCCACGTGCTCGTGAAGCCCCCAAACGAGTGGCCCGCCACGCCGATGTGTTCGAGGTCCACTCTGCCGAAAAACCGGCTGTCGCCCCCTTTGTTCATGCGTTCCATAGCATCAATTAGAAAACTGACGTCTTTCGGTCGATCTTTCGACGATTGCTCGCGGCCCTCCGTGCTGTCGTTGAAGACCACGAGCTTGCCGGCGATGACCGTCACCAAACAGTTGCCGGTGTGGTCCGGGGCCATGACGATGTAGCCGTGGCTGGCCATGTGCTCACACCAGAACACGCTCTGGCTGCGCACACCGCCGTTCCCGTGGGAAAAGATAATCAGCGGGAACACGCCGTCGCGAACTCGGGCATCGCGCACGGCAAAATTCCGAAACGTCTTGTCCAATTCGAGCAGGTCCGCGTTAAACACCGTCTTCATTAACACGATGACTTCGGGGACCTCGCCCTTGGCGTAGAAATCGAGGAGCCTGTTTTTCGGTAACTCCTGGGTATCGTCGGTGGCCGGGTACCAGATATCGGTCATCAGAGAGCGGGGGCCTTCCGTGACGCTATCGGTCCGGGTGTGGTCCACAAACAGCCGGGTCGTGACGCCCACGGGATAGGGCCCCGGCTTAGCCGGGTCGGGCGGGTCCGCCGCGGCCCAGGCGGCTTGCCGCCACACGCAAAGACCCAGCACGACTGCCCCAATACATAGGCTACGGCATCTGTTCCTCGCGAACATACGTGTCTCCTCAGTTGTCAGTCGGTCAACATCGGGACTTCAGTGGCACCATAGTGCTCAGTGCTGGTGTCGACATGTCGGCGGGCCTGCGTTCGAGACTCGAAATCCGTGGGCAAGAGTGTGGGATACTCGTCCGTGAAGCAGGCCAGGCAAAACCGGCTCTTAGGCAACCCCGTGGCATCAACCAGTCCGTCGATGGTCTGGTATGCAAGCGAATCGACTCCGATATACTGGCGAATCTCCTCGACGCTGTGTTGGAACGCGATGAGCTTGCTGCGATTAGGGGTATCGATGCCATAGTAGCACGAAGCGATGATGGGCGGGGCGCTGATACGGAAATGGACTTCCTTGGCGCCGCACCGGCGGAGCATCTTGATGATTTTACGCGCCGTGGTGCCCCGGACAATGCTGTCATCGACCAGGACAATCCGCTTGCCTTCAATGGCGCTCCTGACGGGATTGAGCTTGATCTTTACACCAAAGTCACGGATGTGTTGGTCGGGTTCGATAAAGGTGCGCCCGACATAGTGATTTCGGATATAACCCATGTCGAATGGGATGCCCGACTGGTGCGAGTAACCCAATGCGGCCGGATTGGACGAGTCGGGAACCGCCATGACCAGATCGGCCTCGACCGGCGCAGTCTTCGCCAGATTGCGTCCAAGCCGCTTGCGCACCTTGTCCACGCTCGTGCCAAAAATGACGCTGTCGGGCCGAGCCATGTAAATCAACTCAAAGATACACGGCTGGGGAGTCGCGGGGTCAAACGGCTTGAACGACTCGAGGCCATCTTTCGAAGCGACCACGATCTCGCCCGGTTCGATCTCACGAACCCATTCGGCATCGATAATGTCCAGCGCGCAGGTCTCGCTGGCGAAGATGTGTGCGCCCCCCAAACGCCCAAGCCACAACGGGCGAAACCCCATCGGGTCACGCGCGCCGATGATTTCATCGCCGTTGGTAACCACCAATGAATAGGCCCCCACAACCTTACGTAACGCGTCGATCAGGCAATCGGCGAACCGTTCCTCCTTAGACTGGGCGATGAGGTGGATGATGACCTCGCTGTCGGTGGCGGACTGGAAAATGGACCCGGTCTTTTCCAGTTCCTCGCGCAGCCTCGCAGCGTTGACAAGATTGCCGTTATGGCCCACGGCCATCGAACCACGCGCATAGTCGACGGTCAACGGCTGGACGTTCTTGAACGCGCTGGTGCCGAAGGTCGAATAGCGGACATGGCCTATGGCGCGGTCACCGCGCAACCGGCGGAGTTTGTGCGGTTTGAACACATCGGCCACCAGCCCAACGCCTCGGTGGGTGTTGAGGTTGCCTTCGTCGGAACACACGATACCGGCGCCTTCCTGACCGCGATGCTGCAACGCGTACAGCCCCAGGTAGGTCAGCGTAGCGGCCTCCGGGTGGCCATACACGCCGAACAGGCCGCACTCTTCGCGGAGGTGATCCTCAGAAAGCCAGCGGGGGCACCCAGCCCTTTGTGCCACGAAACATTGCGAGCAAAACTGGACGTCATCGGTGTTCGAATGCATCATCGGTCAGAAATCCTCATTGCCTGTCAACTGCCTATAGGCCCCAACGTACTTCTCACGGGTTTTAGCAACAATATCGTCTGGCAACGGCGGCGGTGGGGAGTTTTTGTCCCAGCCGGTGGTTTCGAGCCAATCGCGCACGAATTGCTTGTCGAAACTGGGTTGGCTGCGCCCGGGCACATACTGGTCCGCCGGCCAAAACCGCGACGAATCCGGTGTTAGAATCTCGTCGGCCAGGACCAACTCGCCGTTGAGGGCGCCAAACTCGAACTTGGTGTCGCACAGGATAATCCCTTTCGCCCCGGCGATCTCCCGCGCACGCAAATAAACTCTCTTGGCGGCCCCCGAGGCAGCCTCCATCAAGCTATTGCCGATCATCTGGCCTGCGCGCTCAGGACTGATGTTAATGTCGTGGCCATCGGTGGCCTTGGTGGCCGGGGTGAAAATGGGCTCCTCGAGTTTACTCGCCTCGACCAAGCCCTCGGGCAGTTTCTGGCCGCACACCGTGCCGCTGTGCTGGTACTCTTTCCAACCGCTGCCGGCCAGGTAACCGCGAATGACGAACTCGACGGGGAACATTTCGCACTTCTCGACGAGCATCGAGCGGCCCGCGCATTGGTCAGGGTGTGCCTGGAAATCCCTGGGGAAATCGGCCAAATCCGCCGATATCAGGTGATTGCGGACAGTGTCTTTCATCCGCTCGAACCAGAACACCGACATCTGCGTGAGAATTTTCCCCTTGTCGGGTATGCCTACGGGGTTGACCCAATCAAACGCGGAAATGCGGTCGGTGGCTACGATGACAAGCCGATCGCCCAGGTCATAAATGTCGCGAACCTTGCCACGTGTTATAGGTTCACGGTTGGACAAGTGAGTTTCACAAAGAGCGGTGCTGGGCATACCAAACCCCCGTCCACGTCTTCACGCTATCGAGCTTCTGCCAATACTATCCACTTGCACTCTCTGTCATTCTAAGCCTGCTCTCGCAATAAGTCCCATCAACAAAACTCCCCTCGTAAATATGGTTTATTGATATCGAGCAATTCCTCGAGCAAGGCCTTGCAGCCCACCGCGCCAGGCATCAGCGGGTGCATGAGCATGGCCTGGAACGCACGTTCACGGCTGCCTGTGACGGCGGCCTCGACCGTGAGCGTCTCGTAGGCCTTGACCGCCTGCATAAGCCCGCGGATGGCCGGTTCCGGCGCGACCTGGGGAATCGCCTTCGCGCCGTCCCTGCCAATGACGGCCGACACCTCGACCGAGGCGTCGTCGTCGAATGTCGGGACCGCCCCGCCATTGCGGCAACAGACAATTTGGCGGTTCCGAGTGTCACTCTCGATAGCAGCGATCAGGTGGAATGCCGCCGTCGAGTAGTGTGCACCGCCGCGTTTTGAGAGTTCTTCAGGTTTTTCATCGAGGTCGTCTTGAGCGTATTTCTCGAACAGTGCCCGCTCGATTTCGACGACCTCCTCGCCACGGGTCTTGGGCTTGTGTTTCAGATGGTCCAGCATGGCCTCGGTGGCGTAGTAATACTGCAAGTAACCGTTGCAGAACATGTTCAAACTGCCCATCGCCAGCCTCATATTTTCGCAAACCGCCTCCACCGGCCACTCCTCATCGGCATGCTCCAGGAACACCGCCAGGGCCTTGTCTGTGACGTCTTCCCCGGCCACGATGAACCGCCGTACCCACGCGAGATGGTTGAGGCCGACATAATCCAGTTCGACCTCCTCCATCGCGCATCCGAAATGCTTGACCACGTCCATGATCATCCCGATAGGCGCGTTGCACAGGCCGACGCTCTTCACGGCGCTGTGTTTGATCAGGGCTTCCGTAATAATGCCGCTGGGGTTGGTGAAGTTGACCAGAACGCCATCGGGAGCCAGGTCTTCCATGGCATGGGCGATCTCGAGCACGGGCGGAATGGTCCGCAACGCGCAGGCGAAGCCGCCCACGCCCGTGGTCTCCTGGCCGATGATGTTGTGCCGCAGCCCCAGTTTCTCATCGGCGATGCGCGCCTGGCTTTGCCCGACGCGCAACTGCGTGATCACGTAACGCGCATCTTTAACTGCCTCGCGCAGGTCAGCCGTGTGATGCACCGTGAACGGGTCCCCATGCCTGCGGGCCATGCGGCGCGCGAAGTTTGCTGTAATCTCCAACCGTTCGAGGTCGGGGTCCATCATCCACAGTTCCGTGACGGGAATGGCGTCCAGACGCGGGAAAAGACCATCAACCAACTCGGGCGAGTACGAGCTGCCCGCCCCGATGACCGCGAGTTTCATACAACAGGCCTCCATCCAGCGAGAAGGGGCGCTAAACCATTGCAGAAAAGGACGTTAGGGAATCTCAGGGTCATGGAATCTCGTTGCAATCCCCTGCTCACGCGCAAGATGATACTTGGCAAATAGAGGAATGTCAATCCATTTTGGAAGGCATTTTGAAAAAACGGCCGCTTACCTCAAGATTCCGGCAGTAGCCGCTGCAATTGAATAGCGCCCGGCCTCACGACCGGGCGCTATCTTCACGCTCGTCTTGTTCGAGCCAAACCTGGATAATCAGCGGACTCGGGTCTACCGTCTGCGTTGTCTCCGAAGCAGGATACAGGCCCCGCCGATGGCGAACGCCCCGGCCAACAGGCCCAGACCCAGCATGCCGCTGGCCGGTAAGGTGCCCGGGGCCACCACGTCAAGATACACTTTCTTCTCGACGATGGTAGCGCCCTCCTGAACTATGCAAGTGTACTCGCCTTCATCTTCAGGGGCGGCTTCATCGATAACCAACATGTGGGGGGGATCGGGCTCGGCAAGGGGTGTGCCGTCCTTCTTCCACGTGTACGTCTCGATACCCGCGCCGCCGGTGACACGTACGTAAAAGACGAACCGATCGCCTTCAACAACCCATCCGCCCCCTGGGCCGCTGACATTCAACGTGAGGACATCGGACTCGATGACCCCGGACAGCTCTGCGTCGTCGTCATCGTCCCAGGTACCATTAACGTACATCTTGCCCAAATCCTGGCCAGCGCCCGCGTTATTGGGCTCGCCGCTGGCCCAGTTATTGTACAGGTCGTCCACGGCCGAGCCGCTCGCGGCGCCCTGCCAGAACTGGGTGTCATCCTCGACCCAGCGCCACTCACCTTCGACGGCCTTGTCGTTGGCCCCAATATGAAGGTCCCCTACGGCGCTGAAAGTAGAGTTGATCCAGGCGTTCTCAGCAGCGTCGTCGATCGTGGTCAGGTAGCCGCCCGCAGCTTCGGCCTCGGCCTGAGCCTCATCCCAACCGAGATTCTCAGCCGAAGTCAGCTTATAGCTATGGCCGTTATACCCAATCCAGTCGGCGGCCATGGCGGCCGGTGTAACGGCGACCAAAACCCCAATCACCAACCATCCCAATGCACCATTAATCTTCTTCATCGCTCATAACTCCTTTCCCGTCGTCACAACAAGCCTTTTCGGCGCCGGTTTATCCCCAAACAATCCGTGTTGCTTCGCGCTAATACCGCAGCCTTAACTATTCCGCTTCACTTTGACACTGCCATGCCTTCCCCGGCTCGTTTATGATACGCACCAGCGCAGGTTGTGTCAAGGGATTTTTCACCATTTTCTTGGGAGCTTTCAACGCCCAGCCGTGACTGGCCTCTGCAATCAAAAAAAACGCCCGGCCGAACGACCGGGCGCAATCAACCCTCCAACGTCTTCGTTATGATTCAATGCGCGTAATCAACTAACTCGTATCTACTTGGTGCATTATCTCCGCCGCAGGACACAAGCGCCGCCGAGGGCGCACGCCGCAGCCAACAGGCCCAGACCCAGCATGCCGCCGACCGGCAAGGTGCCCGGGGCCACCACGTCAAGATACCCTTTCTTCTCGACGATGGTAGTGTCTTCCTGAACTATGCAAGTGTACTCGCCTTCATCTTCAGGGGCGGCTTCATCGATAACCAACATGTGGGGGGGATCGGGCTCGGCAAGGGGTGTGCCGTCCTTCTTCCACGTGTACGTCTCGATACCCGCGCCGCCGGTGACACGTACGTAAAAGACGAACCGATCGCCTTCAACAACCCATCCACCGCCTGGTCCGCTGACATTCAACGTGAGGAGATCCTTCTCGATAACGCCATAATGCTCGTTGCCCTCGTTATCGTTCCAGCCGCCGCCCGTGCCGCCGATCTCGAGTTCATCCTCGCCGCCCGAGTTATTGGGCTCGCCGGAGTTCCAGTTATTGTACAGACCGCCCACGGCGGAGCCATTCTCGTTGCCCTGCCAGAACTGTGCGTCGTCCTCGACCCAGACCCACTCGCCTTCGACGGCCTTGTCGTTACCACCGCCAAAGAAGGTGCCGACCACCCCGAACGTGGCCGCCACCCAGGCGTTCTCAGCAGCGTCGTCGATCGTGACCAAGTAGCCGCCCGCAGCGTCGGCCTCGGCCTGAGCCTCATCCCAACTGAGACTCTCAGACGAAGTTAACTTATAGCTATGGCCGCCATACCCAATCCAATCGGCGGCCACGGCGGCCGGCGTAACGGCGACCAAAACCCCAATCACCAAGCATCCCAATGCACCATTAAGCTTCTTCATCGCTCATAACTCCTTTCCCAATCGTCGACAACAAGCCTTTTCGGCGCCCGCCGCACACTTACGTAGCCCGGCCCACTGTCTTCGGCACCGCTTTAACCCCGACCAACACTTGTTACGTTAAGACCCAAACCTCAGATTTTGCCTCTCACTCCGGCACAAACACATGGGTAAACCTTCCCCACTTCTCCTATAATACGGCACAACCACGACCTATGTCAAGGAATTTTTTCGCCTATTTGTCCCAAACTCCACTGGCAGTCGGGGTCACGTTAATCACAACGCATGCAAAAGCGGCAACATAGGCTCGATGAGGCGCCCCGCCAACTTAGAATAACGATAAAACGTAGTATTGTAGGACCGGGCACGGGGTAGAAAACGCTACGGCGCAAATGCCTGCAATAACGTGGCGCTCCAACTCCCCCTCCCCCATGTGCTACACTAGGTACACGTTTTCACAAACACGAAATCGAGGAACTTTGCGCCTTTGCGCCTTGGCGTGAGACAAAGTCCGTGAGGAGAACTTCACGCCAAGGCCCCAAACTGGGCATCGTCAATGGAAGTCTTTTCGCAAATATTGTCGCTGGTCCTCTTTTTCCCCTTCGTCGGATGGGGCATTTACACGCTTCGGTTACGGTATCGGCACGAAGTGGAATTGTCCCCGTTGCTCGAGGCGGTGACGCTGACGTGCCTAGTGATCTTCTATGCATTCGAGCTGACGCTGCTCAAGGCAGGGGTCCGGCCCTTCTCAGCATATTTCGTCTTCGCACTGTTGGGCCTGTTCATCTCGGGCGTGGCGCTGTACGGCCCGATGGTGGTGTCACTGGCGTCGCAGGTGCTCGTGAACCAGGTGATGCCTGCGGAGCGGTCGAAGGCCCATGAACCGAACTATGCTGTCGCGGAAGCGCTCGAGCGTGATGGGGATTACGAAGGCGCCGTGCTCGAGTACAAGGTTATCGCACGGATGTTCCCGCGTGACCCCGTAGCTATGATCCGCATCGCGAACAACCTCATCAAGCAGGCCGAGGCGGAACTGGCGGCGCCGTGGTTTGAATGCGCCATCAAATGCCTCGACTCCCCGGAGAAGAATCTGTCCGTGACGAACCGGCTGGTCGAGCTTTACGACCGGCAGTTGGGCCGCCCCGACGAAGCCACCCGCGTCCTTGAGACCTACCTGGCACGCTTTCCAGACACAGCGTATCGCGATTCGATTCGCCGGCGCCTTGAGCGGCTCACGAAAACCTGAACCGCTCGGACTTGGAGGGGTCCGCTCACGGGCTGCGGCGGGCAGGCGCGCCGAGATTTGCCATCTTCATTCATCCAGCGGGCGGGTGGGTATGATGAGGCGCGTGGCGCCGAGCTCGCGGGCGATGTCGATAGCGCGAATCACTGTGCCAAAATCCGCCCTCTCGTCGGCCCGGAGCACCATAGAGGCGCCTGGGTCCGCCTCCAGCACCTCGACCATAGCCGAGCGCAGGCCAGCCTCGTCAACAAGCTGCCGGCAGAAATAGAACTCACCGGCCTCGGAGACGGCGATCTCGTAGGGGGTCTGATCCTGTTCAGCGGCGGTTCCCGCCTCAGGTAAGACAATATCGATGCCCAGGTGCTCGCGAAACGTGGCCGAGACCATGAAGAAAATGAGTAGAAGAAACACCACATCAATCAGCGGTGTGATGTTAATCGAAGGCCGCCGCTTGCGACGCTGCACGCCAAAAGCGCCATCCGTCGCCGCTTCAATCCCATCTTCAAGAAAGTGAGGACACATTTTCTAACAAGACCCTACCGAATGGGTCGAATTCTAAGGCGTTTCAGTGCCGAAAGACAAGTGTTTGAGCAAAAACAGCCGTCAGTTATCAGCAACCGTATGGCTGACGACTGACGACTGATAACTGAACTCAGAATTTGCCAAATTTACTAAAATCAGGTACACTCTCAGTGGGAAGTGAGGACTTGAAATGGTTTCTGACCGCTGGGGAGCGACAGTGTATCAATACCGTGTGTGTGTGGCAGACGATTGCCCAGAAACGGCGGCCGTCCTGTGCGAAGGCTTGCAGTTGCATAATTACGAAGTAAAAGTAGCTTACAATGGAGAAAGCGCCTTGGTGATCTGCGCCGAAGGGAACATCGACCTGATCCTCTTGGACGTGTGCATGCCGGATATCGACGGCTACGAGGTATGTAAGCGCCTCAAAGCGTCCCCGACAACCCGGGACATCCTGGTCATTTTTGTAACGGTTAAAGGCTCCACGAAAGACATCTCCCGGGGCCGAGAACTGGGCGCGGTCGATTATATCACCAAACCCTACAACCTGCCGATGGTTATGCTCCGGGTGGACGCAACGCTGCGTAACAGGCGTTCCGAAGACCGGCTGCGAATTCAGAATGACGCTTTCATAGACACGATATACACGGACCACTTGACGGGGCTGCGGACCCGGCAGTACTTACTCAAGCGCCTGCAAGAGGAGGTTCAAAAGGCCCATCGCCACGATTTCCCTGTCTCCTGTGCCGTGTTCGATGTGGACGAGACGAGCCCCATCGACGAGGAGCTTGGGATGGTTCCTATGGCCGACTTGCTCGTGGAAATCGCCATGGTGATGCGTAACCAGGCCCGCACGTGCGATATCCTGGCCCGGTGCGATTTCTCCGAGTTCGGCGCGGTTCTCCCACACGCAACCCGGGAGGACGCCGTCGCCTTCGCCACACGGATCATGAACGAGGTGGCCGTCACGACGTTCTCCCACCCGACACACCCTACCCAGGCCACGCTGTGCAGCGGCATTGTGACGTGCCTGAACGGCTTCGAGTACGGGGCGGATTACGTGTTTCGCGAAGCGATGTGCCGGCTGCTCGAGGCCAAGAGCCTGTCAACCGGCCGCATCGTAGCCCGGCACCTCACCGCCGCCTAAGGGCCGATTGCGCACCTATGGGTAACCCAGAAGCGCCTGCATTGCGTCAATCCCTAACACAAACATGCCGTGTGATCAACTGCCCGGTGCGAGTCGCTTCAGGGCTTTCTGGCCGATATCGGTGCGGTAGTGGGCCTGGTCGAAATGGATTTGCTTCACTGCGCGGTAGGCCTTGTCGATGGTCGAGGCGATGTCCGGGCCGAGGGCCGTGACGTCGAGCACGCGGCCGCCGTTGGTGAGCAGGTTATCGCCCTCGCGCTTGGTGCCGGCGTGGAAAACGATGACACCTTCTTCCCTTTCGGCCCGATCGATGCCCGTGATAACCTTGCCTTTCTCATACGCTTTCGGGTAGCCGCCGGACGCCATGACCACCGTCACGCAGGCGCCGTCGTCCCAAGTGGTCTGAAGCTGGTCGAGGGTCCCGTCGCAGCAGGCCAGCAACAGCGGGACGATGTCGCAGGTCATACGGGGCAGCACGACCTGGACCTCGGGATCGCCGAAGCGGCAGTTGAACTCGACGACCTTCGGGCCGGCATCGGTAATCATAAGCCCGGCGTAAAGCACGCCAGTGTAAGGCTTGCCTTGTTCGGCCATGCCCTCGATGCATGGACGCAGGATTCGTCGCTCGATCTCGCTGTCGAGTTCCGGCGCGACCACGGGTGCGGGCGAATAGGCGCCCATGCCGCCGGTGTTGGGACCCATATCGCCGTCATAGGCCGGCTTATGGTCCTGGCTGGAAACCATGGGCAGAACGGTTTTGCCGTCGGTGAATGCCAGGATGGACGCTTCCTCCCCTACCAGGCGTTCCTCGACAAGCACCTTGCTGCCGGCTTCACCAAAAACCTTATCCACCATTGCGGCGTGAATGGCCTCGACCGCCTCATCGACGTCCCGGGCCACGGTAACCCCCTTGCCCGCCGCGAGGCCATCAGCCTTGATGACTATCGGCGCGCCCTTTTCTCTTACGTAGGCAATGGCGGCATCGGCGTCGTCAAACTCGCAGTATTCGGCGGAGGGGATGTCACACCTCGTCATGACCTCCTTGGCGAAAGCCTTGGACGCCTCCAACCGCACCGCCTCCCGCGACGGGCCGAACGCCCTGACGCCCGCCTCAGCGAAGCGGTCGACGAGGCCAGCGGCAA
Source organism: uncultured Nitrospiraceae bacterium (assembly GCA_964425145.1). Classification (GTDB taxonomy): domain Bacteria; phylum Hydrogenedentota; class Hydrogenedentia; order Hydrogenedentales; family SLHB01; genus CAYRLQ01. The sequence continues at coordinate 14,316 of CAYRLQ010000076.1, forward strand.
GCGGGTCTTCCGGACCGACCAGCGCGAGGTCCACGGCATGGTTTTTGGCAAAAGGAATCAGTTTGTCAAACTCCTTGACGCCGATGTCTACGCAGGTAGCGTGTTGGGCCATGCCCGGATTGCCCGGGGCGCAATAAACCCGGCCGACTAAGGGGCTCTGTGCAACCTTCCACGTGAGGGTATGCTCGCGCCCTCCACTTCCGATAACCAGCACGTTCACGGTACTCATTCCTCCCGTGGCTCACTGTCACCCAGGTATTGCGCAATAGCCTGGTCGTAGCGGGCAGTGCAGGCGAAGGCCTCTTTGGCAAGGCGGTAACGCGTGGCGAATGAGACCTCCCCCTCGTGGGCCCGCAACTCATGAACAATGGCAGCATAGTGCTCGGGCTTAATCACGACGGTCACATAGCGGAAGTTTTTCGCCGCGGAACGGATCATGGCCATGCCCCCGATGTCGCTCTGGTCGATAACTTCATCGACCGTGATGCCCGGCGTTTGCATCAAGGCATCAAGCGGGTGGAGATTAACGACGACCAGGTCGATCCACGGATACTCGTGGGCCTGCATCTGCTCGACGTGGAGTTTGTTATCGCGGAGTCCCAGGAGCCCCGCGTGGACCTTGGGATGCAGCGACTTGACCCGGCCGTCCATCATTTCCTCAATCCCCGTAAACTCCGCAATGCCCATCGCCTCGATGCCCGCACCCCGGAGCACTGCGAGCGTCCCCCCGGTGCACACCATTTCCACGTCGAACTCGTGCAGCACCCCGGCCAGCTCGACGACACCGGCCTTATCATAGCAACTCAGTATTGCGCGCTGTATCCTTAACATAGCCACCTTGCTCCCACACCGATCTCGCTGCCGTCCACCCATCGCCGCACAAAGCAGGATCGCGCATGATACGTTATTTCACTAGAAAAGTCGAGGGTTTTATGGTAAAAAAGCCCTATCGAAAGTCTTTCACCCAGAAAGGATTGCAATGCTGGAGCGACTCAAGGAATTGTTCTCACATGGCACGGAAGTGCAGGAACAGGGCACGGAAGTGCAGGAAGTTTCAGATTCCGAACGGTTACATGTCGCCACGTGCGTCATTTTGACAGAAGTGGCCACAGCGGATGAGGAGTTTTCAGCCCTCGAGCGCGACCGGATTGTGGCGACGCTGCGGAATCGATTCGGGCTCTCCGAGGCGGAGGCAGAGGAACTGATGGACGCCTCAGCCGCTCAGCGCGGCAAACATCATGACCTGTGGCACTTCACGCGCCAGATCAATGAAGCCTGCACCGTGGCCGAGAAGATGCACATCATCGAAGAAGTATGGCGGGTTATCTATGCCGACGGTACGCTTGAGGCGCACGAGGACTACCTCGTGCACAAGTTGGCCAAGCTGCTGAACCTGAACCACCCGCAGTTGATCAAGATGAAGATGAAAGCGAAGAACGCGGGTAGGGACTAAAGGCACTTCTGCCCAATAATATCCCGTAATGCGCCGACCGAACGGTAAACGGAAGCCTGTCCT
>CAYRLQ010000077.1:0-10555 GCA_964425145.1 uncultured Nitrospiraceae bacterium
GAAGACAAATCCGCGTGTATCGGCGTTAATCCGCGGTCTCAGAGGCTTATTTTTACGTAAAAAATACGAAATACCCCCGTGAATGGTTACGGATATATAAAGGTGGTCGAGAACAGTTAGCAACCGTGGATTACATCTCTGTGTCTCCGTGTTCTCCGTGGTTAGAAACGGGAAAGTGTGTTATTGCTATGTTATTGTGGAATCGATCTACTAGCAACTAATAACTAACAACTGATGCGGAGGAGTCCTGATATGAAGGTGCTAGTTATCCATGGGCCGAACCTGAACCTGTTGGGGACGCGCGAACCGGGGGTCTACGGGCAAATGACGCTCGATGACATTGACGCGATGCTCGCCGAAGAGGCCACGGCACTGGGTGTCGAGCTGAAGACGTTTCAATCGAACAGCGAGGGTGAGTTGGTCACGGCGATCCACGATGCGGTCGGCTGGGCCGACACGCTGGTCATCAATCCCGCGGCCTACACGCATACCAGCGTGGCGCTGAGCGACGCCATAGCGGCGGCAGGCATCCCGACGATCGAGGTCCATTTGTCCAACGTGTATGCGCGCGAGGCGTTTCGCCATCACTCGTTTATCGCGCCCGTAGCCGTCGGGCAGATCGCAGGATTCGGCCCGGAGAGTTATCGGCTGGCGCTCCACGCAGCAATGAGGCTGAAAACCGAAAGTTGAAAAGGGCTTAGGTCCAGGGTTCAGGGTCTCGAAACCACTCAAAGAGGCACTCATGAAGACACGACTCGGTGCTTTGCGTAAAAACATGGCCAACGCGCAATGTGATGCATTCGTCAGCATGTCGAGTCCGGCCAATCAGTACCTGACGGGGTTTGTGGGCAGCACCTCGACGGTGCTCGTCACAGAACACGAGGCGTTGTTTCTGTGCGATTTCCGTTACACCGAACAGGCCAAGTTACAGGTCCAAACGTTCACGATCGAAGAGGCGCCAAGCCCTTTTGAACAGGAGGTGAACAAGCGTTTGAACGCGCTAGGCATCACAACGGCCGCCTTCGACCCCGACGCGCTGACCGTGGCCGAACTCGAGCGGCTCGAAACGGACTTCGAGGGCACATATAAACCTGTGCCCGATATCGTCTCCTCGCTGCGCTGTGTGAAGAGCCCCGAAGAGGTCGAGCGCATCCGTGCGGCGGTGCAATTGACCGAAGGGGTTCTGGCCGATGGCCTTAATACGCTCACCGAGGGCATCGCCGAGCGCGAAGTGGCCGCCTGGTTCGAGTATGAGTTCAAGAAACGCGGCGCGTCCTGTGCCGCATTCGACACGATAGTGTTGTTTGGTCCACACAGTTCGCTCGTGCACGGGCAGCCCGGCGATAGGTCCTTGAAACAGGGAGATATCGTGTTGCTGGATTTCGGCTGCCGCCTCGAGGGTTACTGCAGTGATTTGACTCGTACCTATGCATACGGTACGATTCGGGACGGGTGGTTCGAGGAAATCTACGACCTCGTCTTGACCGCGCAGAAGATCGCCCTCGAAGCCCTTCGTCCGGGCATGCCGTGCCGCGAACTCGACGCTATCGCCCGCGATTTCATCGTCGAAGGCGGCTACGGCGATCATTTTGGCCACGGCCTTGGTCACGGCGTGGGCATTGACGTTCACGAGGCGCCGCGACTTCGCAAGGATTCCGATATGATCCTGGAAACGGGCATGGTGGTCACGATTGAGCCGGGCATCTATCTGCCAGAACGTGGTGGCGTCCGGATCGAGGACCTCGTCGTGGTGACGGGAAACGGGTGCGAACTGTTGAGCAGTGCCCCCAAGGAATTAAGGACCCTGGGTGTATGATATCAACGGCGGATTTTCGAAATGGGATGGTTATCATTCTCGAGGGCGATTTGATGGAGATTGTGGAATTTCAGCATGTAAAGCCGGGCAAGGGGGGCGCATTCGTCCGCACCAAGCTCAAAAACGTATTAACCGGCCGCGTGCTCGAGAAAACATTCCGCGCCGGTGAAAAGATGGCCGAAGCCCGGGTGGAGGAACAGCTCTGGCAGTATCTGTACTACGACGGCGATTTGTATCACTTCATGCATAACGAAACCTACGAACAACTCGAGGTCGGCAGTGAATTCGTAGTCGACAAGGCCAAATGGCTGAAGGAGAATACGGATGCCACGCTGGTTTTTCACAAAGGCGAGGTGATCTGCTTTAAGCCGCCGCTCTTTGTGGAATTGACGATTTCACAATCCGACCCCGGCGTTCAGGGCGATCGCGCTTCGGGCGCAACCAAAGCCGCAACGTTGGAGACCGGCGCGACCATTCAGGTGCCCTTGTTTATAAATGAAGGCGATGTGGTCAAGGTCGACACACGCACCGGGCAGTACATCGAGCGGGTGAGTTCCTGAACATGCGCCGACAGGACGGAGGATGGTCCAGTGGATTTAGATGAACTCAAGGAGCTGATCCGCATCTTTGAGGCCTCGCAACTGGCCGAAGTGGAGATCGAGGAAAAGGGCCGGCGCGTACGGCTGAAGAAAACCGGTCCCCCGCCCACCTACGCGGCCCCTGCGGTGGCCTCGCCCATCCAAGGGCCCGCTTCGGGCGCCCAAGCCGCCCCAGTGGCTGGCCAGGAGGACATCACTCTTACCACCATTAAATCGCCTATGGTCGGCACATTCTACGCCGCGCCCGCGCCGGACGAGGCGCCTTTCGTTTACCCCGGCGACGCGGTTGATGAGAATCAAGTCGTGTGCATTGTCGAGGCAATGAAACTCAAGAACGAGGTTTCGGCCAAGTTTCCCGCCATCATCGAGAAAGTCCTCGTACAGAACGGCGAGCCAGTCGAATTCGGCCAACCCTTGTTTGTGGTGCGTCCCATGGTATAACTGCCACGGCGAGGGTCATCGTACTCAGCAGGCATAGCCTCAGAAAACATGTTCAGACGGATTCTCATAGCAAACCGGGGCGAAATCGCCGTACGGATAATCCGCGCCTGCCGCGAAGCGGGCATTACCTCGATCGCCGTGTATTCGCAGGCCGATGAGAACAGCCTGCACACATCTTTGGCTGACGAGAGCATCTGCATCGGCCCCGCGGCGCCCGCCGAGAGCTACCTCAATATCCCCAGCATCATTGCCGCCGCGGAAATCTGCGACGCCCAGGCCATTCATCCTGGCTACGGCTTTCTGGCCGAAAGTGCCAAGTTTGCACGCATCTGCCGCGAGTGCGACATCGGGTTCATCGGCCCCACCACCGAGGCCATCGCCCTGAGCGGCAACAAAGCCGCCTGCCGTGAGAAAGTCCGCGCCGCCGGCGTCCCCACCGTTGCTGGCAGCGATGGGCTCGTCGACGGGCCCGGGGAGGCCTTGGCCATTGCCAGGACAATCGGGTTTCCGGTGGTGATCAAGGCCTCGGCGGGCGGCGGTGGCAAAGGCATGCGCATCGCCCACAATGACGCCGCGCTGAGCAGCGCCGTGTTCCTTGCGGCCAGTGAGGCCCAGGCACTGTTTGGCGATTCGGGCGTGTACCTCGAGAAGTTCATCGAGAACCCACGCCACATCGAGTTCCAGATTCTCGCTGATGGCCATGGCAAGACCATCGCACTCGGCGAACGCGAATGCACCATCCAGCGCCGCCACCAGAAGCTCATCGAGGAAACCCCATCCACAGCCCTGAACAGCTCGCTCCGCGCAGAAATGGCCGAGGCCGCGCTAACCGTTGCCCGCGCTATAGGTTACACCAACGCCGGTACCGCCGAGTTTCTCCTGGCGCCGGGGGGGCAGTTTCACTTTATCGAGTTCAACGCACGCATCCAGGTCGAGCACCCCGTTACTGAAGAAGTAACCGGGATCGACCTGGTCCACGAGCAAATCCGGATTGCGGCCGGCGAGCCCCTCGGCTATAGCGCCCCGCGCCCGACTGGTTGCGCTATCGAGGCACGCATCTACGCCGAAGACCCGGCCAAGGAGTTTGCGCCGTGTCACGGCGAGATCACCGGCTGCCACTTTCCCGGCGGGCCTGGAATTCGCGTGGATACGCATCTGTTTTCCGGCTCCACCGTCCCGCCCTATTACGATCCACTTCTCGCAAAGGTGATCGCCCGCGGCGACAACCGCGACGAAGCCGCCGACAGGCTCAGCGGCGCGTTGGATGAATTCATCGCCAACGGCGTGACGAACACCGCCAAGCTCTGCGCCCAGATCATCCGCAGCGACCGGTTCCGCCGAGGCGAGCTCGGTGCCGATATCATCGAAGAGCATCTGCCTGCTGCACGATAGCGCCAGGCCATGTTTTGCTCGCCATTGCCCACATACAAGGGATAGAATCGAGACAGCAACTCGAGAAACGGTATACAGTGTTGAACAGAGCGTTCAAGCGAGGACACGGACGATGACTGACTTGGCCGACCGTAGCAAGCGTGAAGTCGATATTTCCAGGTACGCCAGGGCCGCCGCGCAGGAAACGCTTCAGCAGGAAGGGGTGGTGCGCATGCACGCCGGCATTGCCGCTAAGCTGGGCCTGCGCAAGACGCCCGGCGTGACCGCCCGTATCGACGATGAGGGCCGACTTCAACTTGACGTGTCGGTTGTTGTACGCTATGGTACAGACTTGGGCAAGCTCGGTCCGGTGATTCAAAAGGCCATTCTAACGAGGATTGGCCACATCTCGAACCAACCGATCGGTCAGATTAACGTGATTTTTGCGGATACAGAGTGTGGGAACGAGGACTTGGAACAAGAAGAGGGCTGCCACAGATGAAAACGTTGGAAACTATCGCGAAGAGAATCTTGTGTCTTTTCCTGTTGCTCACCGGTAGCCTGCTACTCATTCTATGGGTGTGGGAATATCAGCTTGACGTTATGAGAGAAGCGGTTTGCGACGCCGCGGCGGCACATGGAACGCTGCTCGTGGTGTGGCCCGGTACAGGTATTCTGCTCGTCGTTTTGGGGCTGCTGGGCCTCTTGTCCCGAGCAGATCGCAAAGTGCCTGTGAAATCCATTTCCTATCCTGGCATCCGCGGTGACATCGTGATCGAGTTGGAATGGGTCGAGGCCACGTTGAACCGCGTCATCGGCAAGCTGCGCGAAGTCAAGTGGATTTCGGTGAGCGTCGACCCCGAGGAAGAGCGCGGCAAAGCCAGCGTCACCGCAGAAGTCAAACTTGTCAAGGGCGCCGACGAAAGTGCCCGCGAAACCGCCATTCGGGTCGGCGACCGGCTCGCCGACACCGCGGCGAATCTACTGGGCGTTGAGGACGTGACCCGTGTGGATTTGATTGTGAAGGGCGGTGGACTTCAAGACGCCGCTCCCGCGACCGTGACCGCTCAAGCACCGAAGCCGGCCGAAGAAGCAGAAGCCAAACCCCTCGAACCAGAACCCGCCGAGGAGCCTGTGCCTGCCGAACCGGAACCTGCCGAGGAACCCAAGCCCACCGAGGAACCGACTGAGGTTGTCCGGGGCCAGGAGAGAGAGGAAGTGGAAAAGGAGGCCCCCGTGGGCGGACCCGAGGACAAGGAATCGGCGGGAGGCGGCCAGCCTGAAGAACCCGCGGCGGACGACGAAGCTGCTGACACGAAACAACCGGAACCCAGAGATGGACTCGGTGAGTTCCCTCACGGTAATGAATAAGGCCGCCGTGGGGACAAGCGAAAAGCAATCGCAGGCGCTGGGCCTGAGTTGGAAGTGCGGCCGGAAACCAAGGACGTTATGCTCGCCAAACGCATCATACCTTGCCTGGATGTCGCCGATGGACGCGTCGTCAAAGGCGTCAATTTCTTGGGCTTGCGCGATGCGGGCGATCCCGTCGAAATTGCCGAGCGCTACGACGAAGAAGAGGCCGACGAACTGGTCTTCCTGGACATTCGCGCCTCGACCGATAATCGCGACACCATGCTCGATGTCGTGCGCCGCACCGCCGAACAGGTCTTCATGCCGCTGTGTGTCGGTGGCGGCATCCGCACCATCGAAGACATTCGCCGGTTGCTCTCGGCAGGCGCGGACAAGGTCTCCATCAATACACCAGCCATTCTAAATCCGGATTTCATCTCCGAGGCCTCATCCCGGTTCGGGACGCAGTGCATTGTCGTCGCCATCGACGCAAAACGCGCTGGAAACGGCGCATACATCGTTCACAGCCATGGCGGCCGCGATGGCGGCCGGCCGACGCCTCTTGAACCGGTCACCTGGGCCAGGGAAGCCGATCATCGCGGCGCGGGCGAAATCCTGCTGACCTGCATGGACTGCGATGGCACTAAAGAGGGCTACAACATCGACCTGACTCGGGCCGTGGCGGACGCCGTTGGCATCCCGGTCGTTGCCAGCGGCGGCGCAGGGAACCTCGAACACCTCCGCGCGGCGCTTCAGGAGGGCGGCGCCGATGCCGCCCTGGCCGCCTCGGTCTTCCATTTCCAGGAGTACACCATCCGCCAGGCGAAAGAATATCTTGCAAAATGCGGTGTGCCTGTGCGAATATAACGCCAGGTGACGGGTGTCAAACGACAGGGGAGAGGTGATGCTGCGGATTTTTCTCGACGCCCTTACTCTGGGGACCGGCGTGCGTCGGCGACTCTCCCGCCGATGGCGTCACTCCTCCCACCTGTAGCCTCCGAAACTTCCGGCATATTGTTTCCCCCTTTTCGGGGTTTTCGCCCGAGTTTTCTCATGGCTTAGCTGGAATCCCTTCTGCGTTATGCAAGGAGTTTAATTCCATGAAACTGACCGATTTAGTGAAGTTCAATGACCAAGGCCTGCTTTGCACAGTGGTGCAACATGCCCAAACCGGCCAGGTGCTCATGGTCGGCTACATGAACTCTGAATCGCTCGCGCGAACCTTGCGCGACGGAAGGGCCTGCTTCTGGTCGCGCTCGCGACGAAGGCTGTGGACCAAGGGTGAAACGTCCGGCCACTTCCTGCACGTCCAGGAGGTCCGTATCGATTGTGACGGGGATGCTCTTCTTTTGAAATGCGCCCCGGCTGGGCCCACGTGTCATACAAACGAGACGAGTTGTTTCTACCGGAAAGTCGAGAGTGATGGCGCCGTCACGCTTGCGGGAAACGGCGTCGCAACGCAATAGGCGCCCGAACCAAGAGAAACCATAACCCAGACGGAGAGGTCGGATTATGATACATCCAACATTAGAGGAGTTTCGGGACCTGGCGCAGCCGGGCGCACTCGTGCCTGTGTACCGCGAGATTCTGGCAGACCTCGAGACCCCCGTGGCCGCTTACGTAAAAATCGCCACGGGATGCCAATACGCATTTCTGCTTGAAAGTGTGGAGCAGGCTGACACGCTCGGCCGCTACTCGTTTATCGGGTCAAACCCATCCGTTATTTTCAAGTCGAAAGGGCGAACGGTTACGATAACCCGCGATGGACGCGACGCCGTCTACGAATCGGACGACCCGCTCGGGGAGCTGCGCAAGCTCATGGCCGCGTATGAGCCAGTGTCTGTTGAAGGCGTGCCCGAGTTTTACGGCGGCGCCGTTGGCTACATTGCCTACGACCAGGTCCGGTTCTTCGAGCGGCTGCCCGACAACAATCCCGACCAACTCGGCCTGCCTGATCTCTATTTTATGATTACGGACACGATCCTGATCTTTGACCATGTTAAGAACCGTATCAAAATCGTGTCAAACGCCCACGTAAAGGGCGGCGTCGATACCGCGTACAGCGAGGCCGTGCGCAAGATCGACAACCTCGAACAAACGCTTCGCAACCCCTTGGTGGAGAGCACGGAACGCGTGCGTTCGGGCCAGGTCGACGCCGCGCTGGTGTCCAACTTCAGCCGGAAAGACTTCTGCGCAGCGGTCCGCAAGGCGAAGGAATACATCCGCGCCGGAGACGTCTTCCAGGTCGTGCTGTCGCAACGGTTCGAGCGGGAAGTCTACGCCAGTCCGGTGAACCTCTACCGTGCGTTGCGCTCCATCAACCCCTCGCCCTACATGACCCTGGTCCACTATCCCGATGTCGTGCTGGTGGGCTCGAGTCCCGAGGTGATGACCCAGGTAAAGGGCAACGTCTGCATGGTCCGGCCTATTGCAGGGACACGCCCGCGAGGCGCTACGGTCAAGGAGGACCTCGCCCTCGAGAAAGAACTCATGGCTGACGAGAAAGAGCTTGCCGAGCACATCATGCTTGTCGACCTCGGCCGCAACGATGTGGGCCGCGTCAGCGAGACGGGCACGGTCGCGCCGGTCCCCGAGCGCAATATGGTCGTCGAGCGTTACTCACACGTCATGCATATCGTCACCGAGGTCGCGGGGCAACTCAAGCAGGGCGAAGACGCTTACTCAGCGCTTCGGGCAACATTCCCCATGGGAACGGTCAGCGGCGCGCCTAAAATCCGCGCCATGGAGATCATCGACGAGCTCGAACCGGTCCGCCGCGGGCCCTACGCAGGCGGTTGCGGCTACATCAGCTTCTCCGGCGACATGGACACCTGCATCATTATCCGCACTATAATCATTAAAGACCGTGTGGCGTGCCTGCAGGCCGGCGCTGGAATCGTCTACGACTCCGACCCTGAGCGCGAATTCGACGAAACTGTCGATAAGGCCAAGGCCCTGTTCCGGGCCGTCGAGCTGGCCGAGCGAGGACTGGAACTATGATTGTAATCATAGACAATTACGATTCGTTCACCTACAACCTGGTGCAGTACCTTGGCGAATTCGAGGCCGATCTCCGCGTGTTTCGTAACGACGCCATCGGCGTCGAAGGTATCCGCACATTAGGACCGGACCGAATTGTCGTCTCGCCCGGACCCGGCACACCCAACGAAGCCGGCATCTCGCGCGATGTCATCCGCGGGCTCGGCCCGGAAATCCCGTTGCTTGGGGTGTGCTTGGGCCACCAGTGCATCGGCGACGTGTTCGGCGGGGAGATCGTCCGGGCGGACCGTATCATGCACGGCAAAGTCAGTTCCATCATCCACTACGGCAACCCTCTTTTCGCCGGGATCGACTCGCCCTTTACCGCTGCGCGCTACCACTCGCTGATAATCAAGCCGGAAACCTGCCCGGAAATCCTCGAGATCACCGCCGAAACCGACCAAGGCGAGATCATGGGCGTTGCGCACAAAGACTATCCCATCTGGGGTGTCCAATTTCACCCCGAGAGTATTCTGACCCCCTGCGGGAAGCAATTGATCAAGAATTTCATGAGCCTTTAGCCAGGGCGCGGGCAAGGGACAAGTTCGTTCCTCCCTGTGGGAGCTAACAGGTGGGGAAACCACGACTTAAGCGGCGTGGGGTTTGACATTGCACCCTACTTATGCTAGATTGAGCGGGCTTTTCGAATGGTCAATCCAGTGTGAGAGGTGGTCGACTATGGGACCAAGCAGGAAACAGCTAGCGCTCATCGATGCGTTTAATAGGCGTGTTGGAATGACCCGGGAGTTTATGAACGATTGGCTTTTGTTCAACCAGATTCTGAGTGCATACCCAAGTCCGGGGGTCAACAAAGCCCAGTTGGAAAACCAGTTCCTCAAGATTAAGAGCAAGCTCGCGCGTGAGCACCGCGTGCTTAAAGATGCGCTCGGAGGGGATTACGGGATCGACCAAAACACCATGAATATCGTGTCCGGCGCGACCAACCTCGAGTCCATTTACTCTCAATCGGAAGTCGCGGTCAGGAAGCTGCAAAGCGAGTGGCACCGCGCCTTTATCTCGATCAACGAAACCTTGGGGGGGCTCGAGGACAAGAAAGCGCGCGCCGACGCCGGGGAGAAAGTCTTCATCATGACGACCGGCGGAGGAGGCGGTCCTGCCCTAAAGGGCGGCGGGATGTCAGACAAGGTCAAAAAGAACTTGATCGTCGTCGGGGTACTCATTGCCATCCTTGTAGGGATGTTCATGATTCCGCAAGTGAGGTCTATCTATGTCAAGGCTTTGCAGGACTTCGGCATCCTAAGCCGTTAGGGGGATGGGAAGCCGGTTTGACGGGTGCGGCTGATTGGTATACGGTGAAAGGAGGATCGCGTGACGAAACGAGAACTCGTCATTGATGTAGCCGAGCGGCTGGGCTATACCCAAAGCGAAGTGGCCAATGTTGTTCAGGCCACACTAAACGCGATTACCGACTCGCTCGTGCAGGGCCACCGAATCGAGGTCCGCAATTTCGGCGTGTTCGAGGTCAAAACCCGCGATGCCCGTATCGGAAGAAATCCGCGCACCGGCGAGGAGGTGCCTATTGCGGAGAAGCGCGTGGCCACGTTCAAGGCCGGCAAAGCCCTCAAAGAGCGCGTCGAGGGACGCGTCTCCCAATCCGTCACGACCGATTCATCCGCACATGCCATGCCCGGCCAGTCGTCGGATTTCCCCCAGCAATCAGATTAGATTGCAGGCCGGGTTTCTAGTGCTCGGGCCCTCTATCGAGCCCCGTACAAACAGATCAGGTACGCACTGTGTCAAACTATGAAGCGCGCATGACGTTCACCGAACACCTGTCCGAATTGCGCACTCGCATCATTCGCTCGGGCGTCGCATTGGTCCTGGGGTTCGTGGTGTGCTACGCCTTGTCCGAGCAACTGTTCAACCTCGTGCGATCACCTCTCATGCCCCCCGAAAAAAACGGCATCAACTCAAAAGG
>CAYRLQ010000077.1:10565-15795 GCA_964425145.1 uncultured Nitrospiraceae bacterium
CGGAGAAAGGGCAGGAGAGAAACGTCGAGTGGTTCGCAGGCAACTTCCTCGAACCGGTCTTCGTAAAGCTCAAATTGGCCGGCTTTGGCGGCGCCTTGCTCATGTCCCCTTACATCATCTACCAGATTTGCGCGTTCATCTTTCCAGGACTCAAGGCCCGCGAGAAACGGATCATCCGCATTCTCCTGATGGGTTGCGGCACACTCGCAATCATCGGCGTGGGGGTCGCCTACTTCGGCATTTTCCGCTTCCTCCTGCCATATCTGCTCGAGTGGACCCCGGAGGGCGTGGTCACCAGACTGCGCATGGGCGAGAATGTCGTGCTCATCGTCAAACTACTGGCCGCGTTTGCCCTGGCGTTCCAATTCCCCATGGCGGTATTGGTGTTGGTTTACATGGACCTGCTTTCGCCGGCCACGTTGAAGCGTTACCGGCGGGTTGCTATTGTAGGTATAGCCGTGGGGGCGGCAATGTTCACACCGCCCGACCCGGTTTCGATGATCGTAATGCTGTTGCCATTAGTCCTGCTCTATGAGGGCAGCATATGGGTATCCTATCTCGTCGTGAGACGAAAGAAAAAGGCCGCGACATAATGAGGCGGTCACGGCTCGAGCCTAGAAAGGAATACGGGCACGGGCACGGAAAGGAATACGTGCACGGGCAGGGAAAGGAATACGTGCACGGGCACGAGCACGGGCACGGAAAGGAATACGGGCACGAGCACGGGCACGGAAAGGAATACGGGCACGAGCACGGGCACGAGCACGGGCAGGGAAAGGAATACGGGCACGAGCACGGGCACGGGCACGGGCACGAGCACGGGCAGGGAAAGGAATACGGGCACGAGCACGGGCAGGGAAAGGAATACGGGCACGAGCACGGGCACGGAAAGGAATACGGGCACGGGCAGGGAAAGGAATACGGGCATATATGCTTGGCATAGGATTCGGGGAAATGATACTCATCGCCGGCGTGGCGCTCGTGGTAATCGGGCCCGACCGGTTTCCAGAGTTCGCCAGGATCGTATTGCGTACCGTCCGCGACCTCCGTGGCTACGTCGAGGAAGCCAAACGCGACATCTCCGAAGAATTGCGCCCGGTTCAGAAGGAAATTCAAGACCTTTCCCGATACAGCCCCGAGGATTACGTCGAATCACTCGCCGATTCCGTTATGGGTGACGAAGGAGATTCCAGCCCCGAGTCCGAGGAGAGTGAAGAGGCCGACGCCGCAGAGGATGATGAGGCCCCTTACGCAATGGCTGAGGACCTCGGTGAGGAATACGAACCCTGGGGCCCGGTGAGTCAGGGTCACGAAGGCGCCCAGGACGCCGAAGCGCCAGACGGCGCACAGCATGACGGCGCTGAGGACGCCGACCACAACGCCGGCGATTCCGAAGCGCACCTCCACGAAACCCCGGAACCCGGTGCTGACGCGGAGCCGGCCGCCAACCCAGAACCAACCACGGGCGCCGATTAACCAGTTCCTGTTGTGGAAAGGGCTTGACGCCTACGCGCCAGCATAAGCCATCGCTCACTGTACTGTCATCCTGAGCGAAGCGAAGGCTCTCGAATAACCTTGCAGCGAGTGGCTACCGAGATTCTTCGCGACGTTCGCCGGGGAGATTTCATTAAGCCGTGGCCTCGCTCAGATGATGCCGAGGTTTACTGTCCCGCACACTGGGCTGATCTTGCCGTCGTGCGCGGACCCTGCGGATTGCGGTGCAGGAGTTGTCCGATTCCGACTGAGGCAAAACACCTCGCTGTCCCAGAAGCGTCATGTACTTGGCAAATGTGCGGCGGGCAACAGGCTTGGTGCCGCTTTTCTTGCAGTGGCCATAGTAGAGAAGCCGAAGGTCTACGGTCGGGATTGGGCCATGTTCTCGAGCGAGTTCATAGCTCAGGCGCGCTATTTCCTCACGCGTCCATTACGCCTAGCGTAAGCTTCATAGAGAGGTAATCCTACTATCGATCAGGGGCCGTCAACTTCAAGTTTGCAGGGCGCTTTGGATGGACACCTTGAAATCGGATGCGGCAGAACCGGGGGCCTCGGGCTCGCAGGTGCAACGAGCGCCGCCCAGGTGAAATCGGTTCGAGGTTGGCTGCCGCGGCGCCTGCCACAATCAGGTACAGGAAGCAACCCGACATAGTGTGCCTTCCCCAAAGGATCTTTAGTCTTGACGCACCATTGCGGACCAGTAGAGCTCGATCATAGAGGCTCCGCTTTAACGGACCCAGCAGGAATGCCGGGTCCCATCACCCGTTCGGCCAGTGACGGGGAAAACGGCGTTTTCGACCATCACCGCGCAGTGCGAATCGACATCCCTGCTTGCCTCTCGCTGGGCCTTTCGATTATCGTTAGTAAGCGCTAATTGTCGATCGAATAGGGTTCCGCTTTTGTGATTGCAAGCACCGAGTGCCGAGCAACCGCCCACGATTGAACGCGGCCGAACGCGGTAAGGGAGGGAAATCAGGTTGGAGACCAAGAAGGGTAATCCATTTGGAAGATTGCTGACCCTTCTGGGACCCGGCCTGTTTCTGATTGGGTACAACATCGGCACGGGTAGCGTGACCACGATGGCATCGGCGGGTTCGCGCTGGGGCATGTCGCTGACGTGGACCGTTGTGCTGTCCTGCATCTTTACGTATGTGGGCATCCTCGCGTTTAGCCGGTACACGCTGGTTACGGGCGACACGATTCTCTACGCCATCAAACGCCGGTTTCCATACGGCAAACCAATCAGTCTATTCCTGTTGGTGTCGGTCACGGTGGCGGAGTTCGCCGGTGTCACCGGGTTGACGGCGATTGTCGTGGACCTCCTTCTCGAGTGGATTCGATTTGCCACGGGGCACTACAACGAGGCGATCAAGCTGCTGGTGACGTTGGGAGTTGCGGGAACGCTCTTCACGGTTCTGTGGGTGGGCAGCTACGCGTTTCTGGAGAAGTTGCTGTCTGTTCTTGTCGCCCTGATGGGCGTTTCATTCATCGTCACCGCATTGTTGTTGGTACCTTCCTGGCGTGACATTCTCGTCGGCCTCGTCCCGCGAGTGCCCGAGGAACCCAATGCCTCTCTGCTTGTCGCGGGCATGGCGGGTACGACGTTCAGCTCGGCCATTCTGTACTGCCGGAGCATCACCCTTAGACACAAGGGATGGACGGTCGCGGACGGGAAACGGGCCCAGGCCGACACGCTGGTGTCGGTGGGTGCGATGTTTGTCCTGAGCATCGCCGTCATGATTTGCGCGGCGGGCACGCTCTATGTCGCAGGCCAACCGGTTGAGGCGGCCGTAGACATGGTGAAAACGCTCGAGCCGCTGGCCGGTAAGTTTGCCATCACGCTGTTCGTGGCGGGTATAGTCGGGGCCGGTGTTTCCAGCCTCATCCCAACGGTCCTGATTGGACCGTGGCTGATTGCCGACTACACGAACACGCCCATCAATCCGCGATCAAAGTCCAGCCGGATTCTCGTTTCTGTTGCGGTCCTGATCGCGCTTGGCGCGCCTTACTTTCCCTCGTCCATCGCAAAGCCCGTGTTTATCATGATTCTAACGATGGCGCTCTTGGCGGTTATTCTGCCGTTCTCGACAATCGCGATCACGGTCCTTTTGAATCAGAAGGAACATATGAAAGAGCACAAGAACTCGCCGGCCATGAATGCCGCGTGCATTGCGGCCATACTTTTTTCGGTCGTGATGTCGTACTACGCCACGGTTGGCTTGTGGGAGTATATCCAGGCGAAATTTTTCACGTAGTATCACTTCCGTTTGAGACCCTGTGTGTCGGGTGAGTTGTGGAGCAACCTGTCGGAAACGCAGCTGAAAATGGAGTAAGTTATGGCGAAGAGAGACTCTATCGGACGAGCCCTGGATGTGGGCATGTCAAAACACCTGTTGGTGGCGGCGTTGGTGCTGTTGTGTGGCGCATTGTGTGGAGCAGGCGCGCAGGCGGTCGAACAATTCGACTTGAGCGGCGCCGTCGTCGTAGTGCGGTCTGGGGAGTTGCCGAACGCCGAGAAGGCGGCCTCGACAATTCTCGTCGAGGAAGTCGAAAAGCGCACGGGCATCCGCCTGGTCACTTCGACGGCCTGGCCCACAGGCAAGACCGTGATTGCGATCACGTCGGAGCCGAATGTCCCAGGGTGGGGGCAGAATCTTCCCGAGGATCTCGAGACCCGTCCGGAGGGATACCGGCTTTCTGTTGATGCTGAGGCATCGACTGTGTGGATTGTGGGCGCTGGTGCGCGCGGAACGCTGTACGGCGTGGGCTCTCTGCTTCGCAACCTGAACTGGGCGAAGGGCCAGGCAACCGCTTCTGCCGCGTTGGATATTAACACTGCTCCGGCCTATCCCATCCGCGGGCATCAGTTGGGTTTCAGGACGCAGGCAAACTCCTGGGACGCCTGGACGCCGGAACAATACGACAAGTACATTCGTGAACTCACGTTCTTCGGGCTCAACAGCGTCGAGAACATTCCGTTCCACGACGACCGGCCGACGCCGGTGATGAAGGTCGACCGCCGTGAGATGAATCGTAAGATGAGCGAAATCTGCGACCGTTATGGCCTGGACTACTGGGTGTGGACGCCTGCGGACTACGATCTGAGCGACCAGGAAGCGCGAGCCAAAGCCCTCGACAAGCACGAGGAACTGTACCGGGACTGCAAGGAGTTGACAGGTGTGTTCTTTCCGGGGGGCGACCCCGGAGACAATCCCGCCCAGTTGGTCATCCCCTTCCTGGAAGACATCGCCAAGCGCCTGATTCCCCTTCATCCCGACGCGCGCGTATGGCTGTCGCTTCAGCATTTCAATCGGAAGGAGATCAAATACGTTATCGACTACCTGAAAACAAAGGAACCCGAGTGGATGGGCGGACTCATCGCGGGGCCGTCTGCCCCGCCAATCCCGTTCACACGAGGCATATTGCCCAAGGAGTACAAGTACCGCCTGTATCCGGACATCACGCACAACAAGATCTGCCAGTACCTTGTGCCGTGGTGGGACCAGGCCTATGCCTTAACCCTGGGACGCGAGGCGATCAACCCCCGTCCGGCTCACTACGCGTACATCCACAACTGGTTTGCTCCTTACAGCGACGGGTTCATCACGTACTCGGACGGCGTGCACGACGATGTGAACAAGACGGTTTGGAGTTCTTTGGGTTGGGACCCCGGCAGGAATGTGCGCGGCATTCTCGTCGAGTATTGCCGCGTATTCTTCGGCCCGAGCATTGCCGA
>CAYRLQ010000078.1:0-11867 GCA_964425145.1 uncultured Nitrospiraceae bacterium
TTCGTGAGAGCTTGGCACACCTCAGAGCGAGTATGGCGTTTGCACCGCGAACGTAGTGACGAGTGGGCGGCGGACTGGGTGATAGAATACGCAATTCCCTTGCGCGTCATTGCGAGGAGCGAGCGAAGGGAGCGACGCGGCAATCTCTTTAGGCACAGTGGCTTAACTCAGGCGAGATTGCTTCGCTTTCGCTCGCAATGACGGGTAGGTTGGATTTGGCTTATTGGGGGCCTGCGTCAGATTTTGGGGCGACATATGTTATGCTAACGTGTTATGATGTGAGGGTATTCTGGGCTGATTTTGGGAAACGGGAAGATATATGGTGCAATTTGGAGGAGATACGAGATGAAAAAGGGTACGAAACCAGGAATGACGCGGCGAGATTTCGCGAAAGCGTCGGCGATGGCCGGCTTCGCTATCCTCAGCTCGAAGTCGGGCGTCGCTGAGACGAACACCGACACGTTGAAGGTCGGATTGTTGGGCTGCGGCAGCCGGGGTACGGGCGCGGCGATCAACATGCTCGAAAGCGACAACAATGTCAAGTTGGTGGCTATGGCGGACCTGTTCGAGGACCGATTGCGCAGTTCGATGCGCAAAATCGAGAGGAACAAGGACGAGAAGGTGAGCTCGAAGTTCGACGTGGACGAGGACCAATGCTTTTTCGGCTTTGACGCCTACAAGAAGATTCTCGCCACGGATATCGACATTATCATTGAAGGCACGTTGCCGTATTCCAGACCGACGCACATTGAGGCGGCGGTCGAGGCCAAAAAGCACATCTTCACGGAGAAACCCGTGGCCTCTGACCCCTACGGTATCAACAAGGTCATGGCCGCCGCGGAAAAGCATAAGCAGATGGGGCTGTCGTTCATAGCCGGCACGCAGCGCCGACATCAGAAAGATTACGTCGAAACGATCAAGAAGATTCACGACGGCGCCATCGGCGAGATCAAGGCGCTGCGGGCCTACTGGTGCGGCGGGTTGCCATTCGCCTACGACCGCAAGCCGGGCTGGAGCGACCTTGAATACCGTATCCGCAACTGGTACGCCTATTGCTGGGTGGCTGGCGACAACATCGTCGAGCAGCACGTGCACAACATCGATGTGTGCAATTGGGTCATGGGCGGGCCGCCCAAGTACGTGTTCGCGTCCGGCGGGCGCACCTGGAAGCCGCATACGGAGAAGTACGGCGACATCTACGACCACTTCTCATGCGACTTCGAGTATGACAACGGCGTCCACATGTTCAGTTTCTCCCGCCACTGGAGCCAGTGTGCCGGCGGTGTGTTCGAGGATGTAGTCGGCACCACGGGCCGTAGCAATTGCACCGATATGGGGGAGGCCGGGATCGACCCATACGTGCAAGAGCACATTGACCTGGTCAACAGCATTACCGGCGCCGGGCCATATTGCCATGAGGGCCAGCAGGTGGCCGAGAGCACGATGACGGCCATCTTGGGTCGGATGTCGGCATACACGGGCCAGAAGCTCCGCTTCAGCCGCACGCTCAAGGAGAACAAGAAGATTACCCCGGATGTGCTCGACTTTAACAAAGAGTATCCCGTGGCCCCGGTTCCTTCGCCGGGCGCGCCCAAGAAGCTCTGAGGGATAAGTGGATTATGTGAGATGAGGGAGATATGAGGATTAAAGGAGGTTAAGCTATGAACCGACGTGCTTTCCTGACGACCTGCGCGACGGTAAGTGGAAGTCTCTCGCTGTTGAATGGCACCACCGCGCTTGCGGCGACGAAAAAAGGCCTGTTTGCCGACGCGCCGCTGAAAATGTCCATGCCGCCGGGCTGGTTCAGGGGCAAGACCATCGATGAAAAGCTCGATCAGCTCGCCCAGTGGGGATTCCCGGCCTACGAATGGCTCAATGTCAGCGGGGACCTCGACGCCCTCCGCAAGACCATGGATAAGCTCGGGCTCGAGTTGAGCTGCATCGTGGGTGCAGGCGCCATTGCGCCGCGGCAGATGGTCGACCCGGACGACCACGACCGGGTAGTCGAGCAGTTCAAGGAGCGGGTGCAAGTGGCCCACACACTGGGCTGCAAGAACCTAATCGGCTTGACGGGCAACGAGCGCAATGACGTGTCGCGCGATCAGCAGACCCAGTACGTGATCCAGTGCCTCAAGCGCCTGGCGCCCATCGCCGAGGACGAGGGGGTGACTATCTGCATGGAGGCGCTTAATACACTGGTAGATCACGAGGGGTACTTTTTGACCCGCACCGATCACACGATGGAGGTCCTCGAGGCGGTCGATAGCCCCAACGTAAAGATGTGTTTCGATATCTATCATCAGCAGATCACTGAGGGCAACATCATCCGGAATATCAAGGAGAACATCGACCGGATCGGCCATTTCCACGTGGGCGACAATCCGGGGCGCAAGCAGCCCGGTACGGGCGAGTTAAACTACAAGAACATCTTCAAGGCCATTTATGACACGGGCTACCAGGGTTTCGTGGCGCTCGAGTGCGGCAGGCGCGGACGTCTGGAAGATGCCTTGACCTACTTGCGCAACGAGTGCCTGACCTGGTCCTGAAAAGGCCGTCAGCGTGTGGCTTTAAGTATCTGGGGGCGGTCTCCGGACCGCCCCCAGACCTCGTTGGTCCTTTACTGGTAGCCGTCAGCGTTCAGCTATCAGCCGTCAACTGAAAGCTGACGGCTGAACGCCGATGACGGGGAGTTTGGGGAGGCGTTGCGCATAATACGCGCAGGAGAAAAGGGTGTGACGCTAGTTGCACAGTGTCTGGTCGTGCTATTGGGAATGCCTGCCGCGGCCGACAGCGCATCACCGGCGCTAACGGCGGCGGGGCCACGGCCGGGGCCCGTGTCGATTGTCGAGGTCGCCGTTCCGGACCGCGATGCGCAGCTTAAGCTGCTCGACGGTGAGTACGACGTCAGCAACGTGCGTGGTGACGTGATTACAATCTATGCCACAGGCGAGGAACTGCGCCGCCTGGAGCAAAGCGGGTTTCAAGTCACCGCGGTAGGCGGTCGGCAGGGGGCGGCGCCCTTGGGCTCGGCCGCGAAAGAGCTGGGAGTCTACCACAGCTACGCGGGGTTGACGAACGCCCTGAATGCCTACGCCACGGAGTATACAGCGCTCTGCCGGCTGTATTCGCTGGGCCAGTCGGTTCAGGGCCGGGAGCTGTGGGCGATGCTCATCACCGACGCCCCGGATGTCGAGGAAGACGAACCGGAATTCAAGTACGTCTCGACGATGCACGGCGACGAACCGCTCGGCACGGAGACGTGCTTGTATTTCATCGACCGGCTGCTTGTGGACTACGGCGCCGATTCGCGGATCACGGACCTCGTGGATTCCACGGAGATATGGGTCGTGCCTCTGATGAATCCCGATGGGCTCGAGCTCGGCAGCCGGTACAACGCCGACGGTTATGACCTGAACCGCTCCTTCCCGGCGTATCCCGGGGACTTTACGGGCACTTCATACGATGGGGAACCGCTTGGTGATGCGGCACGGCCACCGGAAGTGGCGTACATCATGCGGTGGAGCGCGGAAAACAGCTTTGTCCTAAGTGCAAATTTCCACACCGGCGCGCTGGTCGTCAATTATCCCTATGACGACGATGGCAAACCCAGCTACACAGACGCCCCAACGCCCGACGACCTGCTGTTCGAGGATATCGCCCGGCGGTACTCGATACACAATGCGCCGATGTGGAACAACTGGTCTTTCCAAGACGGCATTACCAATGGCTGCCTTTGGTACTCGATTTCCGGGGGCATGCAGGACTGGAACTACCGCTACTTGAGTTGCAACGAGGTCACGATTGAACTCTCCAACACGAAACAGCCCCTGGAATCCAGTATCCCGAGTTTCTGGGCCGATAACGAAGAGTCGATGCTGAGTTACATGGGGGCCGTACACATTGGTGTGCGAGGGATTGTCGCCGACGGGCAGACAGGGGAGCCGCTGTGGTCCAAGGTGCTGGTGGATGGCAATCCGCACCCAGTGTTTACCGACCCGGACGTAGGCGACTATTACCGAATGCTGTTACCGGGCACGTACGACCTGGTGATTTCCGCGCGGGGATATGTTTCCCAAACCATGCGCAGTATCACTGTAAGTGAAGAAACCGCCACCCGCGTCGATGTGGAGTTGCTGGACCCCGACATCGATAACGACGGCCTCGTTGGCGCGGCCGACGTGCAACTCGTCGTCAACGCCATCCTTGGCTATCACGTTTCGCATCCGTGCGACCTCGACGGCGGCGGTCTCTCCGCCACGGACCTACAGACGCTGATCAACATCGTCTTGGGCCAACGGTAGAAACAGGCGTCAGTTTTCAGTTCTCAGTTGACGGCTGATAACTGATAGCTGATAACCAATTGGCAACTGGCATTGGCTTTATTGCATGTTGATAACCTGAGGACCTACTTTCACACGCGCGAGGGCGTGGTGCGCGCCGTGGACGGGGTATCCTTTGTGGTCGAGCCGGGGCAAACGCTGGGCATCGTCGGCGAATCGGGCTCGGGGAAATCGGTGATGGGCTATTCGCTGCTCGGGCTGATCCCTTCGCCGCCGGGTGAAATCAACACCGGCGAGGCCTATTTCGACGGCATCGACCTGCTGCAGTGCACAGAACGAGAGCGGCGGGCCATCCGGGGCAAGCGCATCGGGATGATCTTCCAGGACCCGATGACCGCGCTCAATCCGTATATGACCGTTGGCGCGCAGGTCATGGAGCCGCTGCGCATCCACGAGGGGTGCTCGCGGGGGGAGGCGCGGACGCGGGCCATCGCCGCGCTCGAGGCCGTGGGCATTCAGGATGCCGACCAAGGCCTGGAGGCCTACCCGCACCAGTTTTCGGGGGGCATGCGCCAGCGAGTGATGATCGCCATGACCTTGATCACACGGCCCCAACTGCTTATTGCTGATGAACCCACCACCGCGCTCGACGTAACCGTCCAGGCGCAAATCCTGGCCCTCATCAAGCAGTTGCAGCAGGATACCGGCACGGCCGTGATTCTCATCACGCACGACCTGGGCATCATCGCGGGCACGTGTGACCAGGTGCTGGTCATGTACGCCGGCCGGACCCTCGAATCCGCCGAAACCCGCGAGCTCTTTTATCGTCCCAAACATCCCTACACGAAGGCCCTGATGGCGTCGTTGCCCTCGGCACGGAGCAAAGGCGAGGAACTCTACACCATTCCAGGGCTGCCGCCCGACCTCGCCCGGGAAATCGAAGGGTGTCCGTTCGCGCCGCGCTGCGAGCACGCCCTCGAGGCGTGCCGGATCGCCCGGTGTGAACTCGAGGAGGTGGCCCCGAGTCACCAGTCTGCGTGTATCCGCGTCCAGGCGGGGGAACTATGAGCGAATATCTGCTCGAACTGGAAAGCGTCAAGACGCACTTCCCTGTACGTAAAGGGTTTCTCTTCGCCCGTCAAGTCGGCTCGATCAGGGCGGTCGACGGCGTGGACCTGCGGCTTAAGGGCGGAGAGGTGCTGGGACTCGTGGGCGAGTCGGGCTGTGGCAAATCCACCCTGGCGCGGACCATCATGCAACTGGTGCCCGCGACGGAGGGCCGGATTCGACTGGAAGGGCGCAACCTCCGCGAGCTCTCCCCCCGCACGTTGCGCAAGGCCCGGCCCGCGTTCCAGATGGTCTTCCAGGACCCCTACGCCTCGCTCAATCCGCGGATGACGGTGTTCGACGCCCTTGCGGAGCCGATGTTGGCGCACCGCCTGGTCCGCCGCAAAGACCTCCCGGCCAAGGTATCGGCGTTGATGGCGCGTGTAGGACTCGCGCCGCAATTCATGCGGAAATACCCGCACGAGTTCTCCGGCGGGCAGCGCCAGCGCATTGCCATTGCGCGCACACTTGCCCTCAATCCCAAACTCATCATCGCCGACGAGCCCGTCTCCGCACTCGATGTCTCGGTCCAGGCGCAGATTCTCAATCTCATCGCCCGGCTGTGCCGCGAGAACGACCTGACCCTGATCCTCATCTCACACGACCTGGCTGTGGTCCGCCACGTGGCCCACCGGATCGCCGTGATGTACCTGGGCCAGATCATCGAGATCGGTGATGCCGGTCAAGTCTTTGATCAGCCGCTCCATCCCTACACGCAGGCCCTGCTTAGCGCCATTCCCGCGCCTGACCCCGACCGCGAACGGCGGCGCACCCCCGTGATCCTCGGCAGCGATCCCCCTTCACCGGCCAACCCGCCCTCCGGGTGCCGCTTCCACCCGCGCTGCCCCTACGCCGACCCAATCTGCTCGGTTACCCGCCCCATACTTACCTCCAAGGGCGACAATCGGCAAGCAGCCTGCCTATTGCTCGAGTAAGCGTTCGGCTGTCAGCCGTCAGCTATCAGCTAGCTAGTTCCTGTTGCGGAAAGGCGTTCTGCGGTGCAAGAACTTCGGACAGAGCCGATCAGAGGGAGGGCGAGTGTCCTCACGAGCCGCTGGATGTGGGGAAAGTGCGGCTCGACAGGATTCTCGCCCTCCCTTGGCCCATTCCATGACTCGGTGTTGAAGTCCTGTTCATTTATCGAACAGCCTTTCTGCAAGAGAAACTAGCTACTCGATGGGCGTGAACTGCTTCATCGCGGCTTCCCAGAGCTTCTGGGCCAGGATTTTTCGGTCAGGCGCAGAGACGGGGGCTTCACCGAAGGTCACGGTGGCGGCAAAGCCCGGTTGGGCAAGCAGCCGCAACACGTGCCTACCGTAGGAGTAAGGCCTGCCGTCCCACCAGCAGACCCATTCGGACGCGGGCGCGAGCCCGTCGTCAGTGGCGTAATGGATGGTCGCGTAATGCATGGGGCACTTGGCGCGTATGGCGGGCTCGAACAGGGCCGTCTTGAACGGCCTGATTTCACGGCCGCGGGAGGTGGTGCTCTCCGCGAACATCACCACGCCCTCGCCGAGGTCCAACGCCTCGGCGATACGTTCGCTTACACGGAGCGTATCGCTTCGTTTTTCCCGCTTGACGAAGATGATACCCGCGTGCTTGACCATGTACCCGACCACTGGCCACGAGGCTACCTCGCTCTTCGCGACGAATGTGCACCCGAGCAAGCTAACGAGCAAATAGGCATCGACATGGCTGACGTGGTTCGAGACCATGAAAAACGGCGGCTCCGGCGGCCTGCCACGAACGGTCACGCGCATGCCGATGATAACTGCCAGGCAGCGTCCCCAAACGCGGAAGAGGAACTGTCTGCACCGGACTAGGAGCGGTTTGGAAACGATCCCAAGCGGCATTACCACCAGTAGAACCACAAACATGCCGCCCGTCCACAAGGCCACCAGTGTGATTCGTGCGATGAGTCTAATTGCCCGCAACAATACCATGGCTCCTCTCGGCTAGTTTACTGAATACCTTGTAAACAGCGCAAACGGCTCCCCGCAACGTTGTGTTGCGCGCGCTGTGGGTTTGCGGGTAAACTGGCTGCGACAGGTGGCCCCGGTAAGCGGGGAATCGGCGGCAGACAATTAAGGAAGGAGGAGTATGCTCATGTATACACGGTTGACCAAAATGCGGCGGGCACGGACACGTCGACTTTCCTCGTGGGACACGACAGGGCGGAATGCGGACGCTTGGCGGGTCGAACCGGGCGAGACCCTGGTGCTCGCGGACATCCAAGGCCCGGGGCGGATCACGCATATCTGGATGACGCAGCCCAACCACTACCGGGAATGCCTGTTGAAGATGACCTGGGACAGTGCAAGGTCGCCGAGTGTGGTGGCGCCCTTGGGCGATTTCTTCGGCCTGGGCCACAATATCGTTAATTCCTACCAGTCGTTTCTATTCTCGGCATCCACGTTTCATAACAACACGTTCAACATGGGCTGCGCGCTGAACTGCTACGTCCAGATGCCTTTCCGGGAACGTGCTGTCATCGAACTCGTGAACGAGAGCCGTGAACTGCACGTGCAGTATTTCCACATCGATCATGAAACCTACGACGAGCCGCTGCCTGACGATGAACTGTATTTCCACGCCGAGTTCCGGCGCGAGAATCCCTTCGGCGGCTGGGGCCATGAGGTCCTGGTGAATTCGCCGCAGGCAGACATCGCCAATATGAAGAAAACGGCTTGGGACAACAATTACGTCATTTTGAAGGCCAGGGGACGCGGCCACTACATTGGCTGCAACCTCAGCGTGACGAATTTCCAGGGCACGTGGTGGGGCGAGGGGGACGACATGATCTGGGTCGACGGGTATAAGTGGCCGCCGGACCTGCACGGCACGGGCAGCGAGGACTATCTCGGCCAGGCCTGGGGCATGCAGCCCAACGCGTTTATGCGCAATGGCTCCTCAATCCACGAGGCAGACACGGGCGGCTACCAGACCAGCTATGTGCACCACATCGAAAACCCCATCCGGTTCGAGAAATCTCTCAAAGTAACCATCGAGCACGGCCACGGCAACCACCTGTGCAACGAGATGAGCAGCGTCGCCTACTGGTATGCCGCCGAGCCTACCGCGGCGGCCAAGGTGCCGCCGGTCGCCGGCCGCCTGCCCGTCATGCGCAACGTCCACGGCAAGTGGAGCAATCCCAAGAGGCACCGGGTCACCTCGCGCATCATTAAACCGAACAAGGAGATGCTCGAGATGAAAGCCGAGTGGGCGAAGGAACATGGAAAGTAGTCAGGCCTTGGTTGCTGGTGCTTGCTGACAAAGACCATCTATAGAACCATGGGCAGCCGGATGTGGCACATTTGCATGGATAGCGGCCTGTTAACTAAAAATGAGGAGCATCATGACTACGAACGACAGCCCGTTGGTCTCAATCATCATGGGCAGCAAGTCCGATTGGGACACCATACGCCGCGCAGGGGATACACTCGCTCAGTTCGACGTACCGCACGAGTGTCGGGTTCTTTCGGCCCACCGCACACCTGCTGAGTTGGTTGAGTACCTGAAGGATGCCGAAGCACGGGGCTGCGAGGTGTTCATCGGCGCCGCGGGCGGTGCGGCGCACTTGCCGGGTGTCATCGCCGCGCAGACGCTGCGGCCCGTCCTGGGTGTGCCGATGCAAAGCACGCTCCAGGGTCTGGATTCACTGCTGGCCATTGTGCAAATGCCCGCCGGCATCCCCGTGGGTACGTTCGCCATCGGCGAGGCCGGCGCGATCAACGCCGCGCTGATGGCCATTGCAATCCTGGCCGGCAGCCGCCCGGAACTGCGCGACAAACTGCAGCAGTACCGCCGGCAACAGGCCGAGAAAACCATGACCGAGCACCTCGATTAGACGGGCGTTCGGGAATTGTGAGTATGTGCCTTTCGACGGGAACGATCCTCTGGCCCGACGTGTGTTGACTATACGTAGCGTCATAATTGGCACCGCATCGCGTCATTGCGAGGAGCGAACGAAGTGAGCGACGCGGCAATCACTTGAACCAATGGCCTTTGTGGCAAGTGATTGCTTCGCTACGCTCGCAATGACGCGAGGGCAGCGCTCGTGCAATTTTCCGTCAATATGCGGCATTATTTATGACGTTCTGTATAAATTGTCAGAACAACTTTTGGGATTCTGGAACGGACCCATAAGCCGGGGAAGTGGCAAGTCGCATGGCACGCCGCCGTATGTGCGCCCTGGAGTTGCCTCAGGGCGGTAAGGGGTCTAGCATTACGGTATGAGAGAATACATCCAGGGCATCGTGGAGGCCCTTGAGCGGGGCCGGCGCTTTGCGACACACGACGTATGGCACATCGGCGCGCCGGGAGAAGAGATTCCGCACGGGTTCGTCATCAAACAAATCCGAGTGGCGATTCTGTTGGTGCAGAACCTGGTGCGCGACGCGCTGACGCTGCGCGCTGCGGCGCTGACCTTCGCCACGGCGCTGGGCATCATTCCATTTCTCGCGATCATCTTCTTTGTGATCCAAACCTTCAATGTGGATGAGGAGATTTACTCCTATCTGTCCGCAAAACTGGAACAAGTCTCGACACCCGCTTCGGACAGGGATTGGAAGCGAGAGTTTGTCAACTTCCTGTCCCGGGGCGTGGCTCAACTGGAGGAGACAGAAGACGGCCAACCGCTTGAAAACCCGGTCAAGTCCATTGTGGAATTCGCGCAAAGGGGGGCCGATGCGCAGACGATTGGTCTTGCGGGTCTGATTTTTGTCCTGGCCGCGGTGTTCGGCTTGATGAAGAATATCGAATCGGCCTTCAATACGATTTGGGGCTTGAAGCGTAAGCGGTCCTGGTACAGGATGTTCAGCGATTACCTGACGGTGCTGCTGCTGTTGCCGTTTGTCGTGGCCTTGGTGATGAGCGTGACCGCGGTCCTCGAGAGCAGCCAGTTGCGAGGTGAGTTAGGGCCGTTTGCATTTGGCCTGCGCGGCATGCAATACGTCGTCATCTGGCTCGTGTTCACGGCCATGTACTTATTCGTGCCGAACACGCGCGTACGCTTGCGCTACGCACTTGCAGGCGGCGTGGTCGCAGGGACGTTGTGGTGTTTATTGTCCTGGGCGTACGTGAAGTTTCAGGTTGGCTTGCCGCGCTATAGTCTATTCTTCTCGACCTTCGCACAGGTACCGGTGCTGCTCGTGTGGGTCTATTTCAGTTGGCTGATCCTCCTGTTCGGCGCAGAACTGGCCTTCGCCTACCAGTACGAGAAGACCTTTGCCATGGAGCGGCTTTCGGAAGGGGCGAGCTATGCCTACCGGGAAGCGCTGGGGCTGTGGACGATGGTCGAACTGGGCAAACGGTTCGATCGGGCCCAGCCGCCGTTGTCCGTCGTGGAATTCGCCGAGCAGTGGAACGTGCCCACGCGCCTGGTCACCAATACGCTCGAGGCGCTCGAGCACGCTGGGCTCGTTACCCCGTGTAACCATGAAGTGGCCACGTACCAGCCCGCCCGGTCGCTCAACAAGATTACCGTGGGTGACATCATCACCTGTCTGCGCGAGACGGGCCGCGACCCCTCGACCCTGCGCGGCGAAGAGGCCTTCCAGCCGTTGCTGGCCGGGCTGTTCGACCGGCACGCGGGACCGGCGGCGGAAACCCTCGAGGAACTGATCGAGAAACTCCGGGCCAACGACGCCGAACAGGCGCCGCCTGTGGCCGCTGAAGTCCACGAAGGCGCAACTGATAATCGATTGTCATGAGGTGTTTTTTATGTCGCTCGCAGGGAAATCAGCTCTGATTACCGGCGCGGGACGGGGTATCGGCAAGGGGATCGCGCTGGCGTTCGCTCAAGAGGGGTGCGACATTGCCGCGGTGGCGCGCACGCCGAGCCAGGTCGAGGCAACGGCTGAGGCGGTGCGCAAACTCGGCCGACAGGCCCTGGCGCTCGCGTGCGACGTGGTCGATAAGGATGCGGTAGAGCGCACGGTCGAGGCAACCCTCGAGGCCTTTGGCAAGATTGATATCCTCGTGAACAACGCGGGGTACGCATGCTTCAAACCATTCGAGGAGCTCGAAATGGAGCAGTGGCAGCGCACGCTGGACGTGAACCTGACCGGACCGTTCTTGTTCACGCGGGCCGTGTTGCCTTCGATGAAGGCGCAACGGTCGGGACGGATCATCAACGTCTCGAGCATTGCGGGGTTAAAACCCATCGCCGAGCAGAGCGCGTATTGCGCCTCGAAGTACGGCCTGAACGGTTTGACGAAGGTGTTGGCGCTTGAATTGCGCCCATATGGAATCGCCGTGCACGCGATCTGCCCCGGCGGGGTCGACACACAACTCGCCCGTGAAGCCATGCCCCGTCGCAATAAGCTCAACTGGCTGACGCCCGCAGACATCGCCCACACAGCGCTTTACCTGGCCACGCTCAGCCCCCGCGCCGCCACAGATGAAATACTCGTGCGCCGGTTCGACGGCACGCCACTGTGATGCCTGGCCTAACCCGCAAAAAGGGCTTAGTGCATTTAA
>CAYRLQ010000078.1:11877-15778 GCA_964425145.1 uncultured Nitrospiraceae bacterium
CGGAAATAGAGGTACGAGTGGACTGCACCGACAAACTTATTATGACTTAATTCGTCCTTGATTCTTCCTCGAGGATGCGGTAGTATACAGCGGAGTGAAAAGGAGGTAAGCGCTATGGGTGGGAACAAGGGAGAGGTGCAAAAGGAAACGGGCAAGAAACCACGCAGTATGCGATTAGAGAATCTGTGGCCAGAAACGAAGGAGTTTTTAGAGAAGAGGATTGAATGGGGGAGGAAATCTCTCAAATCCAGAAGAATCGTCGGTCAATCGAGGCCGCGCTTCTAGCTTAGGCGCAGTAGGGCTGTTTCTTTACATGCCGTGTCCATTCCGGCGCCGACGGAGGAGGGGGAGGGCTCTCTCGTCCGGGGAATAAACTGTGCAACCACGAGTAATTTCGTCGCGGCTTCTTTCAACTAAGTTGTCCAGTAATAGCTTCAGTTTTTTCGAGTATGCCGAGCAGATCGCTGCGCAGGGCCTCCATAGTTCTGAACCACCGAACCCTCTGAGGCAGACCTTTTCGCTCATGCGCCACCAGGGATGCACTTTCCTCGTTGAAGACGAGATCGACAGCTCGTCCCTGCCTGGTTGCGACCGGGAAGTACAAATCTTAGAGCAGAAAATCAGGCCTGCTTTCAAACCGCTGTCCCGAACCGTCCGGCGCGTCACCTTCTTCAAGACTCACTCGGAGGCGGAGTCGCCCTCGAATAAAAAGGTTGAGGCCTACATTAAGGCACTGGCCACGGACCGGCATAAGGCTCTCGAGAGAAGTCAGAGAGATAAGGCCTTCCTGCGGGCGAACCTGAATGAATTTGACCCATTAGGCTTCGTGTATGTCTACTCCGATAGCTACAAGGGAGCAAAACTGTCCTCATACGTCCCGCAAGCAGTTGTAAGACCTTTGCCTTGGGAAGAAAGCTGGTTTGTGCATAGCAGGGCCGAGTTCTCCGCTTATGTGGCAGACATTGAGCAACCGGTCCCAATCCGTGGGAGCTTTTTTGCCCAGCAAGAGGGGGCAACATGGTGCTGCGCGCATGCCGCCATAGCTGTACTATTACAGACCATGCATAAAGGCAATGTCGCAATCGATTATGAAGAGATGAATCAGCTGGTCGGCATCGACCATGAGTCTCGCCTTGCCGGCGATGGTTTGGCCGTCGAGGAGATTGCGCGGATCATCAAGGAATATAACATCGAAACCGATGCGTATGACACACTAGTCAGTACTGATCATCCACGTGTTGCTCGGACTGGTCCCGACTTTGTTCTCGCGACGGCCTATCATTCAGTAGAGTCCGGTTTCCCGGCCATACTATGCTTTCGTGGCGACCCTTTTCCTCACGCCATGGCGGTAGTCGGGCATACATTCGATCCGTGCCTTTGGCCCATCAACGCAAAGAGAGCTTACTTCGGTGCTCCGGCTTCCCCGTACCTTTCGAGCCGTGAATGGGTGCCGGACCTGATCGTGATGGACGACAATTTTGGCCCCTACTCTACCCTGCCCAAGTCAATGCTCCGTGAGCAGCTTCCGGCGGTCGTAGTGCCAAAGCCGCATCAATCAAAGCGTCAGTTACTGGCTGGTGCCGATGTTGAGAGGTTTGCTGCAGAGCTTCTCTGTGATTACGAGTTCGAGAACGGTCGGTACTTTCAGTCTCTTCTGAATTCAAACGCGCGACCTGACCAGTCGAACTATTGGTTTTGGACCTTATTGCAGAGGGTTATACAAAAACGATACGTGCTGCGGACCTTGGCCATTAAACCTTCTGATTATGAGATTTTTCTCAACAAACACCACCCCGAGGACTGTAATCAATGCGTGCTAGGGCCTGAATGCGAACGCCTCTTAGAAGATCTCATCCGCGGGCGCATAGGTGATTTTCCCACATGGCTCGTTGAAATAAGTGTTCCGGAGCTGTATCAGTGGAACAACAGGCGACTGGGCGAGATTATTCTTCAAGAGGATCTGGATGAACCGGGTACCCTGCGCCTCTCAGTAATCCGTGTTCCCGGGGTGCTTTCGGTTCCCAACAGCGATGAAAAAACTGTCAAGCACTACCCCGTCCGCGGCAATTACCACTACCCGATCGCGACCTTATCCAATAAGGCTTCTGCAGGCCCCTAGTTTGGGTTGGTTTTCTGTATCTTCATTGGCGTTCAACAAAACTTGACGTCAGCATGATCTGTGTTGTGGCGATCCGCTAACCACTTGCTTTCCCTAAGATTGAGTGCTTATTAAATGACCTCTATCGCTGTTTCAGTGGTTAACCCCTTGGCCGCACACGGACACAAACAGGCTCATAAATGGACGCGACCGTGTTTTCGGATAAAGCCACTCTCCTCATCATTGCTACCGACCGCAGGGAGCGGGGGAATCTCCTTAAATGGGATGACCTAGCCACAGCCAGGTTGCCGGCTCGCTTCCCTGCTAACAACCAGATTTTAGGACCACACCTCACATCGTTTTTTGGCCTTAATCTCGTTTACATGCTCTTTGGCACACACTCGAGAGCGGCTGTAACACACTTCCGTCGGCCTGGGCAGGGCAGGGCGGAAGGGCTGCCGCAGATCAAGGGCTTATGATTGTTGGTCCGGGGGGAGCTTGAGCATGAGGTTCAGTTCCTTGAGCTGGTGCGGCGAGACCTCGTTCGGGGCGCCCATGAGTAGGTCCTGCGCTTTCTGGTTAAATGGGAATGCGATGACTTCGCGGATGTTGGGCTCGTCGGTCAGGAGCATGATAATGCGGTCGAAGCCGGGCGCGATGCCGCCGTGTGGCGGGGCGCCATAGTGGAATGCGCGCCAGAGCGCCGGGAACTTCGACTCGACGGTTTGGCGGTCGTAGCCTGCAATCTCGAAGGCCCTGAGCATGATGTCGGGGCGATGGTTCCTGATTGCCCCGGAGGACAACTCGACGCCGTTACAGACGATGTCGTACTGGTAGGCGAGCACGTCGAGTGGGTCTTTGGTCTCGAGGGCTTCGAGGCCGCCCTGGGGCATCGAGAATGGGTTGTGCGAGAAATCGATCTTCTTCTCGTCCTGGTTCCATTCAAACATGGGGAAGTCGACGATCCAGCAGAATGCCGCCAGCGACGGATCGATCAGGCCCAGTGCATTGGCCAGGTAGGTGCGCACCTTACCGAGCAGTTCGTTCGTGGCCGCGCGGTCGCCTGCGCCGAAGAAGAGGGCGTCGCCATCTTCGGCGCCGGTCTGCTCGAGGAGCGCAGCCTTTTCCGCCTCGGAAAGAAACTTCACGATGGGGCCCTTCATATCCCCGTCGCGCATGGAGATCCAAGCCAGGCCCCTGGCGCCTTCGCTTTTGGCGAAGGCTTCCGCATCGTCAAAGAACTTGCGCGGATTGGCCGCGGCGCCCTTGGCGTTGATGGCCTTGACGGCCCCGCCGGATTTGGCCGCGTTAGCGAAGACGTTGAACTTCGAGTCCACGAACGCGTCGGTTAGCTCGGCCATCTCGAGCCCGTAGCGGATGTCGGGCTTGTCGGTGCCGTATTTCTCCACCGCCTCGGTGTATGGGATGCGAGGGAATTTTTCGGCAACGACCGTTTTGTTCGACAGTTCCTGGAAGAGGTGGACCATCAGGCTTTCCAACTCGGTGAACAGGT
Source organism: uncultured Nitrospiraceae bacterium (assembly GCA_964425145.1). Taxonomy (GTDB): domain Bacteria; phylum Hydrogenedentota; class Hydrogenedentia; order Hydrogenedentales; family SLHB01; genus CAYRLQ01. The sequence goes on from CAYRLQ010000078.1 coordinate 15,489, forward strand.
CATCCTGGGTGATGTATGCCATTTCGAGGTCGATCTGGTAGAACTCGCCGGGGCTGCGGTCTGCACGCGAGTCCTCGTCGCGGAAGCACGGCGCGATCTGGAAATACCGGTCGAACCCGGAGATCATCAGCAGTTGCTTGAACTGCTGCGGCGCCTGGGGCAACGCATAGAACCGGCCCGGGTACACGCGGCTCGGCACGAGGTAGTCCCGAGCCCCCTCAGGCGAGGAACTGGTGAGGATGGGCGTGTGGAACTCGACGAAGCCGTGCTCGATCAGGTGCTGTCGCACG
>CAYRLQ010000079.1:0-15771 GCA_964425145.1 uncultured Nitrospiraceae bacterium
GTATGGGGAAGACCTCCTTGGCCGTTGTCAGGCTCTTGATGCGCGAGGGGGCGCGGCCCTTTGTCACCGATGCGGACAACGCGGCGAAGCTGGCGCGGTTTTGCACGGAACTGGACGCGCTCGGCGTGCCCTACGAATGCGCCGGGCACACCGGCGCAGCGTTCGCCGATGCGGCGCTCGTGGTGCTGAGTCCAGGTGTTCCTCCCACCGTCCCGCCACTCGAACAGGCCCGGCAGGAAGGCGTGCCAATCATCGGGGAGCTGGAATTTGCAGCTCACTTTTGCCGCTCGCGCATCCTCGCCGTGACGGGTACTAACGGCAAGACCACTACAACGGAACTGCTGCGCAGTTTGATCGCGGCGTGCGGCCGTTCGGTTTTGCTTGCGGGTAACAACGACGTACCATTGTCAGCCGCGGTAACGGCGGAACCTGTGCCGGAATTCATCGTGCTCGAGGTGAGCAGTTACCAGTTGGAGACGGTGGCGCAATTCCGGCCGTGGATAGCCGCGGTGCTGAACGTCACGCCGGACCACCTGGCCCGGCACAGGACGATGGAACAGTATGCCGGCATCAAGGCGCGGATATTCGCCGGGCAGCGAAAGGGGGATATCGCCGTGGTCAATGACGACGACCACTTCGCCTCGGTTATGGGGGCGCCCTTGGATGTCGCGCAGTGGAGGTTTAGCCTCGGAGAGCCGACTTGCCATGGGCTCTGGCTGGATGGCGAGGTCATCCGGCATGGCAAGAGGTCAGTTGCCCACCGGTCCGATATCCGGCTCCCAGGACGCCATAACCTGGAGAATGCGCTCGCCGCGCTGACCATGATGCGGGCGGGCGGCTTTGATTGGGAAAAGACCCTGGCGGGACTGCGTGTGTTTCGAGGCCTCGAGCATCGCGTCGAGCGCACAGCTACGCTCAACGGGGTGGACTTCTACAACGATTCCAAAGCGACCAACGTCGAGAGTCTCCGGGCCGCGCTCGAGAGTTTCGAGCGCCCCATCGTCCTGATTGCTGGAGGCCGTGGCAAGGGTAGCGACTACGGCATCCTGCGCGAGCTCGTGCAACGCCGGGTCAAGAAAGTCGTTACGCTGGGCGAGGACGCGCCGTTACTGGAAAAGGCGTTTGGCGACCTGGTACCCACGGAACGCGCTGCCGATATGGCCGGAGCGGTGGCCCTGGCCGGGGCCGCGGCCGTGGCGGGTGACATGGTGCTGCTGTCGCCCGGGTGCGCCAGTTTCGACATGTACGAAAACTTTGAACACCGCGGCCGCGTTTTCAAGGAAGAGGTCCGTCAGTACGTCCAACAGGCTGGCGAAAGCAGGGAACGGCCATCATGAGACGCCAAACGACGATTCTAGTGAGTGTGACGTTGGCCCTGGTGCTGGTTGGCATCTTGATGGTGTACAGTACCAGCACGATCAAGGCGCCCTCTGGTAAGCTGTTCAAAGTCCAACTGGCGTACGCCGCCTTAGGGGTTGCGGCGATGTTTCTGGTCGCCCATATCGATTACCACCACCTATGCGCCCCGGGCATCTATCGCCCCATCGTTGCACTTGCGTTCATTTTGCTGGTACTGGTGTTGATTCCCGGCATCGGCGTGGAGGCTCATGGTGCGCAGCGCTGGTTGCGTCTGCATCACTTTCACTTTCAGCCCTCGGAGTTCGCGAAACTGGCAATCATTATCCTCTTGGCCGCCAAACTCACGGAAAACCAGGACCAGGTCCGGTCGTTCAAGCGGGGCTTCCTGCCACCCGTGGCCAGCGCGGGGTGCTTCGCCCTGCTCGTCCTGCTCGAGCGCGACTTGGGCATGCCTGCGGTTATCATGGCCGTGGCTTTTCTGATGGTGTTTGTTGCAGGAGCGCGCCTGGGCCACGTGCTGGCCGGCGCCGCGTCGGTTGCGCTGGCGATGGTCGTGTTGTCGATAACAAGCCCAGAGCGGCTGCGGCGCCTTTTTGCATTCCACGACCCCTGGCGCTATCGGGATGACGAAAGCTTTCAACTCATTCAGTCGCTGTCGGCGTTCGCGCGCGGCGCGATATGGGGCCAGGGTCCGGGCGCCAGTGAACAGAAGCTCTTCTATTTGCCTGCTGCGCACACCGATTTCATCTTCGCTATCTGGGCCGAGGAAATGGGCCTGGTCGGCTCCTTGGCCTTGGTGGCGCTGTACGTCATACTCCTGGTCGTGGCGGTGCGCGTTGCGACTTGCGCGCGCGACCTGCTCGGCGCGCTGCTAGCCACGGGCATTGTTTCCGTGATTTCGCTTCAGGCGGCGTTTATCATGGCGGTGACCACGGGCTTGCTGCCCACCAAAGGGCTGCCACTACCATTTGTCAGCTACGGCGGCACCGCCCTGTTGGTTTTTCTCACACTGATGGGTATCCTGCTGAACATCGGCCGGCAGGCCCAAGAGCCCAACGAGGAAAGAGAGCCATCAGCTTTCAGGGTGCTGAAAAGCTGATAACTGAACGCTGAAAGAGCGCGGAACCTTCCCATGCGCATGATGATCACGGGCGGCGGTACCGGGGGGCATACATCCCCCGCCGTCGCGATAATTGAGGAACTTCAGAAGCGGGACTCACGCCTCACGATGCAATGGGTTGGGCGTCAAGGCGGCGTTGAAGAACGCGTGAGTCAGGCCCAAGCGATCCCGTTTCGCAGCCTACCGGTCGAGGGCTGGCCTAGGACGAGGTCCCTGCGGAAAGTGTGGGTGGCGGGCAAACTGGCGCTCAGCGTCGGTCGCGCGTTCGTTCTGATCAAGAAATTCCGACCGCAACTCGTTCTAGGCGTTGGTGGATATGTGTCGCTGCCGCTGGTGTGGGCGGCGCAACGGATGGGTGTGCCGACCGTGCTCCACGAGCAGAACAAGCGCCTGGGGCTGGCCAATCGGTTACTCGCACCGCGTGCGGCGCGAATTCTGTTGAGCTATCCGGATACCTTGGGCGAATATCCCAAGGGCCGCGCACGAGTGGTGGGCAATCCGGTGCGGAAGGGGTTTACCCAACCGCCCAGCCGCAACGAGGCCTGCGCGACCCTTGGCCTGGACCCGTCGGTGCCCGCAGTCCTTGTGTCCGGCGGCAGCCAGGGGGCGCACACGCTCAATGCCGCCGTGGCTGAAGCGGTGGCCCAGTTCGACCCCGGGGAAGTTCAGGTTCTTTGGATGACGGGCGTTGTGGACGCGCCCAAGGCCCGTGTGGCAGCCGAGAATGCCGCGGCGCTCGTGCAAGTGTTCACCTTTATCGACGACATGGTCACGGCGTGCGCCGCTGCGGACCTGATCGTAAGCCGGGCCGGGGCCTCAAGCACCGCCGAGTTAGCCGTCCTGGGCAAGCCGACTATCCTCGTGCCTTACCCTTACGCCGCCGACAACCACCAGGAACAGAACGCCCGGGCCTTCGAGGAGGCCGGCGCCGCTGTTATTCTGCTTGATCGGGAATGCAGCGGCGCGCGCCTCCTTGAACAGATGCGCGAACTCCTTGCCGACCCAATCCGTCTCGAGGCCATGGGCGCGGCAGCCACGGTCCTCGCCAAATCCAGTGCGGCCGAAGCCATCGCCGAAGAAATCCTCTCTCTCGTCTTCGATGTGGCCCATTCACGTGCACGTAAGACGTAAAACGTAAGCTGCGACAAAACCTGCAATTTCCATGGCGGCGTGGTACGATCGATGTAAAGTTCGAATTACGTGCACGTAAGACGTAAAGAGTACCGTAATGGCTGACCCGTCCACGAATCGATTTGAAGGCGATTACGAATCCTTGCTCCGGCGTAATATCGCCCTAAGCCGGCAAGTGGACCATCTGTCCATCCTGCGTGAGATCGCACTGGCTGTTAACGCGTCGCTCGAGTTAAGCGAGACCCTGCCCATTATCGCCAATGTCGTGCAGGGCGCGCTCGACATCCGCCGGCTGACCATCTATGAGCTCGAGAAGGACGGCGAGACGCTCCGGCCTATGATCGCTAAATATGGCGACGACCTGATTGGCCGAGAGCGGCTTGTCGAAGATTCGGTCCATATCCATGGCACCGCGCTGGAGCAGGCCATACGTACGCGGCAAGTCATACTGAGCGCGACCCCGGACGAGAACAGGGCGTACGTCCCGCTGATCACGGAGAACGATGTCTTCGGGATCATGCTCTTGGAAGACCGTCACGACGGTCTGCCTTTTAGTAAGGACAACGCGGCGCTGTTCCGGCAACTTGGGCTCCAGATTGCCGTGGCCATCAACAATGCGCGGCTCTACGCTATGGCCGTGACCGACGGCCTGACAGGCCTCTACGTGCGGCGCTATTTCGACCTGCGAATGGAGGAGGAATTTCAGGAGGCCCGCCGCTATGGGCGCACCTTCTCGCTGTTGCTGTTTGATATTGACCACTTCAAGAAGTTCAACGACGCACACGGCCACCAGACGGGCGACCTGGTGCTGCAGCAGTTTGCGCGGCTACTGCAGGAGAATACGCGCAAGCCGGACATCTGTTGCAGGTATGGTGGTGAGGAGATGGCCGTTATTTTGCCCGAGACCGGCCTGGCCAAAGCCTCCATCCTGGCCAAAAAACTCCGTGTCAAAATACGGAAAAATGCCTTTTCCGGGACCGACGCCGAACAACTGCGCGTTACCGCCAGCATCGGCGTCGCGCAATACAACGAGGGCTTCTCAGGCCCTGGCGACATGATTCAGACCGTGGACAAAGCCCTTTATACGGCCAAGGAATTGGGGCGAAACCGTGTTCAAGTCGCGGGACCCTGACGCGTTCTTGCCCGTTCCTGCGAATGTACGTACTCATCAGAATTCTGCACTCGACCCCTTGACGGGCAGGCGCGAAGCCTTTAAGATGCTGTTCTGTTGGGGTCGCAGGTTGTGAAAGGGTTGGAAGTGTATGCTCGCTCGCGTGCATAGCAGCGCCGTGCTGGGAATCGATGCCTATCACCTGGCCGTCGAGGTGGACAACCATCCCGGGTCGAACCAGTTTTTCATGGTTGGACTGCCCGATCCCGCCGTGAAGGAAAGCAAGGAACGGGTGGGCTCCGCGCTGAAGAACTCCGGGTTCCGATATCCGCGCGGTGTTATCGTCGTCAACCTGGCCCCGGCTGACATCCGCAAGGAAGGCAGTGCGCTCGACCTGCCCATCGCCCTGGGCATGCTGGCGGCCAGCGAGCAGGTCGAAGGCGTGCGCTTCTCTGACTACGCCTTGGTGGGCGAGTTGGCCCTGGACGGCTCGATCCGACCTGTTTCGGGCACGTTGTCCATGGCCATCGCCGTCCGGGACCAGGGCCTGCGGGGCATCCTGCTGCCCGAGGCGAACGCCGAAGAGGCGGGCGTTGTGCCCGGGGTGGAGGTAATCCCCGTGGCCACCCTCAACGACGCGGTGGGCTTCATGAGCGGCCAGGTCGATGTCAAGGCGCACACAACGGATATCCAGGCGATCTTCGACAAAGCCCGGGCAAATGCACTCGACCTGACTGAAGTCAAAGGGCAGGCCCACGTGAAACGAGCGATGACCGTTGCAGCCGCCGGCGGCCATAACCTGCTCATGATCGGCCCGCCCGGTACGGGCAAGACTATGCTTGCCGCGCGCCTGCCCGGCATCCTGCCCGACATGACCTTTGACGAGACCCTCGAGACCACCCGCGTCTACAGCGTCGCCCGACTGACTAACGCCAGGCAGGCGCTTATCGTGCGCCGTCCGTTCCGGAGTCCACATCATACCGCGTCGACCGTCTCGATCTGCGGCGGCGGCCAGGGCATGCAACCCAACCCTGGCGAGGTCAGCCTGGCACACAACGGTGTGTTGTTTCTCGATGAGCTGCCCGAGTTCAATCGCTCTGCGCTCGAGGTGCTACGCCAGCCCCTCGAGGAGGGCCTCGTTCACGTGCGCCGCGCCATGTATTCGGTCACCTTTCCCAGCCGGTTCATGCTGGTCGTGGCCATGAACCCATGCCCCTGCGGCTGCCGAACCGATCCGCGCCGCCAGTGCCGCTGCACCGTCGGGGAGATCCAGCGCTACATGAGCCGCCTGTCCGGACCACTGCTCGACCGCATCGACATCCATGTAGACGTACCCGCGCTCTCATTCGAGGAAATCGCCGACGACCGCCTCAGCGGCCCTACCACCGCCGAGGTCCGCGCGCAAGTCCAAGAGGCGCGCGACCGGCAGCGGCAACGCTATAAAGGGAAGTTCACCTGCAATGCCGAACTCGACCCCCGTGCCGTCCGCATCCATTGTGCCGCCACCGACGGCGCCAAGGCCCTCCTCGAAAGGGCCATCAACGACCTGGGATTCAGCGCCCGCGCCTACGACAAATCCCTCCGCGTCGCCCGCACCCTCGCCGACCTCGAAGCCGCAGAAAACATCGCCGAGCACCACGTCGCCGAGGCCGTCCAATACCGCTCGCTGGATCGCGAACTGTTTTAGTCAATTGAAAACTGCCGGCTGAAAGCTGATAGCTGACGGCTCCAAAAGATGTGGTATAATTATGTGCAAAGAGGAGGGTTGGCCATGAGATACCTTGTAACCGCACTGCTGCTGACTGGTTTGACGGGTTGTGGTGTGGAGGTGCTCACGACGACGGCGATTCAAGGGGAACTCGAGGCGCAGCAGCTCAAGGCGATGAAGGGCCAGGTGCAGGCGGTGTCGGAGTCGACGGCAAGGGTCAATATCCGCCGGGCTATAGACACGTATTACGCGGAGAAGGGGTATTATCCGCTAACGCTTGACAGCCTGGTGCCGGACTATCTGCCGAGCCTGCCTAAGAAACCGGACGGTACGCCCTATGGCTACGACCGGAGCACAGGCAAGCTGCTGGATACTGCCGCGCCAAGCGCTGCCGCGATGCCCGCACGAGGCCCCTCCGATGCCGAGAAAATGGCCCGGATTCGCGCCGCTATCGACCGCTATGGCCAGGCGAGCGGCTATTATCCGCCGTCGCTCCAGGCCCTAACGCCCACGTACCTGTCCCAGGTGCCCAAGACCGCGACTGGTCAGGACTTCATTTACTACCCTCAAAACGGCGCGCTGTATGTTCCCGGGCAGTATGGTACGGGCTATGCCAGGCAGTCGCCCGGCACCGGCCAGACCAGGAGCCGTCAGGGCCGCGGCGTGGCACAGGGCGTCGGCCCGATGGGCGAGGTCATGACCGGCATGGCGGTCCAGCAGCAACTTAACAGTATGAGCTCCTCTGGTGCGAGCGCTGCGGGGAGTTACAGCCGCCGCAAGCTCGGCGCCCACACCCAGCAACACCAGCAGCGCCAGCAACAAGCCCTGGACGAACTGGGGCCTTAAAACGGATTGTTACACCCTCAGTGTTCGTGATGCGACGGAGATGACTTTCGATGTCGGACCTTGTCCGGTTGAGCGTGTCGATTGAGAAACTGCTTTTCAAGCGGTTGGAACGATTGGTGCGGAACAGCGGCTACTCGAACCGCTCGGAGTTTATTCGCGACCTGGTGCGCCGCGAGTTGGTCGAGCAGCAGTGGGAACACAACGATGAGGTGGTCGGGACCATCACGCTCATATACGACCACGAGGTTCGGCAACTGAGCGGGAAGTTGACCCACCTGCAGCACCATCATCATGACGCCGTTCTCGCCACCACACACGTCCATCTGGACGAACGGCTCTGCGCTGAGATGGTCCTGATCCGGGGCCAAGCGCGGACCATCCGTCAGCTTGCGGACCAATTGGGACGGCAAAAGGGCGTCTTACACGCCACCTTGTCCATCAGTTCCACGGGGGCGGAGCTGGTCTAGTCGCGCAGTTGCCTCCACAGGCTGGTCGCCGACAGACAGGAAAACACTTAGCACAGCTCGACGCAAAGAGGGTAACAGAATACAAAATGGGCATGCGTGGCACCCACAAACTCGTTTTGAGAGTGTAAAGTGTATTCTGGGGACAGTATACTTAATTCAGTAGGAAGCGAAAACCAGGACCAAGAACCACTGAATTAAGTATACTGTCCCCAGAATACAGCACTGAGGGACTCGCGCCATGAATGAATCGCGCAGTTTGAGAGAACGGCTCGCGGCCGCAATCGGCGCGATAGGCGTCGTCGACACCCACGAGCACATTCCGGACGAGGAAGTCATCCTGGAGCGGGAATCGAGCTTCTTCAATTTCTTCGAGCACTATGTGTCTTCCGATCTGGTATCGGCGGGCCTCCCGCAGGATGCTCTCGAGACCATGCGCGACACGGACAACGACCTCACGCTCGAGCAGCGGTGGGGGCTAATGGCGCCGTATTGGCCCTACGTGCGCATGACGGGCTACGGACGGGCGATGCGCGAGTACATGCACGACCTCTTCGATATCGACGACATCAATGAAATGACCTACCCCGAACTGTGCCGCCGCATCCGCAAGGCACATCGGCCCGGCTGGTACCGGACCGTACTGAAGGAGAAGGCGCACATTGCGACGGCGCTTGTGGTTCGCTGGCCCGGGCAGCACGTGAACGTCGACCGCGCCTTCTTCCGTGCCGTCCCGATCCTGGACCATTTCGCCACGGCGACTACACGGACCGAAGTGGCGGCGCTTGAAAAAGAATCGCGATGTTCGATCCACACCCTGGGCGACCTGCTCCGTGCGCTGGAGACACAGCTCGGCCGGTTTGTCGACGAGGGCATCGTGGCGGTAAAACTGTTTCTGGCGTATCGCCGCACGCTGCTCTTCGAGCGGGGCGCGGCCGCGGCCGCATCGCGGTATTTCAACCGGCTGCTCCTGACCGACTCAGACAACATCCCCTTCGAGGAACAGAAGCCTTTGCAGGACTACGTGATCCGGCACTTGATCGGCCTCGCCACGGACCACGGCCTGCCCATCCAGGTGCATACGGGCCTGCAGGAAGGCAACGCCAACTATCTCGAACACTCGAAACCAACCCTATTGACGAACCTTTTCACGGAATTCCCGCGCGCGCGGTTCGACATCTTCCACGCCGGTTATCCTTTCACCGGAGAAGTCGCGGTGCTGGCCAAGACCTTTCCCAACGTATACGCGGACCTGTGCTGGGTTCACGCGATCTCGCCGAGTGTAGCCGCGCGGACGCTACACGAGTGGCTCGAGATCATCCCTGCAAATAAAATCTTCGCCGTCGGAGGCGATTCGAACTACGTGGAAGGGGCGTACGGCCACTGCAAAATTGCCCGGCGGATTACCTCTAACGTGCTGGCGGCCAAGGTGGAACGAGGGGACATCTCGGAAGATGAAGCCCTCTGGCTGGCCCAGGGTATTCTCCGCAGGAACGCCGCGGAAGTCTTCGCCCTGACCGATCTCGATTGACCCCCCTGGCCGTGCGCGTTACGGTCTCGGCGCGCATGGACTGAAATGCGGCGCAATGCCATCCCAATAAACTGCAACAGGGCGGGGGGCAGTCCCTTTTTCGCTCATATCTCGTTCGTGCTATGCTGTGCTCCGTTGAAGAAGCAGGGATGTGCGCATGCCTTCTCGAAATAACAACGGATTTCGCCTGGACCTGTGGATGCTCGCTTTTGTGCTGGGGCTCCTCTTTGCATTTCTCGAACTCCTTAAGACATACCGATCCTCCATGTGGACAGGCGGAACCGGTCGCGATTGGCTTGGGGCGCTGATTGGGCTGGGCCTGTACGTGGGTATTTTGGGCCTGCTCACGGAGGGAGTTTGGGCTTTGCTGTGGAAAACCACGCGCAAACGCCTTTCCCATGCGGTCGGCGTGCCGTTCTGCGCCGTGTTGGCGGCAGCGGGCGTGTGGGCCATCCTCAGCGCACACCGGGAGTACGCGCCTACACTCGACGACGTCCTCGTGGTCGCGGCGCTGATCAGTTTTGCAGCCGCCGCAACCCTGTTGCCTCTGATGGGGGTGATGTCGCAGCGGGCCGTGTGCGGCGCCGCTGGCGTGGCGCTGGCATCGGGCATCGCCGCCGTGGCGGCTTCGGGACAGGTCTTTCTTTTCCACCCCGACCGCGCCAAAGCCGTTACCGCCGCATCGGTGGCCTGGGTAGGGATAGCCGCTGTGGTGGGGCTGGCCGGTTGGGGATTCCAGACAAGCCCGCTTCCCAAGACCCGGCGCCTGGGCCTCTCGCTTGCGCTGATTGCGCTGCCTCTCGTGGCGATGCACGTCCTGCTGATAGGGAGCCCCGCCCCACACGAGCGGAGAGGCTCAAATATCGTTCTAATTGTCCTGGACACGCTGCGGGCGGACTACTGTTCGGCTTATGGCGGCCCGGTTGCGACGCCGGCGCTGGACGCTATGGCCCATCGTGGCACGATCTTCAACCGCAGCTATGCCCTTGGACCCTGGACCCCGCCGTCCATGACGGGCATGTTCGCCTCCACCTATCCGCTGGGGTTGAGTCCAGGGCCGACACGGGAAGCGTGGCTGGATGAGGTGTGGCGCTATGCGTTGCGAGCGGAAGATCGGCCCCTGGCCGAGTTGCTCGCGGCCCAGGGATACGAAACCTGCGCCCTGATCGCCAACCTCATGCTGCGCGACATGCGCGGCATGTTGCGCGGGTTTGACACCAATTGCTTTTCTCATCCCATGATCTGGCGCCAACGCGGCCTCTTCGGATACTTTCCTTTCTTGCAAAGCACGCTCGCGGCACGGCTCCCGTGCCTCGTGGACAAGCGGTACAACGACACGACGGCCGATCTGACACGATATGCGCTCGCGTATATTCGCAGGCACACAACTGACAGCTTCTTTCTGTGGGTCCACTATATCGACCCACATGCGCCTTACGACCCCCCAGAGGCCTATCGGACCATGACCGGCCCCTGGCGGGCATTTGCCCCGGAGATGGACACCACAAGCTGGTTCGAGGACGGAGTGCACGAGAAACCTCTCGCTGATTTCGACGAGCGAGACAGGCCCTACGTCCGGTCGCTGTACAAGGGCGAAATCCGCTACGTGGACGACGCGGTGGGCCGCATTGTGGCCGAATTGGCGCGCCTGAACCTGGGCGCACACACGTACGTGTGCGTCACCTCCGACCATGGGGAGGAACTGTGGGACCATGGCGGCTGGGGCCACGGCCAAACCGTGTATGACGAGCTGATGCATGTTCCCCTCATTATCACCGGACCCGACGTGCGTCCCCTAGCCGTTGATGAACCAGTCTCGGCCATTGACCTCATGCCGACGCTGGCGGACCTGGCCGGCGTGGCGCCGGCGGCTTCATGGCACGGTACGAGCCTGGCCCCCGTGCTCCGGGGCGAGCGGCCCACCCCGCCATCACGCGCCTGTTTCGGCCGGGGAACCGGTTTCCGTGTACAGACCGAGCCACTCGAAATGGTCGTGTTGGATGACCACAAACTCATTCAGGGGACCAGTTCCGGGAAGATGGAACTGTACGATCTACTCCAGGACCCCCGCGAACAGGTCGACCTTGCCGACCAGCACCCCGAACTGATCGAGCGGCCCGCCGCCCTCATGAACGAATGGCGCGCCGCATATCCCTCAACGTTCGAGGAATTCTTCGGCGGCGAACAACCCACCCAGGACCGACACGAGATGATGCAACAACTGCGCGCAATCGGGTATTTGTAAGCGAAAAAACAGTGGAAATGCGGAGGGCATAGTGGGGCTGTTAAAGAAAGCCCCACGGCTCGACTCTATGAAAAAGGTGCGTTCAAGAGGCCATTCTACCGCCGATTGCGCGGATTGAACGGCAATCTAAGACAAATCCGCGTCTATCCGCGTTGATCCGCGGTCTCAAAGACGTGTTTTTCATGTATAAACCAGGGAGTATTCCCCTGAACGGTAACCAGTAGTAATAGGCCATTGTACCGCCGATTGCGCGCAAGGAATGCCGATCGAACACAAATCCGCGTCTATCCGCGTTGATCCGCGGTCTGAAAGACTTGTTTTCATGTAAAAAATAGGAAATACTGTCCTGAACGCTTACCGAAACAGATATACATACAGCCAAAAATGACAAGCACTTAAAGACAGTATCTGGGGTAAGATGTTCGAAGATATCGGAAAGTTGTTGATTCTAGGCGGGATTATCCTCATCCTTGCCGGAGTCCTGTTCCTTTTTTCGAACAAAATCCCATTTTTGGGCAAGCTCCCTAGTGACATCGTTATTCAGAAAGGAAACTTCAGGTTCTTCCTTCCCCTCGTCACCTGCATCCTGATCAGTCTCGGATTCACCATTCTCATAAACCTCCTCCTCTGGATATTGAGAAAATAGAAGCGACATGCGCGCAAATCCAACACAAAAAGCTATTCTTACCGCTATGCACGTCGAAAACCGCGACCAGCGGCGACAGCCTTCACCCATTCAAAGTCCCGATTCTCACATTCAACGGAAAGGCAAAATGATAGAGTGGCTTGGCCCGGGCGGACCCAGCCCAATGGAGAGCAGCCATGGACGAAAACGCCGATAGCGCCGAACGGAAGCCATCGCTCCTCGAGCTCGCGCAGGATAGGTTTGATGAATTGACCCCGGCCGAGAAACTCATGTTCGAGAACGCCGAGCAAGGCCAGTTCGCCGTCTGCGGGTTTCACTACGGTTACACCACCGGGCCGGATGGTATCATCCGCCCGCCAGTCATCGACGCCGACCGAATCCGATGGCTCTGCACCGACGCCGAGGCCAAGGAACGCGTCACGCACAAAGGCATCCAGGTCTGGGCGGCCCGCATCGAGGGGAAACTCGACCTCATCTTCGCCCGAATCCCATTCCCGCTAGCTTTCTTCGACTGCGCCTTTACCGCCCCAATAATTCTGATGCACGCCGAAATGCGGGCCCTGAACCTCAACGGTTCCCACACCAAATCCATATCCGCCGACGGCGTGAAGGTCGACGGCAGCGTGTTTCTCAGCGACGGCTTCTCCGCTATCGGTGAGGTGCGTCTGCTAGGCGCGTCAATCGGCGGCGACCTGTCCTGCACCAAGGCCACATTCAGCAATCCCAAGCGCAACGAGGGCGACACGGGTTACTGCCTGAGCGCCGACGGCGTGAAGGTCGACGGCAGCGTGTTTCTCAGCGACGGCTTCTCCGCCGATGGTGAGGTGTGTCTGGTCGGCGCGTCAATCGGCGTCAACCTGGACTGCACCAACGGCACGTTCAGCAATCCGGGCGGCCGCTGCCTGAGCGCCGACGGTGTGACGGTCGAGGGCGGCGTGTTCCTCAGCGACGGCTTCGAGGCGGACGGGCGTGTCTCGTTTGTCGCGGCCGAAGTGAAACGGCATTTCCAGTGGCGGGGCGTTGCATCTCCGCAGAAGGCGACAATGGACCTCCGTTCCGCCAAGCTGGGGACGTTGTTCGACGACGAGCAGAGCTGGCCCTCACAGAATAACCTCTATCTCCACGGCCTCGTCTACGACGAGATTGCCCAAGACGCTCCGCTCGACGCTCGAACGCGCATCCAATGGCTCCGCAGGCAGCCGACGGAGCAGGACGGCAAGCCGTCGTTCACGCCGCAGCCCTACGAGCAGTTGGCGAAGGTGTTGAAAAACCAGGGCCACGAGCAGGACGCGAAGGATGTCCTAGTTGCGAAGAACGAGGACCCCGCGTTTCGCGAGGGCATGCCGTGGTGGCGCGAGGAGTGGTACCGCCTCTATGGCGCCACGACGGGTTACGGGCATCGCCCGTTGAAGGCCTGGATGTGGTTCCTACTGTTTCTCGCGCTGGGCTGGGTGTCCTTCGGTGTCGGCTCGTCCTGCGGCCTAATCACGGCCTCGAGGGTCCGCCCCTACCCCGTGAACGACGACTCAAAGTGGCGCGACGTCGCCGAGGACTACCCCAAGTTCAACTTCATTATCTATTCGATAGATACCTTCGTACCCATCATGAACCTCCATCAGGAGGACTACTGGCTCCCGAATCCGAACAAGGGGGTTTTCGCTCACATTTGCTCCGTCCCCGTCAGCTCGGGCGGATTCCTCCGCCTATACCTGTGGTTCCACATCTTCGTCGGCTGGGTAATGACCACCCTGTTCGTTGTTGGTCTGACGGGACTCATTCGCAGTTGACGGCAATGCCGTGTCCTTTCCCCTGTGTCCACATAGTCGCGCCAGTGGCTATCATCAATGCAACGATTGCCCTTCTGGAGGACCTGTTCGAGTTGGGACGAGGATCGAGAATGCGCTATGTCGATTGCTCCAAGTCTGACTGTGAATTCACATCAAGTGGGATTCGACAGTCAAAGTTATTACAATGAGGCATTGCTCCGCACATTTTAGCGCACGCCGACGCTCAGGCGTTCTAGAATCTTGAGGAGGTAGAGATGATCGACCGACGTGATTTCATGAAAGCCTGTGGCCTCGGGGCACTGGTACTGGCAGGCCTTATCTGAGACACGAGGCGCGGCGGGATGCAAACTACTTTGCAGCCGGATTAGTAAGATTTATGGAAAAGGACGGATCAGAGTACACGGTTGAGGCGATTACGGCGACCAAGCGGCCTTTCATGGGATGGTTTCGGACGTAAGTGGCCGAGGCCCAGGTCTAAATCCTCGATGTGGAATTGGCAATGCAGACCGCCTCAAAGTATTCAAACGCGTGGTGGGTAGAAATATGCTGTACAGGGGAGGGCGAGACTCCTGTCGAGCCGCGCCCACCACGACGGCTCGACAGGAGTCTCGCCCTCCCCACGTAACCCTTTTGGCGGGAGGCCGAGTCCCGATTAAATGAATAGCAAGGCTGCTGATCCCCCGGAAGCGCGGATTTATCTGGTAAACGGGGCGGGGCTCGAATGCGCCGGAGGCGCACAAGCTTTACCCGCCTCAGGCGGGCCGCGGCCACCGGATTAAAAGGCCTATCGCGTCTAAGGCATTACGCTGCAACTGCTTGCAACGATGTGATCGACCAGCCATGCGTCTGCTGTGCTATGGTCTGATGTCATGTGACAGGGTCACCATGTTGCCATGGAACAAAGTGTTGCATTTTGGACCTGACGACGGTATAATCTAGACAGACTAGACCGTAGATTGGGGGAGGAACATCGCATGCGAAGAACATGGCAGTTGCAGGAAGCGAAGAATAAACTCAGCGAGGTGGTCGAGACGGCCATTCACGACGGGCCACAACGAATCACCAAACGCGGAAAAGCGGCCGCCGTCGTGCTTTCAACCAAAGACTTCGAACGGCTGAAACGCGGTAAGGAAAGTCTGGTGGACTTTCTGCAGCATTCTCCACTAAGGAACCTCGACCTGGACAGGGCTAAGGATCTTTCCCGCGAGGTAAGACTATGAGGTACTTGCTGGACACCTGCGTAATCTCCGAGCTGGTCAAAGCGAGGCCGAACAAGAAAGTCGCGACATGGCTGGATAGTTGCGACGAGGAGGCGGTCTTTCTAAGCGTACTCACCTTTGGCGAGATACAGAAAGGAATCGCCAAGCTGGCTGAGGGCAAACGTCGGTCGAACATCCAGCATTGGCTTGATACCGAGCTGCGAAACCGATTTGCGGAACGAATCCTCCCGATCGACCAGGAAGTGGCGCTTACATGGGGCCTTATCGAAGGCGAGGCCGAACGTCAAGGCAACCAAATCCCCACCATCGACGGACTCCTCGGAGCCACCGCCATTGCCCACAACCTTACGATCGCAACCCGAAACGAACAAGACATCCGTCCAACCGGCGCACGAATCCTCAACCCCTGGAAGGTTTGATTTCCGCGGTGAAATCAAAAGCGAAGACCACATTGCCTGGAATCCGATGGTCTTCGGCACAGAAAAGGCCTTGGCGAGAACCCAATAAGTTTCTGCCGGAGCTTGCTTTACATGGTGAACGGGGTGGGACTCGAATGCGCCGGAGGCGCACAAGCTTTACCCGCCTCAGGCGGGCCGCGGCCAC
>CAYRLQ010000080.1:0-15768 GCA_964425145.1 uncultured Nitrospiraceae bacterium
CGGATACTCCACAGAAACAGGCGAAGGATCAGTCGGAACATGAGGATGTTGAAAAGTGTAGCGGCGCAGAAATAGACGAGGTATTCTCGCTCTGTTTGATAGCGCGGAACAAATACCATTACAAACCCGCTGAAAAACAAGGAGAAAACGAGCACTTTGGCTACCGATGCAAGAATGGCCGGTAAGGGGTCGCCGCGCCGCGAAGAAAACAGCCGTTGTTCGGTCGCGGCCACGCCCCAAATCAGGAGAAAGACCACCAAGAAGGGCAAGTATTTGTAGAAATGCGCGCCAAAGGTGACCGAGCCATCCGGTGGCATCGTTATATATGTTGCGAACAGACTTGCTGCCGCCGCGCAGCAACCGTCCGCTACAAACCGACCGAACGCCAGCAGGTCGGCATGTTTTCTAAGAAACGGCACCGTAAATCACACCCTATAGGGGATATGGAGATATGAGCAGATGTGGAGATGAACTGCTTTTCTTTCATCCAAAACATCCCCTCATCTGCCCGTATCCCCTTATCTCCTTAATCTCGAACGTTGGACCTGTGGAGTTAAACTCGCCTTGGGCCACCTATTCCTGACGCTGCGCCTCAGCGCACTTCACCCACGGCCGACCCGGTCCGAACCCTACCCCGGCTTGTGCCGTTCGTTTCGAGCGAGCAATTCCCGTTAATCACGGTATCAAGCCACTCTTGTAAAGAGTCTAACCCGAGATGAGCCTACCTGTCAAGGGAACACACCAACTGCCGCGTCATAGGCTTCGGAATTACTTATGACGTAATACTGTTCAGTTAAGCATTTTGATCTGTTCTGCGATGTTCATCCGGTGTGGCGTGGGCTTTGTTGACGGTCGAATCGGACAGTTGCTTATCTTGCGTTTTACCCCTCGTGGATTTCTCCGGCCGCGGCTGGATATGACGCGCTCCTCGAGGATCTCGTCAAGGACGGTCTGATGATAGGCCTTCCTGTCCCGAGGGGGAAGAGCGACGAAATGGGGAAGTTTCCGTCGAACTACGCGCACGGCATGAATGATAGCTCGCCGGGGTGCACATCGGCCTTAAGAGCGGCTTCGTGCATGAGGCCGGGTATCACTGCTGTCCGGGTGTGTGCTATACTGGATTAGTGAACGGCAGGTAGTTCATGGGCTTAGGGCGCGGACGGAGGTGTGTGGCCTCGCGGGAAGGTACTTGATGATCTCACGCAAAGGCGCCAAGACGCAGAGCAGAGGGAAGGGATGACCGGTAGGGTGCGGGGATGTGGATGAAGCGGAGCCGTGGCGCTGTTCGGGTGTACGACTCCTTGCCGGGGACGAAGGGGTGTTGGACGTTTGTCCTGATTGGTTTGCGGATATGCGTTCCCACGGGGGACCGTGGGAACGAGAAATCAGAGAAATAGCCGGTGACTGTCCCTATTTAACTAGCCGGCGAAGACCAGGACCAAAGACGACGAAGAAGACGAATTAAGTATGGTGTCCCCGGAATCCCCCGGAATCCACGAGGAAAGTCCGGATATTGTTAAATTGTGGCAATCTCGAATGGTTAAGGCATGAGTCAGCGAGAACGAAGATGGAAAAGAAACTGAAGCATCTTGAAATGCTACAAGCCGTGATCAGCAGAATGGCCAGGAATTCCTTCCTACTCAAAGGATGGAATGTCGTCTTGGTATCGGCAATCTTCGCCTTGGCAGTGGGCGAATCAAAGTCACAGCTCGTCTACTTGGCATACTTGCCGGGTGTTGTGTTCTGGCTTTTGGACGGATATTTCCTTCGTCAGGAACGATTGTTTCGGAAACTCTACGATAAGGTTCGGGTGATGGGCGAAAGCGATATTGACTTTTCCATGAACACGGCACCTGTTGAAAGCGAGGTGGCATCGTGGTTGCGGGTGGCATTCTCCAAGACATTGCGCCTGTTTCATGGCGCAATACTCCTGACCATCACTGCCGTTTGGCTGGTCCCGATGGTGTTTCATTCTCTCAAAGGTATTGGAAAATCATGATTCAACAAATAGGAGGTATCCAATCATGAAAAAGCGTGTGTTTGTTAGTTTCGATTTCGACAACGACAAGAAGTTGAAAGAATTCATCATTGGCCAATCAAAGAACAGCGATTCACCTTTCGAGGTGGTGGATTGTTCAATGAAGGAAGCCGCACCAGAAGCCAAGTGGAAAATAGTTGCCGAGAGAAAAATCAAATCAGTCGATATTGTCCTTGTCATGGTCGGGCGTGAGACCCACAAAGCCCCCGGTGTCCTGAAAGAAGTTAAGATGGCACGAGACAATGGAATACACATTGTTCAAGTCATCGGTTACAAGGATGGCGACTATACTCCTGTTCCAGACGCTGGTCGGCTCTACCATTGGAACTGGGACAATCTGAAGAAACTGCTCGCTTGAAATATTGCAGACAACGCTTCATCTGTGGCATTGCAAGTGTGAATCACTACGAAGGAAGGGTGAAACGTGACAGATGACGTTTACATCGAGGCAATGGTAGTTTGCATTGTCGCATGATAAATGGGGACAGTCACCAGTTATATTGAGGAATCTACTCATTTCTGATAGCTTGGATTATGTCAAAAGGCGCGGAGATGGTCATACCCGGCATGTCCGCACTATGACGTAGCGGTTGTCCGACGAGCGGTAGGGCCTTCTGAAAATAACAAGATACTCCTAATTCTGGGGACAGTATACTTAATTATTCAAGACCAAGACGACACGCCGAGGGAAGCATCGGCCACCAACCGAAGAAGCGGAATGAATAAATGGTTATTGTCCCCATTTGTTTAGTCAGTTGTCAGTTGTCGGTTGTCAGTTATCGGTTATCAGTTATCAGTTGTCAGTTGTCAGTTATCAGTTGACAACTGACAGGGGCTCAGACTGTTTCGCCGCCGTCGCAGATGATCACGGCGCCGTTGGTATAACTCGAGGCGTCCGAGGCGAGGTAGACCGCCGCACCGACCATCTCGTATGGCTGTGCGTGTCGCGCCATGGGTGTGTTTTTGATGTACATCTGATGTATTTCGGGCGAGTCGATGAGGACCTTGGAGAACCTGGTCTCGGTCAGCCCCGGGCAAATGGCGTTGCAGCGGATGCCCGCGCCGCCCAGCTCCTTCGCGAAGACCTTGGTCATCATGATCACGGCGGCCTTGGTCATGGCATACACGCCCTGCATGGGATAGGGCGAGATGCCCGCAGAGGAGGCGATGTTGATTATTGAGCCCCCGCCTTGCGCGACCATGCTCTGGGCCGCGCGCTGGGCCATGAGGAAATAGCCCTTGGTGTTCACCTCGAAGGTCTTGTCGTACAGCGGCTCGGTTATGGCGATGACGGGGCCGAAATACGGGTTCGTGGCCGCATTGTTTACCAGGACGTCGACCCGGCCGGCTTCTTCCTGGACGCGTTTGTACAGTGCGTCGATCATGTCCGGTTTGCCGGTATGGCACGCGATGGGCAACGCTTTGCCGCCGGCAGCTATAATGGACCCGGCCACTGCATCGAGCGCGGTCTGTTTGCGCGAGGCCAACACGACGGTCGCGCCGCGCTCGGCCATGCCGCGGGCGATGGCCTCGCCGATGCCCCGGCTGGCGCCTGTAACGACCGCTACTTTGTCGGCCAAATCGAAATCTATGGTTGACATTGTTGCCTCTCTTTCCTTTTACACCCTCAAAACGAGTTTGAGGGTGCCACTCTCGTCATCGAGTTCACTGCTTGTGAACGGCGTCAACTGACCACACCACTGAGGAATATGGAGATGTAGACAGATGTGGGGATATCTCCCTATCTGCCAAATATCCCCACATCGCCTTAATACTTGACGCCCATCAGGTGGCATAGGATATAGCGGTCAAGTTCTTCGTAGTCGCGGGCCTTGACGAGCTGTGCCTCGATTTTCTTGTCAAGCGTGGCGACCTTGTCGAGCAAGAACAGAAACGTTTGGCGGCTATTGGCCAGATGCTTCGTGTTGACGCGCTGTTTTTGGGTGCGCATGGTCTTGACGTCAAAGCCGACCCACTCGCCGTGGCGCCCGTAGCCGTACTCCTCGAGCACGCGCACCTGGTTGAAGGCGCGGCGCAGGTTGAACGACCCGAAGGACTTGTCCTGGTCGAACTTGAGCCCGCCCTGATCGTTGAGGTGGACGCTCTTGAGCTTGTCGAACGCCAACGCGTAGGCCATGTCGTCGGCGGGGTCGAGGCCGGCCAAGACCGAATGGGCCGTCTCGACCAGGCACCCGACGCGTGCCGGGTCGTCCGTGAGGAAACCGAGTCCCACGGCATGGCCGATGGTGGGTATGATGGCGCTGTCGACGGGCTCGTTCGGTTTGGGCTCGACGAGGATCATCAGCGTGGGGTCGTATGCGAGCAATTCGTTGAATGCATCGCGAATCTGCAACACCTCGATGCGCGGATTCTTGCTCTCGCGGACATAGGACCCCTCGCGGGCCAGCCACATCACCATCCACGGCGCCTCGATGATGTTCTTGATGTCGATGGCTACCCTTGATCGCTCGATGGCGTACTTGCGGCACTTCGGGTCGTTGCTCGTGAAGGCCCCGTCGACGGTCTGCGGTGCGAACCACAGTCGGGGCGCCACGAACTCCGCCTGGAGACCCTCGTTGTCCAGCATGCGCTTGACCCGTTTGGCCTCCCTGGCGATCTGGGCCGGCGTTTTCGTGTCGATGTCCGGCACGACGTCGTCATCGTGGAACTGGACGCCGTCAAATCCCAGTTGCTTGGCCGTCTTGATCTTCTTGGCCAGCCGTTCGGGCCGGCGCACCGCCGGACCAAACGGGTCGGCCCCCTCGTCGATGTTCCACGGTCCGAACGAGAACCTGTATTCTCCTTTGTACTTGGGCATGCTCCACTCCTCCTTGTTCACCCGCGTGACAGGCGGTGCTTCTACCTTACAGATACACGTTAGGATACGTGGCAAATCGGCGCGAATCAACCATGGCAGTTGACTCCTGACGCCAAAGGTGGCACGATAAGCGGTGACAGGGATGTGAAGTGCCGGGAACCGTTCACCACTGCGGAGGTTTAGCCAGCCATGATGAAGTCGGTCGTCGCCGTGATTGTTGCACTTGCCATCGGAATCGTCGGCGGCGTTTTGGGTGTCCAGAATCGCATGGGGCCGCGGTTGACCACACTCAGGGTTGACAAGGACACGTTGGAGCGGGAGTGCCGTCGCTTCAGGGAAAAGGCCGAGTCCGCCTCGGCCCGACTCGAGGCCGTCCAACGGCAAAACGAGGCGCTGTTTGAGGAGATCGCCGCGCTTGAAACGCAGCTCGATGAAGCGAATATGGCCGCAGCCGAACCTGCGCCCGACGAGACCTACGATCGCTTGGCGGAGATTCTCGCTGGATCCATGGCGGAGGCGCCGGACGCGACGGGCGTGTTAGAAGAAGAGCAGACCGAAGCGCCGCCCCGGCCCGGGTCAATGGATGAGGAAGAAGCCCGCCGGCGCGCCGAGCGGCGCCGGGAGACGGCGTCCCGTTTGCGTGACAATGTCCGGGGCTTCATGGACGCTCAAATCGAACATGCCACGAACCCCGAGGCTCGGGAACGCCTGACCGCCTTGTCGGAATACTCCGATTACATGATGGATTTGGTGCAGCAGCTCCGCCAGGCCCAAACGGACGAGGAACGCGCGGCCGTCCGCGAAGCCCTCGGCGAGGCGCGCCAAAGCGCTGAACAACTGCTACGCGAACAGCACGTGTATATGCTTCGCGAGGTGGCCGCGGAGCACGGTATACGCGGCCAGGAGCAACAAGACGCATTTTTGCAATCCATGCGCCAGGTCCTTACCAACCCCTTGTTCAACGCCCAGGACAACTTTTGGGCTCGCGGCGCGTTCGACTACAGGGGCCCCCCAGGCGGCGGCCCAGGCGGCGGCCAAGGCCGTTTTCGCTCCCGCGGCCCCCGGCCGTGACGATTACATGGTGGGGCCTTGCCCCGCGAGGCGCAGCAGGTTGCTACGTACACTTTTTCATAAATACGCTGACGTATGAGAGATAAGGGGTCTTTTCGACAGGATAACAGGATAGACGGGATAGCTTGTGTCGAGGGGGCATCGTAAAACAAGAGGTCGAGGAGCTAAGACAGGGATAGACAGAATATCAATAATCCCGTCTATCCTGTTATCCCGTCAAAAAATACGTAACCGAACTTATGAGCCAGAGCACTAAGGCTTGGGCACCTTGAGTTTTTGGCCGAAGAGTATTTTGTCTGGATTGGACAGGTTGTTCAGTTCGACAAGTTTTTTCCGCGTCGTGTGGTATATGGCCGCGATTCCGCCAAGTGTTTCGCCGCGCCTAATACGGTGGCTGATTATCGGCACTGCATCCTGTACGGGCTCAGGTTCTTGTACCGGCGGTGCACCACGTGCCTCCCCAGCATCTTTCGCCAAAGGAAGATAGAGTGTCAACACCTGGCCTTCCCGGATTTTCGAGTCCGCCAGGCCGTTCCATTTGAGCAGGTCCAGCACGGTAACGCCGTATTCCTCGGCGATGCCGAACAAGGTCTCGCGGGCCTGCACAGTATGCTCGCGTCGGACCATCTCGGGCTCCTTCGCCAGCGGCTGTGCCATAACCGCCTCCGTCGGCGCGTATAGGACCAGTTTCGCGCCTGGCGTAAGGGTCTCGTCCTCGAGGCGGTTCCACTTGATCACGGCGGTCTCGTTCACCCCGCAGATTTTGGCCAAGCTCTCGAGTGTATCGCCCGGCTCCACCGTATACTCCAGCTTCACGGTATTCGGCGGGGGTTCCTCGGTGGGTTCAGGCGCGGCTTCCATGCCCTCAGGCTCGACGAGTTTCTCGGCTTCGACGGTCTCGGCGGTCTCGGGTTCGACCGGCTCAGGCGCGCCAGGTTCCTCGACAGGCTCCGGCGCCCTAAGCCCGCGCGGTTCCTTCAGCCAGCTCAGCCAGCCGTCTAATCGCTGCTTGCTTCTCTCCAGCTCCTCAGGCGCCAGCCTGCCCTCTTGAACCGCATCTTCAATGGCAACGCATAAGGCGTGGATGCGGGCAGGGTCTGGATCGAGATAGACCACAGCGTCGCAACCCGCGCTGAGGGCCTCGACAGCGGCTTGATCGACCGAACGCGCGGCGGTCATCTCGTCCTTGGCCATGTCGGCCGCCGCAATCACCCCGTCGAACCCCCAGTGTTCGCGCAGCACCTCCCCCACCAACGCCGCCGATAGCGAGGCAGGCGTATCTGGCGCGTCTTTCTCCAGCACGGGTACGGCCACATGCCCCACCATGATCCCCGGCATCCTTTGTGCGGCCGCCTCGGCGAACGGGTACATCAGTTCCGCGAGTTCCGGGATGTCCCGCTCGATAACCATGAGATGCGTTTCGGGGTCCCAGCGCGCCGCTCCCATGCCGGGGTAATGCTTAGCCACGGGAATGACGCCCGCCGCCATGATCCCTTCCGCCAGGGCCAGGCCCATCTTCGCCACTACACCCTGGGCATTGCCGAAAGCGGTCCGATCGAGGTCTGGCTGCACACTGTCAGGCTCGTAGATGTCCAACACCGGGGCGAAAACGACACTGATTCCTCGCGCGCGGCAGGCTTGGCCAAAATCCAGACCGATCCGCCGCACGGCCTCGGCGTCCCCCCTCTCGCCCAATTCGGCGGGTGTGGGTGTCTCGGGGTCACCGAACCGGGCGATGCGCCCTGGTTCGGGGTTGACGACTATCAGCGGCAGGTTGGTAATACCCGTCCCGAAGCCCACGGCTTCCTTAATCTGCGTGACGATCCGGGCCGTTTGCGTCTGGTCAGCAAGGTTGGCATCCCGAAGTACGACGCCCCCAGGCCGGAGCTTTTTCAGAAAGGCCGCGCCGTTCGCGTTCAGCGCCGTGCCTTCCACGGCGATGAACAAATGACGCCCCGCCCAGATATCCGGCGCGAATTCCAGTTCCGCCGCTCTTTCATAGAATGTGGAGACCGGTTCCGCAGCAGGTTCCTCTGTCGGGGTCACGGCTTGGGCAGCATCCGGTTGAGCTTCGCCCCGGCCCAAGGATAGGACCAAGGCGTAGCACATCGAGAAGCCGATGGCGACACCTATCGCGAACGTCCCAAAGAGTGTCCACGACATGCTACGGCTCTTCCTCTTCCTGTCATGAGTATCCACGGCTCGTCTCCCCGTTTTATCCCGTCTAGTCCACGCGCCCCGGGATGCCCCGGCAGCGGTAGGCATCCGGTCCGCTGGGACTTTGCACGCCGTAGCTCGCGCATCTATTGTACATCGCCGCGCGTGGGTTTGGCCGCCTGCTTAATCTCGACAATCCGTCCCTTGAACGCCTCGACGACCTTGGCGATGTGTGGGTTCTCGAGGGCGGCGCGGGCTTCCTCAGCACTGACATGGCCGCCAATTGGCAGTGCATGCTGAACGTCGGGTTCGACGTGCTGCGGCGCACTTCCCACAAGTTCGGTCCGGAACGTCCTCACATTTGCGGTCACCGCAGCCAAGACGCTTTCGAGCGCTTGCCGGTTTTCCGGCCTCTCGACAATATGGCACGCCTGGCGTTGCGCCGCGCCGAATTCCAGGACGAGCGCATCGCCCTCGAGTCGAGCAGGTTTCCCGTGGCCCAGCCACACGGCCAGGCTGAATAGGTCCTCATTGATCGCATCCACAACCCGTGCCCAAAGTGTATCCAGGTCGTCCTCGTCGACCTGGATGGGTTTCGTGGTTGGGGCCGGCGTTTGCGCCGGCGCGTCAGGACGTGGGTTGGGCGATGTGTTCCGCCCGCCCTTGGCCAGGCGCGCCCCAGGCGAGGGCGGCTGTGCGACACCGCCTTGACCCAACTGCACGAGTTTCTCGAGCACTGTGTCGACAGAGAGTTCAACCCCCACCTTCGAGATGCGGATAAGCAACGCCTCGAGGGCCGTGCGCTGGGCCAATTGCGAATCAAACCCCTTGGACAGTTCGGCGATTTGCTCTACCAGGCGAATCAGATGCGTCAGGGTGAAGCGTTTGGCCCGCTGCTCCAACGCAGCGAGTTCTTCCTCGGGCAGCGCCAGCAAGGCTTTGGCGTCGGCCGTCTTGCACACGATCAAGTTGCGGAAATAGCGCAGGATTTCCTGCACGAATTGAGATAAATCTTTCCCGCTGACGACGACCTCCTCGATAATTCCCAGTTGTTTCCCGATATCCTTGTCGAGTATGGCGCCGCACAAGTCATGGAGCACCTGCGAATGGATCAGACCCAGCACATCGTTCACGTCCTGGAAGGTAATCTCCTCGTCGCAATACGACATGAGTTGCTCGAGGATGCTTTCGGCGTCCCTGATGCTGCCTTCCGCGGCCCGGGCGATGGCGTAGAGTGCTTGATCGCTGCATCGCGCCTGTTCTTCATCGAGAATCTTCCGCAGCAGCGTGGTGATCTGGTTGATGCCGACCCGGCGGAAGTCGTAACGCTGACAGCGCGAGATGATCGTGGCCGGAATGCGGTGCGCCTCCGTGGTTGCCAGGATAAACACGGCGTGTGCAGGTGGTTCCTCGAGCGTCTTGAGCAACGCGTTGAACGCCCCAGACGAGAGCTGGTGCACCTCGTCGATGATGTAGATTTTATATCGCCCGTGGGAAGGCACCAGCCGGATATGCTCTCGAATTTCACGGATGTCGTCGACGTGATTATTCGACGCCCCGTCGATCTCGATGACGTCAAGGTTGGCGCCCTCGGCGATGGTCGTGCAATTGTCGCACTCGCAACAGGGCTGGGGCGTGGGCCGGTCCGCCGCGAGACAGTTGAGCGCCTTGGCCAGGATGCGCGCCGTCGTCGTCTTACCGATCCCGCGCGACCCGACAAACAGGAAGGCGTGGCCTATCCGGCCGGCGGTAATGGCGTTTTGCAGTGTTCGGGTGATGTGCTCCTGGCTGACGACATCCTCGAATCGCTGTGGTCGCCACTTTCGCGCAAGTACCAGGTAGTGGTCGTCGGCCATACCCCATCCCCGCGGCCCTGCCTGCGCCGCACTCTCCCTACGTTCGACATAGAAGACGCCCGCGCACCCGCCGTCGAACGTTTACCCAGAACGGCCACGGGGTCGTTAGCTCGGACCAGGCGCCCCTACAGCACACGAGAACATCCGCCTGCGGCTGCTTCCTTCCGGACCTGACCGGGTTCGGCAGCGTCCCGTTGAGTAGGACCCGGCCGTCAACACCACGTGCCCCGCACCTGACTAATGAGTAAGACGCCCTCGGGCGGGAATTCGACCTCGCTAAAGCGGATTGCGAGTACAGGACACCGCTAGTTCCCCATCTAGCGCGGGCGAAAAACCGGTTCCCTCTCTACACAGTACCCAGAACCTTACCACACCCCGCGAAAAGCTGTCAATCGAAAAGCAAGGGGCAAATCCAACCTACCCGTCATTGCGAGCGAAAGCGAAGCAATCTTGCCTGAGTTAAGCCACTGTGCCTAAAGAGATTGCCGCGTCGCTCCCTTCGCTCGCTCCTCGCAATGACGCGCAAGGGAATTGCGTATTCTATCACCCAGTCCGCCGCCCGCTCGTCATTACGAAAAACCCACAAATCTGACATGCACCCTTCGCGGTGTAAACGCCATACTCGCTCTGAGGTGTGCCAAGCTCTCACGAGGATACGAAGATTTCCGGGAACGACGCGCCTCATGACGAAAAACCCCAAAATATGACGCAGGGCCATCGCTGTTTTGCTCAGGTTTTGCGGGTGTTTGGATTTTTCTTCGAATTCACCACATGGACAGCTACACGTTTAGGAACACCTGTTGCAAGGCCCGTAATATTCCGGGGCTACAACGGGACCCCCGCCAGATTAGCGAAGCTGATTGTGGGCTTTTGAACGCCGGTTGGGATTGACACAGCCCATGTCCCGTCGCTCGAGATCGAGCAGAAATCGACGGCGCCATCGTACAAGTGCGTGAGCTGCACTTTGCTCTGCGTGTTTTGAGGTACGATAGCCCAAAGCTGGGCGTGTCCACTGCTGTCCGGAGCCGTTGCCACGATGAACGCTCCGGAAGGGTGCCACGCGGCGATTCCGCCTTCGGCCAGTTCGGTTTCAATGTGCCCGTCAGAGGTACGGATCACGCGCAGCCAGCTTTCGCCCGAGTCGAATCGCTCAGCAAGCACGAGTTGCTGGCCATCGGGACTAAATGCCTGGGGTCCGAGGATGACATTGCCTTCCACAAGGAGGCGTCCGTTACGTTCGGACCCGTCGGACTTGACGATCCAGAGCTGTTTTCGGGCCGCTTCCAGGTGGCGCAGATAGGCGATATGAGAACCGTCGGGCGAATACTGTACTGCTGAGATTGGACTGCCCTCGCGTGTCAGACGTACATAGTCCTTCGTGGGCCTATAGAACGCCACAGTGTCCTCGACGAGGCTCCAGGATGTACTGTCATCGTCCGTCGAAACCGCCGCAGCCACCTTCTCTGCGCCGGGCTTTAGGTCCACTGCGGAGACGGCTCGGGGAGAGAACCCGCTTGAAGCGTCGTCTGGTTTGGCCGTGGGGACCTCGAAGACGGTCAGCGGCGCACCTTTGGCGGGGTGACAGGCAATTATCGCCTGCCTGCGAATACCTTTTGCGGAACCGAGCGTCTCACAGCGCAGCAGGAAGCGGTCCAGTAGGGGAGAACCGGCCGGAGCGTTCCTCGCAGCGCCGGCCAGCGCTACAGGTACCATGTCGTTCGAGCCTGCCAAAGGCCCGAGGGGCGGCAGTGCGAGGATGGCGCGCCGCAGAGACGGTGATGCCAGGCAGATGGCGCGCTGCCCTTCGCGAGGGGTCCCTGCAATACCGTTAATCTGAGCGACAGCGTAGCTGCCGGTTCCTGTCCACTGGGCGTTTGTCACGGCGAAGTCAGGAAGGTTGAATTGGCTTAGGAGCACTCCAGGGCTGTCTTTTACGAAGACTGCCACCGCAGCGGACTGTTTCCAGCGGCTACCCGTGTCGGGGGCCGACGGGATTATGTCAATGCCGGGGTCTGGATAGAAAACGGAAGCGGTCTTCGACCCGAAGCCCGCGCCCACGAGGGCCACGGCGCCAACGATGATGACGCGGCGCACCATTGGTGGGAGAGCCTGCCAACAGGTTCTCAGCCACGAGTTTATGCCCATAGCCCTGTCGAGTGAGGATGATTGACTGCTCGTGGGCGTTGGAGAGGCCGGCGTTGCGGTTTCAATGGCATCGTGGCGGAAATCGGCCAAGGCGGTCGTCATGCCCCCTTCCGAGGTGTCCAGTGGCTTGCCCTCTCGGACACGCGCGATCGCTTCGCAAACTGCAGTGGCGTTGGGGGGTCGGTTCTCGGGGTCCTTTTCGAGCAAGTATGCGACAAGCTTTTCCACCTCCTCCGGCGCTTCGGGCACATAGTCGCGGAGGCGTGCGGGCCGCCCTGCGATAATGGTGCTGATCAGGTGGGCCTTGTCGGTGATTCGGTATGGTAGGCGGCCCGATATCATTATGAACAGCACGACACCCAGCGAGTACAGGTCGCTGGCTACAGTGACCTCGCCCGCCCGGCACTGTTCGGGGGACATGTATTGGGGCGTCCCTAACTGCGTGCCGTCTACGGTAAGTTGGGTTTGGGCCGTCAGAAGCTTGGCGAGGCCAAAGTCGGTTACGTAGACGTGGTCGCCTTCGGCGATGAGGATATTGGGCGGCTTGATGTCGCGGTGGATGATTTGTGCGCCGTGTGCGCACGCCAGGGCCTCGGCAACCTGCTCAGCGATCCGAAGGGACCGTTCCCAGTGAAGCAGATGTTCTTGTTTAATGACCCGGCTCAGCGGGGGTCCCTCGATGTACTCCATCGCAATGTACGGGACTTTGCCCACCGAGCCCGTGCTGTAGGTCTCGACAATGTTCGGATGGTTGAGTTGTGCAATGGCTCGTGCTTCGCGCTGAAACCGCCTGAGAAGCCGCGGATGCATATAGAGACCGGTGCGCAATACCTTCAAGGCAACCACTCGATCCAGGGCACGGTCGAGCGCGCGGTATACAACGCCCATCCCGCCGCGCCCGATCACATCGAGGATCTCATAATTGCCAAATATGTACGGTGTGGCGGCCGCTTCTCCTTGGTGGGGCATCGCATCTGACTCCTCATGAGGTCCGGTCATAGGCTGGCAACCTCGTATCCCGAAACGAGACGAAACTCAGGTCCACAAAGACTAGGGTGGGCCTGTGTGTTTCGGCGGCGACCGCCACTGCCCACCGGCCGGTGCGCGACACGGCGCAGCCGTGCGTCACGCTGCCGGGCCCACGGGTTAATTGGACCCGCCGGTGTGGCGGGGCTACTTCCAGGGCCCACATCTGGGTGTCTCCAGAGTCCTCCCCAAGCGTCGCTAGCACATACCGGCCTGAAGGGTGCCACGGCTCTTTGCCGAGGCGGCCTGGGCCCAGGCGCGCTCCAAGGGTCCCATCGATGGCGTTCATAATGCGGATTTCCGGCTCGCCGCTCGCGGCTGTCTCCGTGTCGATGGCCATGTATCGGCTGTCGGGGCTGAACGCGCAGTATGGCCCGAGCTGGCCGATGGCCAAGGCCAATCCATTCTTCTCGTATCCGCCGGGCGCCACAACCCACAACTCTCGTTCGCTGCCTCTGACACGCATGTAGCCGATCAGGCTTCCGTCGGGCGAGTAGTGAACCGTCTCGGGCACGATCGGCGCCTCGGCCGTGGTTAGCGGAGCGCCGACGAGATCGGGGGCCCAACGTACGTCGCGTTCGACCAAGTAATCACCTTGGCCGGTGGGACTGTTGACAACAAGGCAGAGAGTGTAGCCATCGGGTTTCGCCGCAGCGTGGATACAAGTGGGGTCATAATGGCTTGAATCGTATACCCAGCCTACAGGACTATGCCAGGGCTGCGGTGGTGCGCGATGCAGGACTGTGAGGCTAGGTTCCGCCTCGCGCCAATGTTGAGCGAGGATAACAATGCTGCGTCCTGTACGGTGATTCTGGTAAGCGTACCTGAATACGGTCTCATGCAGTGGCGTACCTGGCGCCGTGGCGGGGATGCGTCGAAAGTGAGATGCCTTGACATGAGAGCGGAAGAAGTCTGCATCCAGGGCAGGACCTGTGGGCTCGCGCAGGCTCAGGCACTGCTGTGAATCAGGATCAACGGCGATGAGGCCGCTCGCCCCGTGCGTCAGTGCCCCATCGATCCCTTCCACCTGGACCACGACCACGGGCCTGTCGCCCACCCAACAGAGGTCGGTAAAGCGGTAGCCATCAGCAAGAAACGAGGCCATCAGGGCCCCCGAGCCCAACGGTTCGAAGGCGAGGTTATCGACATATGCGGCCTCGATCGGTTGCGGTGGGTGGTGGCGGGTGGCCGAAAAGGCGCCCACGGCACAGCACCAGAAAGCGAGTAGGGTGGCCGTCGCCCACAGGGCGTGCCGCAGCTTCTTCAGTAAACGGGGACTGTGCAAAGTGAACGGGTCCCTGAGTGAGACGGAACCGTCCCCGTTTTGTACTTTGTCGCCGCGCCACGTTCCCTTTGCATGGGGCGCGGGTGCGTCGGTCGTACGAGACGGTGGAATGTCGCCCTGCTCGCGTACAAAGGCCGACAGCGCAGCCGGCCATGCCGACTGGTCGCCTTTTTGGTCCTGAAGCCACTTGATGGTTACCGAAACGGCCTGAGCATCCTTCGGGCGGTCTTCGGGGCGCTTTTGGAGAAGATATGCCACTAGCCGTGCGACGTCGTCGGGCACGTCAGGCACAATTTTGTTGAGGCGTGGGGGCTCGTCCGTGGCTATGCGCTTCATGAGCTCGACGGGTGACTCCGCCTCGAAGGGCAACTGCCCTGCTATCATCTGGTACAGCATTACGCCGAGCGAGAAGAGATCGGTCGAAGGGGAAAGCTCACGCCCGGCACACTGCTCCGGCGACATGTACTGTAGCGTGCCCACGAAGCCGCCGTTTTTGGGCGTGCTCCCATCCTTGATCTTTGCGTTAGCTATGCCGAAATCCGTCAGCCGCACCTGTCCGTGTCGGTCGAGAATCATGTTGCCGGGCTTCACGTCGCGATGGATAATGCCCTGTTGGTGCGCATAATGCAGGGCTTCAGCAATCTGACCGCCGATGTAAAGCGCCGACTGCCACCTGATCCGGCCTTTGCGGCTCAGGAACCGGTCCAGGGGCTCACCCTTGACGTACTTCATCACGATGTAAGGGATGTTATCCTTGGTCCCGGCGGAATAGATGCGCACGATGTTCGGGTGCTTGAGCGGCGCTGCAACTTGGGCTTCACGGTGAAAGTCCTTGACAATCGAAGGGTCACGAGCGAGACTGGCGCGCAGGACCTTCAGCGCTACGTAGCGATTGAGGCTGACATCCCTGGCGAGATACACGGTACCCATGGCTCCACGGCCGATTCGGCCAAGGACCTCGTAACCGGCCAACTCAGTCCCGATAAGGGAAGTGTGATCGCCTTCTGATGCACCCATTTGTTGTGCCTCAATTAGGTTTGACAACTAGATGTTGTGCTTTTAGCGTCTTCTATTGACTATAACAATAAAACAACAATAACAAGATATCCCATTTTTGTCAAGTGAGAACTCCAACCAATTCTACCTGAAAAAGGATGGAAAATAAACCGTAACCGTTCGGGCATCATCTGTCAGCAGGTCCAGGTGCTCATCTGCCCGTTGCCAGTGTGCAAGCCCACGTGGCTGAAGGTTGGTTTCTTCTTGCCCGCCTGAGGCGGGCTTGCTTACTTCTTTTTGTCCCCGGGAGGGCGAGACTCCTGTCGAGCCGGACTTTGCCCACATCCAGCGGCTCGTGAGGACACTCGCCCTCCCC
>CAYRLQ010000081.1:0-15350 GCA_964425145.1 uncultured Nitrospiraceae bacterium
AAGCGTAAGCAAGCTTCTCCGCAGGGAAGGCGGGGCTAATTGTGTACTTATTTCTTTTGAGCTGTACTTAGGGATGCTTAAAATCCATATCTGAACGGGCGTAGGAGACGGTCAATGACGCGTAGCGTGAAACCCCTTTTTGCATGTTCGCTGTGCGCGTTTGCCGTGCTGTGGACCGGGTCGTCGGCCTGGGGGGACGAACTGGAAGCGTACGTTTCTAACGTGCTTGATGGCGATACCATCGAAATCTTATGGGACAACGGATCGCGCCGAGTCAATCTCTACGGTATCGACTGTCCGGAGCTTACAGAAGAATGTGGGCCTCTTGCGAAGGACTACACGGCGCACCTTGTTTTGGAGAAAAGGGTCACGCTCAGGATCGTCGGCAAAGACGCCGAGGGCGCCTGGGTCGGCGACATTATTCGTGTGACCGGTAATACGGTAAGTGCGCTGTTGGTCAGAGCGGGCCTGGCCAGGTGCGGCGATCGGCTTCCCCGCGGCTCGCTTTTGGCCGCATTGGAGAAAGAGGCACGGGCCGCGCGAAAGGGTATTTGGCAAAAGGCGCCAGCGCCCGAGCCTGAACCCGAGCCAGCGCCGGAACCCGAACCCGAACCTGCGCCGGAACCCGAGCCTCCATCCCCGCCGCCGGAAAGGCCGGTTCCCGAACCTGCTGAACCCCGGCCCAAGACCGATTCGAGCGATGTGCGCCCCGATCGTCGTCTGCCGCGTTTTAGACCGGGACCGGCTGCCGTCGGCCAGCAATGTGTGGTCGATCTGTCCAACGACGA
Source organism: uncultured Nitrospiraceae bacterium (assembly GCA_964425145.1). Taxonomy (GTDB): domain Bacteria; phylum Hydrogenedentota; class Hydrogenedentia; order Hydrogenedentales; family SLHB01; genus CAYRLQ01. The sequence continues at coordinate 789 of CAYRLQ010000081.1, forward strand.
CGGCGTTTATGCCCTCGAGCAGTACGAGTGTGCGTCGTTTTCTCAGCGCGTGGCGGCCACGTCATCCACCTCGGCGCAGATCACGACGACGGTGCCGGCTGCCTTGCCCAACCCCCGCCAGGTTTACCCCATTGAGAGTGTGCCTCCCGAGATGGAGCAGTACCTTGCGCCCACGGGCCATATTCAGAGCCATGCCCCGGCAATTGTCGATGTGGCCGAGGGAATTGCGGCCTCCGCTTCACCCCGAACCGAAGTGGAAGCAGTGGCGGCGGTCTTTGCGTGGATGGTCAAGCACGTGAGTTATGGCGCAATGGAAGGAATTGGCGATGCTGTCACGTGCCTGGAAGGCGGGAAGGGCAATTGCATCGGCTTTGTGCACCTCTCGGCCGCCCTACTGCGCGCCCTCGGCATACCTGCACGGACCGTCCGAACCTTCATGGTCCGTGGCGATGGCGGGCTGGACCGCTACTACTTGCTCGAGGTCTATTACCCTCAGGATAACCAATGGGTGCTCTATGACTCTCATATATACCGCTGCCCTTCAGCAAGAAACATTTATCTGTACTCCGATCCGGGTTGGAATCAAGCGAAACACAGGGTGTCGAAGGCATTCTCCCAGAGTCCCAAGACGCAGGCGATCATCCGCAAGAGGTAGCGCGCGACTTCTATCCTGAATATTGCAGCCGCGTAACCGTTCACGGGGTGAAACAGCAACAGACTCAGGGGTTTACACATCAAACAAGAGTGCTTTGCAAATCTTCTGAGGTGGTGTACAATAGAAGGCACGGGCGCAAGATTTCATATTTGGCCGGGGTATTGACGCCGAGGGGCAGGGGTATGTCCAAGAGGAGTCAGATTCTTGTTATCGAGCCGGTCCGGCTTAGCGGCCACCGGATAAGGCGGGCCCTTCCAGAACAGAGCTTTGAAGTAATCGAGCTTTCGAGTCCGAATATGGGGCGAAAGCAACTCGCCCTTTCCCGCCCTCTGCTGGTCTTCGTCAGCGTCCCTGATGAGGCAACGGGGATTTATCCGTTTTGCCGGGAGGTGGCGAGCAAGGGAATCCCGCTCATCCTGTTAGAGCCCAACCCTACCAAGGCCAGCGTGATTGAAGCAGTGCGATGTGGCGCACTTGACGTGATGGTTTGTCCTCCGCCGGAAAGCTTGATAGCCTCCCGTGTCCGAAAGGTGCTGGTCAAGTTAGGCCGAGCCCTTCCTCAGCCCGGCGAGAAGTCCAAAATCGACTTCCCCGAGAGCGTGAAAGCGCCCCGCAGCCGTGTGGACTATGTGATAAAGGAGGCACAGAGCCTACTTGCGTTACCCCACGCGGTCAGTTCGGTGCTGCGGCTCTGTTCGCGGCCGGACACGAGCGCGGTGGACCTTGTGCCCCCCATTGAGACCGACAGTGCCATTGCGGCTTCCGTCTTTCGCGTCGTGAACTCCGCTGCCATGGGGGGCGTGCACCCGGTCACCGATCTTCGCAACGCAATCGCGCGTCTTGGCATGAAGGCGACCTCGAATCTGGCCATGGCTCAGTCCGTGTTCGGGATGTTTGACAGAAAAGGGGATACCTTGGGTTTTGACCGGACAGAGTACTGGGTCCACAGTTTGGGCACGGCCTGCTGCGCGCGCGCCTTGGCCTCCGTATGGAAAGTGGCTGACCCTGACGATGCCTTCCTGGCGGGGCTCCTGCATGATTTCGGCAAGATGCTGCTTGACGAATATCTCCCAGTGGAGTACCAACAAGCAGTGAGGGACGCCAATGTGGAAGGCGACCCTGTCAGGATCGCCGAGCGCAAGAAGCTTGAAGTCGACCATGCCTACGTCGGAGGTAGGGTCGCGGAGCAATGGGGACTGCCGGGCCATTTCTCGCACGCCATTGCCGATCATCACAAATATGAGAAGTTGTTGAAGCGAGATGATTCAGAGGCGCCCCAAAAGGACAAGTCCCTTGCCGTAGCCCGATGTACATGTCTCGCCAATCAATTGGCCAAGGCGTTTGGATTTGGTCATGCGGGAGATTTCTTGGTCGAGACGGAGTCGTTGACCCTGTGGCGCGAGTTGGACAGTGTCGAATTGGACGTGTCAAAACTATATTCAAATGTGCGCGATGATCTCTGTGAAATGCTCGATTTGCTCCATCTTTCGACCAAAGAGCTGGGGTTGGAACTCGAGGAACCCGGCTCCGAGCGTGTACTCCTTTGTCTTCCAGAGGGGGAACCACAGTACCGAATTCCTCTTGAGGCGTTTTTTGCTCGACTCGGACATTCCTCAGTGACGCGGCCGACGCTTGAGGGCGCAACTACGGAAGATGCGCCGTTCCTAATCGGGGTTACCACCGTTTCCGGAACTCTTGACGATGTGAAACAAGCCGCGCAGAAGCTTATCGAGCGAGTGCCGGCCGTGATTGTATTCGCTGACTGTCCGGAAGTCGGTAAGGAAGGGACCAAGCTGAACGAGAGGACTGCGGCTGTCCCCCAACGGCTTGATTTCTATGTTCTTAGTAAACATGTCAGCGAGGTTCTGTCCCCACCTGATTCGCCACCTTCATAAGCCCCGAAACGGCTGGCCCCGCCTTCGGGCAGGATGGTGAACAGGGGGCCACTGGGCAGGGTCCGCACCATCCCCAAGGCGGTCGCCGACAACAGGCCCTGCCAACACGCCTGTGCCTTCCGAATCGAGGCCGTTCCACGCCCGGATGTGCCACAGCGCGCCGATGCCGCCAAATGATTGCCAATTGATGATTAGGAGATGTGGCCGTCTCTACTGTTTCCTTGTTAGGGTCGATTCGCCCACTATATATTGTGTTTGCGATGGCGTGCGTGGTACAATATCTTGAATCTGAGGCATCCTGAGGCAAGGCACGACTATGGGTAGACCCTGCCGGCGGTTACCCTGTGGGGATGATTCGTCGAGCGCATGTGCGGCCCGGCTCATCCGCACAGGTGTTCTGGCCCTGTGCTTGATTCTCATCTCGGCTATGATTGCCTCTGCCGGGGTGGTGGTGCGCGCGCGGGTCGAGCCGGGTGTGTTTGCGGTGATCAAAAACGCCCGTACGGTGGGCCTCGAGTGTCGTCCGCCCGCTGGGGATGCCGCCGAGCCGTTTTTGGCAAAATACCTCGCGGATCCCGGCCAATGGAGACAATACAAGGACCGGATTTCCGTCGCCATTCCTTTTGGCCGGCTCAAGCCCGAGGCCCAGCGCACGGTATTGCTGACTATTTTCAAAGCGGACGTGGTAACCGAGGAGGGGTGGTGGCACACGGTCCAGTTTACCGGTGCGGAAGGTATGGAAACGGTCTGGACGTTGTGTGAATGGCTGACGGGCAAGGGCACGAACTACAAGGAGGTGGCGGCGGACCCGCGCAACCAATTCCCGGACATGACGCTCCAACGCGGCCAGCGAATTCTCGTTCCGGGGCAACTGTTGCGGCCGGCCATGCAGGCCCCGACGCCCGAGCGGTTTGGGCTCCTTGGACCTGCGACAGCACCACCCCGGGGTCCTGCCGCCGAAGGACCGCCACCCGAGGGATCACCATTGGCTGAGGCCGAAGTGGACCTCGATTCTGCAAGCCGCCAGCTCTATTATGGTGCGGATGATCAGGGTCCCTTCGCTCTGTACCGGCTTAAGCGAGGGGAGGCGCTTTTTACTGCGGTCGCGGTGCGGTTCACCGATTATCGCGACAATGCGGCCATACTAAAAGCGTGCAGGATTATCCAGAGACGCAGCGGGATCGAGGACGTGCGTGCCATGAAGCCCGGACAAAAGGTCCTGATCCCGATGGAAATGCTCTCGGACCGGTATCATCCCAAAGGCAGCGCCCGGCGTCGGGAATATGAAGCAGTCCTGCGCGAGGCCGACCGGCTGAAAAAGGACCGCGTCACCACGCGTGACCTCGATGGGGTGGTTGTGGTGTTGGACCCCGGCCACGGCGGCCGCGACCACGGCGCGTCCAAAGAGCGCCTCGGCCTGTACGAAGACGAACTGAACTACGACATTGCCTGCCGGATCAAGCGCATCATCGAGGCGCGAACCCGCGCGAAGATACACATGCTCCTCTTCGACCCCACACAGGGCTACGAACCGGTGAACCGCACCTGGTTCGGCCACGACACGGACGAGGTGCTGCTGACTTCACCGCAATACAAGAACATAGACGCGCGCATCTCGGCCAATTTGCGCTGGTATCTGGCCAATTCCATCTACCGCAAGGAACTCGAAAAGGGCACCGACCCGCGCAAGATGATCTTTACGAGCGTGCACGCGGACGCGCTGTTTAACGAGAGCCTGCGCGGCGCTATGGTCTACATCCCGGGGGCGAAACACCGGGGCGACGGCGAAGAGCATTCGGGTAAGCCCTATGATCGGTTCAAGGAGGTGTGCGAACACCCGGGGGTGACCACGACGGCCGCGCAACGCCAGCGTGATGAAGCCCTCTCGCGCAACTTCGCCGAGACCTTACTGGCGGCCTTGGGTAATCACAACCCGCCGATTATGCGTCATAAGGCCGGCGACCCCATCCGGTCGCAAATTCGGCAAAACTACGGCCAGGTATTTGTGCCGGCTGTGTTACGCAATACGCTCATCCCGACGAAGGTGCTCGTGGAGACAGCCAACTTGACCAACCCCACCGATTGCAAGCGCCTGGCCGACCCCGAATGGCGCGAGTGGTTCGCCGAGGCCTACGTTGAGGCACTCAGGAGCTACTTCGGCTCCTGAGCCTCCATCATCCTCAGACCACGCACACGGATGCCGGTTTTGTCGTGGTCCAGCTTGGTACTCCATTTCGTAAGTTCGGTTACGTATTTTTGGGCAGGATATTCTTAAGGAGAAATCAAGTGTTTTCTCGCTCTTCCGGCGCGGACTTTTCCGCCGTGTCACGGTGGTTTTTGCACAGGCTTTGACTCTCCCGGAACTTTTTGAACGAATCGTGTTCGAATATCTGTTTGGCGAGGAGGGCGTAGCCTTCGCCCAAGGGATGGCTGGCGTCTGCATAGAGGTCGCTGGGGAGTCGCGGTGGGACGTAATGCGGAATCTGCTGCTCCTTGAGCCAGGTTTCGATGGTGCTCTTGATGGCACGGTAGGCTTCCAGGCTCTGTCCTTCTATCATGTGCTCGTTGAAGGGCCCAACCAAGACAAAGAGGTGGTTGTTTCTGTCCTGCAGTGTGCGAACCGCACGCTGGAAGAGGCGCCATTGGAGCGAGGTTGCCGGTTCGACCCAGTCGAAGTTGACGGGAGTTATTCCGCTCTCGGTCCACGCGACCGGCTTGTGGCGCAGGGCGGTTCCGGGCGCGGGGAGTTCGAGCGTAATCCTCTTGAATGGGTTGCCATAGGGGTTCTCCCGCGCCCAAGTAGGGAGGTCCGTGTTGTCGAAGTAGGCCACAGCGAGATGGTCGGTCCAGGCGCGGAGGGGCAGGTAGCGCTCAACCACGATGCCGATCCGGTCAGCATAAGGCTCCTTATAACACGGGATGCTCGGGACAAATTGCGGCACGAGTTTCGGGTGGTTGAACCGGAACTCCTTTTCGGTTTGCAGGTCGCGCCGCTCCGAGCTCATCCACAACGGGTTGTAATGGAGGATCACGTCCTGCCCGGAGACGGCCCGCCCGTAGTAGGCTATGAGCCCGGCCAAGGCCGCGGGGTGGATGCCGTCTACGCCGAGATTCGCGAACCGGTCAGCGCCGGCAAGCTCGTTGAGGTGATGGGTCAGCGTGTCCTGCGGCGTGACGTATTCGCCCCAGACGACTGAGTCGCCGATCACGAGTATCTTGTCTTGGGCCGAGGCGCGCCGGCAATAACGGGTGTACAGCCAGTAGTCGTTGCCTAGGTCATACGGGATGCGATAGTCGGGGCCGGGCTCGAATGCCTCGAGCCGGTCCCAGACCGATGGAATGCACAGGCACAGCGCGACCACCAGCGCCCCTGCGATGACCCATTGCGGGCCGGACAGACGGACGGCGTTTGAACTGAACGATACCTCGGTGGCCTTGGGCCGAGGGCGACGCTTCGCGGCCGTCGGTGTGGGTTGGGCTTGTTCAGGGCTCGCCATCTTATCTGCCTGGAGTTACTCCGCCGGCTCGCCTTCGTAGCTGCGGACGCAGCGGAACCCATAAATGTCGTAGCCGAAACAGGCGTCGGTGTAAGCGGGGTTTTCATTGTAACGGTAGGCCGACCGGCAGGCATCGGGGTTCGAGTTCCAGCAGCCGCCCCGCAAGACTTTCCTCTCGCCGGACTCGGGGCCCCTCGGGTCTTTCTGCGGGCCCTCGAGGTAGTAGTCGACCTTGTAGAAGTCGTTGCACCATTCCCAGACGTTTCCATGCATATCGTAGAGCCCCCAGGCGTTGGGCCTACGCCGGCCCGCAGGCCGTGGTTTCCCCTGGGCGTTGGCCTTGAACCAGGCGTGTTGTTGCAACTTGGCCTCCGAGTCCCCGAAAGAGTATGCAGTGGTGGTCCCGGCGCGGGCGGCATATTCCCATTCAGCCTCGGTCGGCAGGCGGTAACCGCTGGCCTCAAACCGGCAGGTCCACGTCTTCAGGTCGTAGGCAGGCTCGAGTCCCTCGAGGCGCGAACGTTCATTGCAATAGCGCACGGCGTCGGACCAGCGCACCTGCTCGACCGGGTTCTTCTTCCCCTTCACCTTCGAGGGGTTGTCACCCATCACGCGCTCGTATTCCTCTTGGGTGACCTCGAATTTGTCGATGGCGAACGGTCCGACGACGACCTCGTGTGGGGGCTCATCGACCTCGCCGTCCTCGTCGCCCATGATGAATGTCCCGCCCGGCAGCAGGACCATCTGCACGCCCGATTGGGCGGTGATCTCCTTGGGCGAGGCCGGTCCCGTTTCACCGGAGCAAACCACGGGACACAGAAACGTCAGCGCCAGCGACAGGGCAACGGTGGCGATATGGCGATTGGCATCGAGCATCGTCATCGAACTCCCTCGACGGCTGCCTCTGCTGTGTGGCGCGCACAGGCCCGCAATTCCAGTTGCCTCATCTACCAGGGCGGCGCGCCGTTCAGTGCGTCGCGGATCGCGGCGCGGATTGTTCGGGCGTATTCCAGGGCCTCGGGGTTGTCCGAGCACGCAGAGGCGGCCTTCTGCGCCCACTCGCGGGCCAGCATGCTGAAGCGCATGCCGGCACTCTCTGCGTGCCCCCAGGCAAGGCGGTTAAAGGTATCTATGAGTTCCTCACACTCGGGGAAGACCTCCGGTCCGCCGGTATCCAGGAGCTCCTTGAGGCGTTCGGCGGCACGATCGGCGTGGGCCATATGTGCCTGCGGCGTGTTGTCGCCGAACAGTTCCATTTTCCTCTGGAGGCCTTCCTCGGTTCGGTCAGCCTGCTCCATCATCTGCTCGAGATAATCGCGGACCTCAGGATTATCCCGCTGGTTTTCCATCCAGTCATTGAGTTTCTCGCGGGTTTTATCGATAAAGCTGAAGAATGCGGCGTGCCTCTTTTGGACAATGGCCACGTAATCGGCGAGAAAGTCGGCGTACTCCGTCAGGAATTCTTTCTCCCGCTTTTGAACGCCCAGGGCGAAGATAGTTCGCCGCATGAGTTGCGTGCCGCCACACGCGACAAACCCGACGTTCGGCGCGTCCCTGGGTCCGTGGGGTAGTGCTGCCCGTTCGTTTCGCTGCACGATGGTGTCGGCCAGTGGCGTCCGATGAATGAACCCCATAAGCGTCTTCTCACCGTCTTCCATCGGATAGATGATCGCGTCGCCGCGAGGCGGGACCTTCTTGCTGAGGCGCATGTAGGGGCGATCGCCTTCGAACCAAACGGGCCAAGCGCACTCCCCTATCTCCGGGCGGTATTGCGTGTTGCGCTTTTTCTGAAACACGAATGTGCGGGGCGTGGTCGTTTCGGCCCTCATGAGGAGCTGGGTTTTGTACGTGGCGGGGAACGGCCTTTCCCACTCGATTTTGATGTCCCTCTCGAGGTATTCGGGCTGAAGCTTCTCGTTGTGCCAGATCGCCGGGCCGGTCAGCACTTCCAGGTACAGGTCCTTTCCCTCGAGCGTGATCTTGAGCGCCTCAAAGACACGCTTCGAGGCGTCGCTTCCCGGCGTCAGAGAGAGCGTCTGCCCACCGTCGGGCCACGCGCACACGATTATCCCGTTGTTCCCATGCAGGAGGCCGGCGAACCAGTTTTCCGCGGGCACGTGGACCTCGTGGGGGTCGGGATGGATCTCCGGGCGATAAAGTACGTCCTCGAGCTGCCTGCCGGGCAAGACGCCCACCGCAACGGGGCTGCGGACGTACACGCCGTGCATCGCATGCACGGGCGCAATCCGCAAAGTCCCCTCATGGGTGAAATGAAACGAAGCTTCCAGGCGCTTTTCGCCCGAGTAGAACACGGCGTATACCTCTGCCCGCTCTGCCGAGTTCGTTTGTGCCACTTCGCACGATACGATGGCATCTGCTTCGGAACCCTCGTCATCGAACGGGACGATGCGCGCGGCTTGGTCATCGGATGTAAGCACGAGCGCGACATCGTCCCCGCGGAACGAGGCGCTCCAACCGGTCCCATCGATGGAGACTTCGCCGGCCCGGTCCCAGTTGTCGCGCACGGTCAGCTCGGCTTGAGCGATAGGGGGCACGTAACCCAGGACGAGCAGGATCAGCAATGGCCTCGTCGGACCGATGTGCCACATGGCGGTCTTCATTAAAGTGCTCCAGTCGGCAACGGTGTTTCGCCGCGCCAGTCGCCCTCGAGGTAATACCGGTTCCGGAGGAGGGCGTGGGTTCTCCGGCGTAGTTCGTCACCAGTGGCCTTGAGTTCGGGATGGGAGATGATCAGTTGCGCCACGCCGTCGCGCGTGCGTTTGGCCCACGTCCGATATTCAGACAGGATGCCCTGCCGTTCGGCCAAGACCTTGCGGCACCGGCGTGAAAACTCCTTGAAATCGCCTTCGTACCACAGTTCGTAGCGGACCGTGTCGTTGTGCCAGAGGCGGCCTTCTTTAGCGGCGAGATAGCTCATGAACTCCTCGAACCTCGCCGCCCAGTCCTCGTTTCCGGGGAGTTGGCAAAACGCTTTGAATACAGGCAGGGTCAGGTTGTCTCTGGCGCCCACGATGCGCAGGACTTTCTCGAGAGCCTCGTCGACCTCGGCGATGTCTGTTTTGGGCGCGTCGCGACCGGATTTGAGGAGGTCGTTCGCTTGGGTGCCGACCGAGGCCAGGAAGCCGTGCCGATCCTCGTCCTGGTGGGCCAGGCAAAAGGCTGCCAGGTCGCCCAGGAATTGCTCGTATTCGCCGATACGGTTTTCGAGACCCCGGAGCAGGTTCACAGCGTCGTTGCCCATGTGCCTGAGGAATGACCTGACGCCGTCGGTGCCAACCGGGAACACACTGCCCATGGTCTCGAGCACGCCGAATCCACCCCCGTCATCGCGGGCCTTCGCAGGGTGCCAGTCCGCCTGATGTACGGTGAGTTCCCGGAACGGCGCCCATTCATCGGCCAAGCGATAGCCTCGGATACCCTCGATGTCGAGCTTCGCCAGGCAGCCTTCGATTCCCCAAACGTCCAGCAGGATATCCATAGGGGTCAGCACAGCCGCAGGGGTAATCACGTCGCGTCCCCAAGCGTACACGACTGCCGTTTCCGGCGGATGGTCGAATGCACCCTCGATGGGCAACGGCTCCCGGCCCAAAGCCCCAAGGTCGCGCACGTTCCACATACGGGCGTAGGCCGCGTCCACGCCGCACACGGCCATTCGCCACTGGGCGTGGAAGGGCTTCTTCCACTTCGCGCGCCAGCGGCCCTCCTCAGGGCCTTGCTCGAGCGCCGGCCGCTGCCACATCCGGTCGCGAGCCAGGACGGCCATCACAACGCCTCTTGCCTCGGGCGTCGCCGTGAGCGCCGTCAGCCGTGTGCCATCTTCGCTGTTAGTCACTGCGAACGACGCCATATCCGAAGATGCGACCAGCATAACCATGGCGTCGGAATCCGCAAGGCATCCCAAGACGATAGGCGTTTGAGGCAAAGGGGTCGTTGCGCCCGGGGCCACCTGCTCCGAGTCCAACACCAGGTCATTTGAAAAGCGGTCGGGCACTATGGCGAGCGCCATGTCCGCCTGAAGACCCACGTAGCCTGCTCCATCGTCCACCACGACTTCGATGAACGGCCTAGTGCGTGGCACCCGGATGGTTGACGTTGCGATTTGGTTACCCCTGGCGAGGAACGACGCCTTGATCACAAAGCTGTCCCCGGAGTTTTGCACAATGCGGATATCGGCTACTTCGTCTGTCAAACGTCCCCCCCTGTCTGTCACGCGCAGCGCCATCGGCTTGGCGGGAACGTCTTGCCCTTTCAGAGCGATGAAGGCCCCCTCGCGTGAAACATGGAGGATCAGCCAATCGTTTTCGATCTCGACTCTGCCGTCCAGGGGGCCGTGGGAAGAATGTTCGGGCCCCGACGCGTCGGTTTCTTTCTGCTTACTCTTTCCTTTCCCGAACCCGGTTTCTTTCTGCTTACTTTTTCCTTTCCCGAACCCGGTTTCTTCCTGCTTACTCTTTCCTTTCCCGAACCCGGTTTCTTCCTGCTTACTCTTTCCTTTTCCAAACCCGGTTTCTTTCTGCTTACTCTTTCTTCTTCCAAAGAAAGAGTAAGTGCCGGGCAAGGTTTTTGTCCTGGCCGATCCCGGCGAAGACCCACTCCAATCGAATCCGGGATGGACCTTGCGTTCGATCAGACTCACCACCAGAGGGTTGGCGGTTTCCACGTGGCAAATGTCCCACGCCTCTGCAAGTGGGGAATGGGCACGCGCGTAGCAAAGGCTTCGGCCGTCCGTGGCCCACACGGGGCAAGCCTGGACTCCGGGCTCAACGGTCAACTGACGCACTTCACCAATGGCCAAGTCCATCAGACGGACATGCGCGCCATCCTGAAACGCCAAGGTCGTGCCGTCCGGGGAACACCGAGGTGCGCTGCGGATTTCACCTTCCAGCAACGTTTCGAGAGGCTTTTCCTCATCCGGAGCAAGCAGATACACGTGCCGGCCGGTTTCGTCGGTACAAATGAACCGTAAACCGGGGTCCTTACCTGGGATGCCGCCGTCGGGCACATAGCTCGGGAATGCCAGCGCAGGCCCCCCCTCCGGGCTGACCACATGCTCCTCGCCCGAAGCCAAGGCGCGCTCGACGAGCCGCCCGTCGCGTTGGAACACGATCTTCGTCCCATCGGGAGACCATGCGGCCTGGCGGCCGTTGCAAATGCGTTCTTTGCGGTTGCCACCGCGGTCCACGAGCCACACGCCCATTTCGCCGCCCTCCACCGAATTGAAGAGGACGTGGTTTGTGTCCGGGGAAAGGCGCGGGGCAATGTGTGGCCCCTGGTTGTACACCACGCGGTTTTCGGAAGACTCCGATTGCAGCACAACTCCCATGCCCGGCCGCGAGTACAGCAGGAATTCTTCCTGGATCACGTAGCCTTGAATGCGCGCTTCGATCAGCCTCCGCTGGTCCGGCTCGATGGCTTCGAAACGCAACTCGCCGAGATTCTCCACCTCGTCGAGCCGGTATTCCAGGTCTGCCCAGGTACTGTACTCTTTGATGCGTTGAGACGCTATGCTCCGGCAGATGTTTAACCCCCAGGCCTCTCCTTCGGCAGGGAAAGTGCCGAGCACCTCCCAAGGCAGCATGATCTCGGCCGACCAGGAATCCTCGCCGATGTAAGCCACCGCTTGCCACATCTTGAGTGTTCGGGAGCCGGTCCGGCTGCCGATAGCGTTCACTGCGAACACAAGCATCGTCTCATCGTTAGTGGCAAGGAACAGCGTGAGGCTGTCTTCGCCCCGGAATCTCTCGCCATCGGCCATGTCCGCGCGCATTTCGTCCGGGGCCGGTTCCTCGCACACAATGCCTATGAACATCGCTTCCGAGGTATAGCCAACCCGGAAGGCAGTCTGTTTTGCGGAGGCCAGGCCCGTGCGCAGGTCCCGGTACCCCTGGCCTACGGGCAGGTCTTGCCAAACCGGGTCGTCTACGATGTGGCCGTCCAATTCCGGTGCTTGTGTCAAGAGGCGACAAAAGTATTCCTTCGCTCCCGCCGTATTTTCCGGCGTGGCCCAAACCGGGAGTGCACACAATATCGAAAGAGACAAACGAAAAGTGAGGCCGAAGAGGTGGTTTTTCACCATGGGCGTCCTTGCTTACCAATCCGCCGCAAAAGAAAATCGATTAGGATATACAGGATAAACACCACTCGATGCAAGCCACGAATCGCAAGATCAGAACTGTAAATAGATGAACGCCTTGTTGCTTGAGGTTGCGAACAGAGCGATGTAGAGCAGCATAGACACGACCAGCGCGATGCGGACGGTGCCCAGTTCAAGCACGCGTTTGAGCCGCGATTCGTAGATAAACTGATAGGTCCATACTGAGAGGACCAGCCCCAACATCAGCAGCGGACACCCTGGATCAGCAAAGCCCGAGACCAGAATCCGCTTCACGATCAGATACGCGTCGCTGAATGTCTCAGCGCGGAAGAAGACCCAGCAAAAGCAGACGAAGGTGAATACCCATGCTTGCTTGACGCAGCGCGGCACGTTGTCGCGGTAGAAGCGGCTCCGTTCGAGTTCTCGGGTAAAGACGCGACCAACCGCGTGCAGCGCCCCCCATATGACGAAGGTCCACTGTGCGCCGTGCCACAGCCCTGAGATCACCATGGTAAGGACCATGTTGACGTATGTGCGGACCTCCCCCTTACGGTTGCCCCCCATGGAGATATACACGTAATCCCTGAACCACGTCGACAGGCTGATGTGCCATCGATTCCAGAACTCACCCAGACCTGTGGCCAGATACGGGTTGTTGAAGTTGAGCATGATGCGGACTCCCATCATGCGTCCGAGACCCCGCGCCATGTCCGTGTAGCCGCTGAAGTCGAAGTAGATTTGCCATGCGAATGCGAATGTCGCCAGCAGGAGCGCGGGCGCTTGGTACAAGTCGGGCACGGCGTATACCTCGTCGACGTACGTCGCCAGGTAGTCCGCCAGCGCCACCTTCTTGAACAGTCCCACGACAAACAAGGACAGGCCATCCGTGATGTCCCGCCTCCTGATCCGCGGCGCCCGCTGCAACTGCGGCAAAAGGTTCCGGGCACGTTCGATGGGTCCGGCGAGCAGCCGCGGGAAGAGCGAGACAAACGTTGCATAGCGGATGAAGTTCGGCTCCTTCTCGACGTTCCCTCGATAGAAATCGATGGTGTAGCTCATGGATTGGAACACGAAGAACGAAATGCCCACGGGCAGTAGCACGTCGGGCATGGGGATGACATACGCCATGCCCAGGCGTGCGAGGAGCGCATTCAGGTTTTCTGTGACGAATCCGGCGTACTTGAAGAAGCCCAGCAGGCCAAGGTTGTTGACGATGCTGAAAGACAGGCACAGCTTCCTCATGTGCCATCTGGCCATCGCCAATACCGCCAGGTAGTCGACCGTGGTGGAGTACGCGATGAGCAGGAGATAGAGCGGGTTCCAGCAACCATAAAAAACGTAGGAGGCTATCAGGAGCCAGAGGCATCGAAACCGAGTGTTTCTGAGGAGCACGTATATGGGATAGACGATAAGGAAGAACAGGAGGAACGGCCATGTGTGAAATAGCATTATTTGACGTCCCCGCTATCCTGACTGTTGCGCCATGGGGCCGCCGGATGCGGCCCGTTGAAGCCGTTCGAGTTCCTCGGGGGCCAGGCGGCGCACGCAACGAAAGCCGAAGGTGTCGCGCGCGAAGCAGGCGTCGGCGATCCCCGGCGCTTCGGCGAAGCGCGGCGCGGCGCGGCATGCGGTAACGCTGGAATTCCAGGCCCCGCCGCGCATCACGCGCTTTTGGCCCTTGGCCGGTCCCCGAGGGTCTTTGTCAGGGCTTTCCGAGTAGTAGATGGGGCTATAGACGTCATTGCACCATTCCAAAACGTTTCCGTACATGTCGTGAAACCCCCACCGATTCGGCCTTTTCCTGCCGACGAGATCGGTTTTCTTCGTCGAGTTACCTGCAAAACAGGCGTAACTACCGAGTTTCCCGGTTTCTTTCTGCTTACTCTTTCTTTTCCCGAAGCTGGTTTCTTTCTGCTTACTCTTTCTTTTTCTAAAGAAAGAGTAAGTGCCGGCGCGGGCGGCATACTCCCATTCGGCCTCGGTCGGCAGGCGATAGCCGTTGGCCTCGAAGTTACACTCGAATGTGAGTTCGTTGTAACAGGGATCAAGCCCTTCCCGCCTCGAGCGTTCATTGCAAAACAGCGCCGCGTCTGACCAGCGGATTTGCTCGACGGGCCGCTTCGGGTCTTTGAAGTGGGATGGGTTGGGCAATTCGAAGGCGGCGTATTGGTCCTGCGTTACCTCAAACTTGTCCATCGCGAAGCCGGTAATGGTGACTTTATGCCTGGGCGATTCGTCATCGGCGCCGTTGGTGCTCCCCATCATGAACTCGCCTCCGGGAACGAGTATCATTTCGACACCCGACTTGGTCGTGACCTCGAGCGGTCTGGCGGATAGGTAATCCTGATTGCCGCACGCGGCCAACGATAGAGACAACACGATGGCGACGGCGCTACTGGC
>CAYRLQ010000082.1:0-15321 GCA_964425145.1 uncultured Nitrospiraceae bacterium
CTCGAAATGGTATTCGTCGCCTTACGTAAGAATCTACTCGAAGGTGTTTGGGGTGATGTGGTGCTCGCGGCAGTAGCGAGTCAGCTGGATGTTTACGAATACCGATACCGCAGCGCCGGGTAATCCGAGCATATGGAGCCCGACCCACCCCACTGGGTGGCTCATCAGGGACGACACCATCGTCGTCCAGTGGGCAGGGGCCTGGGACAATATCAGTGGCGTAAACGGGTATTCGTTTGAACTGGACACGAACGCGCTCACGATACCCGACACGATAGTCGACGTCGTCCACGGCAGCGCTGCGTCGTACGAAGAAACATACCCCTCGCTGGGCGACACCACGTACTACTTCCACCTGCGGACCCGTGATAATGAAGGTCTCTGGTCCGACGCAGCGCACCTGGGGCCGCTCGTCGTCGATTCCAGTGTGGACCCCTTGCCCATCGGCGGTCCAGCCGCCTTGGGCATGCTCGCGGCCGCCATCACCCTGGCGGGCGTCAGGGCCCTTCGTCGGCGCCGGTAGCCGGGGCCCAAATGGTGCCAGTCCTGGAGAGTGTGGGGGACCTTTTCGCCTCTTTCAGCGGTTGCGTAGGCAGGCGACACAAATTCTGATGTCTTCGTAAGCTATTTCGCCATCAAGAAACTCGTGGATCGTCTTAGGCCTCTGCATGCCCACAGTGCCGACCGCCTCAGCTACGCGTTGAAACACCGAGTCGGATACCCAGGGATGCGGTTGCGTCAATCCTGTCCGCTGGATGTACTCCACCAGGTATTGAAGCACGGTGGTCGACTTCTTCTTACGGACCTGAGCTGCAACGTCTGCCAATGCGCATTCCTGGCTAAAGAGCTCGAATGCGAGCTGCCTGGCCTTCGAAATGCGCGGCTGGGGTCCGGTGAGTCCGAGGAGGTCGCCGTTTTCCGTGAAGCCGCCTATGTTTGTCTCGAGGGCGTGGTCTGCGCAGTATTCGCGGATGGACGCGCAAAACGTGGGGCCATATGTCCTGCATTTTTTCTTCCCGACGCCTGTCACATTCAAGAATACTTCTTCCGTTGTGGGTCTCTTGCGTGCCATGTCGCGCAGCGCAGCATCGCTGAACACCATGAACGGGGGCTGATGGCGCTTGCGTGCCTCTTCGCGGCGCACGCGGCGGAGCTCCTCGAAGAGGCCTTCGTCCACGCCCTCCCAGGTCCCCCGGGCGACCCCCGCCCCCGCGCGCGCCCTCGCCCTTTCTTTCTTTGGCGACGCGGGTTTCAGTAGCTTTGGAACGACGGCGCCTCGGAGCAATTCCCTGCCCTTTCCCGTCACGCGCAAGACGTTGTAGTCACCGTACTTACCTAGAAAGCCCTGCTCGACCAACTGTTCGGTCCAGTCGTGAATGGTCCGCTTGCTTTCCTCTGCCAGGATGCCCCAGGTATTCAAGCGATTGTGACCGTAGTCCATAACGCGCTGCTCGGTCGAACCGCTCAGGACCGCGGCGGTGTATGCGGCGCCGAAGCGTTCCTCGAGTCGTAGAACGCAGGAGAGAATCTTCTGCCCCACGTTCAGGGCGTTGTCCACGACGTCGAGTGCCCCCAGGCAGACATCGCACGCGCCGCAGGATGGCTTGTCGTAGTCCTGGCTGAAATACGTGACGATGGCTTTGTGCCGGCAAGTCACGCCGGTACAGACGTTGTACAACTGGTTAAGTTTTGCAAGGCTGATCGCGCGTGCATCCTCGTCTTCTTTTTCTTTGGCCAGGATGTACCGCCAAGTGTTGTAATCGTTTGCGGCATAGAGTAAACGGCACTCGGCCTCGAGGCCGTCACGGCCCGCGCGACCGCTTTCCTGCAGGTAATGCTCGAGTGATTTGGGCATCCCCGCATGTACCACATAGCGCACGTTTGATTTGTCGATACCCATCCCAAAGGCCACGGTGGCAACGATAATGTCCACCTCCTCCTGGATGAATCGTTCCTGGTTTTCCTTGCGGCTGACTTCATCCATGCCAGCGTGGTATGGCAAAGCGCGGTAACCTTTGGCGCGAAGCCGTGCGCTCAACTCGTCCACATCTTTGCGGCGAATACAGTAGATGATCCCGGACTCGCCGCGATACCGATCCAGGACAGCGGTAATTTGGGCTTCGCCGTTCGTTCGGCGTTGAAACCGGTAAATAAGGTTGGGACGGTCAAAAGACCCAACCAATACCCGAGGATTGTCAAGCCCGAGCTGTGATGCGATGTCGTTGCGCACGTGCTCTGTGGCCGTGGCGGTATATGAATGAACGTGGATGTCCGGGAAGACTTCCTTCAGCGTGCTCAACTGGCGATACTCGGGCCGAAAATCGTGCCCCCACATGCTGATACAATGGGCCTCGTCTATGACGAAATAGGCAAGGCGGATCGGCTTGAGAAAGGCCAAAAAGCTGTCGGTGACCAGGCGTTCCGGCGCGACATAGAGCAGTTTGAGCGAGCCGGCCCGCACCGCCTCGCCAATCCGCCAGCGTTCCTCGCCAGAGGTCGCACTGTTTATGCAGGCCGCCTCAACGCCGCAGTCAACCAATGCATCCACCTGGTCTTTCATCAAGGAAATCAGCGGAGACACCACAACGACAAGGCCGTCCACCGCCAGAGCCGGCGCCTGGAAGCACACAGACTTCCCGCCCCCGGTAGGCAGGACCACTACGGAGTCGCGGCCTTCCACAATGGCCTGCATGGCCTCCTGCTGCAGGGGCAAAAAGCTGTCGTAGCCCCAATATTCTTTGAGATTGCCGAGAAGCGTGTTCATATATTATGCGAGAGTTAGACGGGCCTCCCTCCGCAGCCTCCAGTACGCCGCGCATCCAAAGTCAAATGCACGCCGACCATATCTCCCACCTGTAATGATACTCATTGCCACAACGGCGGGCAAGATGCCAGCGCTATCAGGTCCGGCGCAGAGGTGTCGTTTCTCGGAAGCGCAAGGGATAAGACGCCACGGCCTCTGGGATTGCGGAGTTCGCACAACCCCAGGACCAAGGCAAATCTTTATCTCGAAAGGACTTACGGCAAGGATACATGACAAAAGCGCTCAGTTTGCGCAATTGATCTAAGTTTTTTGTCATAATATCGAAATATCCGGAAAAGGGCAAAATCACCTTAGGCAATAATACTAGACGACTTAATGGGATATTAATACACGGCCATAATGGATGAACACAGGATAATAGCGCAGATACCGCGAGACAATCCCTTAATTCTCGAACGTGGGGGGGGCACATCCCCGGGTGGTTCTGAGCCGGGCAAATGGTGTACACTACACCAAGCAACGCAACGGACGGGCTTTGGGGAAGCACGCAACTATGAGTGGCGCCGACAAGCCCCAAGCGAGATTCATCGAGGAAACGCGCCCACTGCGCGCGGGGTGGAAGAACTAGAGATACTTCTCGCCGACTCTGCCAGTTGGAGGCGAAAGGGCTTCATACCCTCATGGACAACACACCGAACAGTGTTTATTTCGAAGACACGCAGGCAGAGGAAGGTGTGTAATGAGTAACCTCAGTTGGAGAGTGAAATTGATGGCGCTCTTTACGGTGGTTTTGGGCGCATCGTTATTGTTCCAGTTGTTTTACGTCATTCCATACGTCCGGAACCGGGAAGTGGAAATGACACAGCGCGACCAGAGAGAAATCGCCCGCAGTATTGCCCTGGAACTAGAGATTGACCTGCTAAGGGTCAAGGACATGTTGACGAGGATCGCCAAGCGGGCGGAATTCCGCAACATGGACATTACCGCCCAGCAAAAGACCATGGCTCAGCACGCAGAGGTATCCTTGCTCTTCACTTCCCTTTTTGTAATGGACGCCGAAGGTTGGTTCGTTTCGAGCAGTGTGGATGACCTCTCCCCCTACAGGGAAAGGAGCTTTGCCGACAGGCCCTTCTTCACCGTTCCTTTTGAGGAGGGTGAAGTCTATTTCGCCCCGCCTGAGTTCTATCCCGAGATGGGGTTCGTAGGCGCCTCTGTCAGCGTACCCATCGAGACGGGAACGGGGGAGAGAGTCGGCGTTCTGACAGGGGGGATGAGACTGAACGAACTGATTGAGAACGTGGCGAACTACCCGCTTGGTGAGGACACGGTCGCCTGCGTGGTGGATAAAGAAGGCACGGTGGTCGCCCACTCCGGGATAGACCTGTTCGCGCTGGAAGAAGGTCCACTGTCGCTGGACTACAGTAACTGGCCGATGGTGCAATGCGTCATGGCCGGGCAGATGTGTGAGCGCGCAAAGTATGAGCACGACGGCATGTCTTACTTTGGCGCCTGTGCCATCCTGGAATCTAACGGCTGGGGGGCAGTGGTGGGAGCGTCAACGAGCAGTATCCTGGCTGAAAGTGACAGGCTTGCCAGGCGTCTGCTATTGGCAAACATTGCGCTCTTTCCTATCGCATTGGCTGTATCGTTGGTCTTTACGCGGCAGATAACGGTCGAACGCAAGCAAGCCGAGGAGGCGCTAAGGGAGAGTGAGACACTCTATCATGCGTTATTCGAACACAATCCTATCGAAACTGTAGTCGTAGACCTCGAAGGAAGAGTGACCGGGTTTAATTCAGCAAAGAGGAATTCTGGCGACAGGTTGCCTCAAATTGGCGATGTGATGTACCGGGATTATGCCGGGAAGCATGAGATCGATATGTATGCGGAATTGATGGCGTGTATCAGATCGGGCGAGTTGCGAGAGTACCCTGAACGACAATATGGCGACAAGTTTCTCTCAATAAAGATAGCACCCTTCCCCAAAGGTGCTATCATAACGTCCCAGGATATTACCGAGCGCAAGCGGGCCGATGAGGCGCTGCAGGCAGCATCGCGGATGGAAGCTGTGGCCACGCTGGCCGGTGGGATCGCTCACAAGTTCAACAACCTGATGGCCGTGGTGCTGGGCAACGCAAGCATTGTTCGGGAGGAGCTTGGTGACGCCCACCCGAGGGCGACGGCGCTTCGACAGGTCGAGGAGACGGCCCAAAGTGCCGCAAAGCTGGTGCGCCAGATGCTCGCGTTTGCACGTGCGGGGAAATATCAGCCCACGGTGTTGAACCTCAACGATATTATCGAGGAAACGCTGCGATTGGGAGAGCTGGCTTTCCCGCGTGGTGTCCACATGGAATGCGAGTTGTGGCCGAAGCTCTGGTCCGTCGAGGCCGAACTTGGACAGTTGAGCGAGGTGTTTACTAACCTGTGTCTCAACGCGGTCGAGGCCATTGAAGGGGATGGGGTCGTCCGCATCAGCACGCGCAACGTGGATGTCGATGGCGCCTTTGCTCGAGCGCATCCCGGCCTCAGTCCGGGGCGGTACGTCTGCCTGTCAGTCGAAGATACGGGCCGTGGCATGAGTGCCGAGACGGTATCGAGGGTTTTCGAGCCTTTTTTCACGACCAAGTTTCAGGGGCGTGGACTGGGTTTGGCAACGGTTTACGGCATCGTCAAGCATCACGGGGGTCATGTTGCCGTCGACAGCCAGGAGGGTCGTGGCACGACGTTCAGGGTCTATCTTCCTGCAAGCAAGGTCGAACCCGAGGGGCCGTTCAAATCCAGGGGGATACTTCGTAGAGGCACCGAGACCATTCTGGTCGTCGATGACGAGGACATGATCCTGGAGGTTACAAGAATGGCCTTGGGGGCCCTGGGTTATCAGGTTCTCCTGGCTCGCAACGGGCAGGAAGCCGTCGGCATTGCCCGGAACTTCGACGGCGACATTCATCTTGTTCTTCTAGACATGGTCATGCCCGGCATGGGCGGCGCACAAGCGTATCCGCTTCTCATGGAGGCGCGGCCAAACGTGAAGGTACTCATCATCAGCGGACACGAGCTGGACAGTTCCGTTCAGGCGCTACTGGACGCAGGGGCAGATGGTTTTCTGGCAAAGCCGCTGTCCCCTAAAGAGTTGGCGCAGGAAATACGAAGTGCACTGGACAGCTAAGGAAACTTGCTCCGCTCAGTATGACGATGCAATCTAGCGTTGTAGTGTTAAGGGGGTGATCGCGAAGTAACTGTCGGCGATATCAGAGGTAATTTCCATGCTGAAAGTTACAGGTTTGCCGGCCTCCACGTAATGCCCGGGAACGAGGAGGCGATAGATACCGGTCGCGTCAGGGCTATACGCTGCGGAACGATACGCTAGCGTGATACCGTTGTCGGACCAGAGGTCATCATTGGTGGGGGCAAGGTTGAAGACCACGCTCGGCTTGCCACGAACGACCAGCGCGATGACGCCGTTGCCCTTCGAGCGAGCGATGAACTCAAAGATATGCTCAGGGCGATGCCCGGCAACAGGCATTGACCAGGTAAAGAGATTTGGCTCGATGTTTCTATAACTGAGCATCTCGTGAATCACGTGCGGCCCGGTTTCGGAAAAGATTACATCTACCTGGTTTCGGATGGTTGTCACGTTAAGAGATGCGTCCGGCTGTGCCTTCCGGCCGTAGATAAAGACGTTGGCGATGAACGCCTGACTGTCATACCGTGGGTCGGCTCCGCCCTCTAAAATGGTGAGACGCATTCTGTCGGTTTGAATCGGCGCCGCCCATGGCGTCGCCGATGTCGTGGTCATGTAATATCCTTCGTCCGTATACTTGGGAGAATCGATAAGATTCTGTTCGGCGATCCGCTTCCAGGCGCCGGAGACGTTGTCCCAATACTGTGCAATGGCCCTCCGCACCCCACAGCCCTCAGAGAGAGGAATGATGTCAATGCCGCTCACGAGATACTGTCCGCCAAAGGAGACGTCGGCGATTGCGGGAAGTCGTGTCACCCAGTATATCTGTCCTTCAGTGGGGTTCAAAGTGGAATCGCTTTCCGCAAACCGCCACCAGGGCAGTGTGGGTCTTCCCACAGCGTTCGCGCCCCCGGAGAGTTGGACTTGTAAATGCGGACTGGTGGCAAACGTGATCGGCTGCATCTGTTTGCGGGCGAGTACGGATATCTCGTGTCTGTGCCAGTGGGTGCTGACATTCGCCGTAAACCGATCGGCGAGCTCGAACCTATCCTTTAACGCATCCCATTCAGCGGGTTTCAAATCAGCGGCAACGACATAATCTGTAACAGGTAGTTTCTGTCGAAGCGCCTCAAGCGTCCGGCCGGACCCTACCAAAATCGGCGGGCGGGGCTGGTTCACCCGCTGGTAAAAGGATATGGCCGCCACCCTCACATCATCCCGCCCGGCCGTTTCGGATATATAGTACAGGCGAATTGCCGGTGTCGACACGGTATCGAACTGGTGATAATGGGTAATCTGGTGACTGCCTTTGAAGCATACGGGCGGAGAGAACTCGACGAAGGCGCGTGATTCCGGGTTGAGATATTGCGCTGTATACTCGGCGAGAGTATAGCGCCTGTCGGCGAAAGTAAGCTCGAGCGCGCTGACGGTTTGCGCTTCGTCAAAGAGGATTTCAAGCTCGCACGGCACAGGTATGGACACCGGGCTTTCTGCGCCAAATACGGGTGACGGTTCCAGGACCGTCTCTTGACCGCCGGCGCGCACAACCGTGGTTACATTTTCACGAGAGATGCGCGAGCCGATATCGGCCAGGCCGCTGGGATGACGTCTCATTCTCAATGGGCTGTTAGTGAGCGGCGCCTTTAATGGCCAGTGGTATTTTTGCACGCGTTCCGTGTCCACTTGCGACAGGCGCAAGAGCTGATAATTCGCCGTCGGCGCCGTGACGTAGTACCGCGCCTTTTCACGCGAGACCATCGCGTCGAAGGTCCGGTCCACCCAATTGATGCCCTTAAATGCGGGGAAGTATCGGGCAACGGTCGCGTAAACGCGATCCGAATAGACGACGAGGCCGTGGTTCTTGGTTTGGGCGACGTAGCGGCTGGCCCTCAGCACAGGGATTTCCCACCTTGCTATCGGGCCGTATGAAGCAAAGGTGAGATTGCCAAACTGGAACATCAGGACAAACACGAACGCCGCAATCGCGGTCTTCCGTAACGACGCCGGCGGAATCGCCGACAGCGCCAGCACGGAAAGTATGGCGAACGGCGGAAGCAGTTGAACCACGTGCCGGGGCGCAGGCGCCTTTATCGGCCACAGCAGCGTCAGAACCATGTATGTCCCTGCCAGCCAAAGCAGGCTCATGACCACAGGCAAGCTGCGCCGCTTTCTCGACAACGCCACAGGAACTCCTGCCATGGCCACGAGAAAGAGTGGCAAGAAGGTACCGGTGTTGATGATGAACACGGGGATGCAAGCCCATCTGTTGGCGTCAAACAGTCGTAGCCCACCTTGCTTACCTGCAAAGTCTGTTTGATATTTGGCAGTCATGGTTTCGTAATTGTTGAGGTACCACGGCCCGAAGATAAGCGCTGAAATGACAATGACCAGGAGTATGTTGAGCGCCAGTCGGATGAGTGCCTTTCTGCGCGTTTGTTCATCAGGTTTCAGGGCGAGCGTATCCCTTAGGCCTACCCACACTAATACCGCAGCAGGTACGATGTAGTAAAGGCACGTTGTCCAACGCGCCAGGAAACCCAATCCGTTGATCACGGCAAATATGAATGACCATCGGGTGTTCCTGAATCCCTCTGTTTTCACCAGCGCCCAGTAGGCCCACACCACACACGTGGCCGCTATGGGCTCTTGGAGAAACAGTCGAGACGACCCATAAAGGAGCGGCGTGAAGCTTGCCACGCACGTCGCCAATAGGGCCTGCCAGCCGTTCAGGAAGGTACGGCAGAAGAGATACAGGCCAAGAAGAAGCAGCGCGAACGCGACGGTGTTTGCAAAGGTCATTACGTCGGCATCGTAAGGTTTCATCAGCCAGAGGGCTGCGCCGAGGCAATGAAGCAGCGGTGGGTACATGCTGTGTATGTCTTGCATGGCCGCCGCCTGGTCCTTAAAGCCGCCTGCATCGGGGTTGGTAAAGGCCTCGTAGTAAAGCTCGGCGAATTGCATGTGCAGCGCTGCATCAGCCCCAATGGGGTGATTATCGTTCTTCAGCCACCAGACATTGGCCAGAACGTGAAAGAGGATCAGCGCCGCACAAAGGACAGGGGGCGCGTTCTTGAACAAGTGTGTTGTTTTAGATGAGAAATAAGAACGATCGTTCATCGATTGCGACTCCTCTACTTGTAAAACCTATGCTGTAACCGTTCACGGGGGTATTTCGCACTGTGTACACAAAAACAAGCCTTTGAGACCGCGGATCTACGCGGATACACGCGGATTTTTGTCTTCGATTGCCATTCAATCCGCGCAATCCGCGGTAGGATGGCCTCTTGAGCGTACTTTCTCTAAGAAAAATGTGAAATGTGTCCGTGAACGCTTACCCTATGCTTTATCAAGGAAAACACCGAATAGTTTACATTACTCGGAAGTATTTCGGCGGATGACCTTTGCCAAGGCCCGTGTTGATGGTGCTTCTCCCGCCTTTCGTCCGTAGATAAAGATGTTAGAAACGTAGGCGTACGCGAGGTTCTCGGAAGCAGGACCGCCTTGCAGCATCGCAAACCTCAGCCGGCTGGTAAATATCGTTTTTCCCCAGGGTTTGGGGAGGGTTTTAGGCACCCACCTGTTCTCTCCCGTTTTGTGCTTTGGCATGTCGATACGCCACAGGTCGGGCGAAAGAGTTTTCCACAAATCTCCCGTTTCATCCCAGAATTCTACGCGCGCCTCTTGCACCCCTTTTTCCTCGGAATAGGGAACGATCTCGATGCCGTCGATCTCGTAAAGTCCCCCCAGGGATACCTCTGCGACCGACGGTACCCGACTCGCCCAGTAATCCATATGGGCAGGGTTCTGGACGGCCGTCGTGTGATTCGAGCGCCACCAAGGGAGGTCCCACCGACCGTCGGGATACCGGTCGTTTGAAACCTTGACTCGCAGAGCCGGTGTGGTCTCGAAGGTTATGACGGGTCTTTCCTTGCGAGCCATTACGGTAAAATGACGCTCTTCCCAATGGCCCAGCATGCCGGCCTTAAAGCGATCGAGCACGTCGAATTCGCCCGATAGCCGGGACGCCCAGTACGGCGAGCGTACCTTTTCAGCGATGATTATATAGTCCTTCGTGTCGAGGTCGCTCCAATCGATTGCTTCAGGAGAAAGGCTCACGCCGGACAGTATAAATGGGCGCGGCTGTGGCACAAACTGATACAGCTCGATGTTCTCGAGGGTTACCATGTCAGACTTGCCCGGCGCTCGTCGCACCTCGATTTGTATTTCACTCGCCTCTACCGGCTCGAAAGCGTAAAAGTGATAGTGTATGGAAAGGCCTGTGCCTTCTACTGGCGGCGAAAACTCGGCCAATTCTCCATGATGCGCGTCATAATAGCGAATAGAGTAGTGCGAAAAGGCAACGTTAGAGTCTGGAAAGCGCATGGAAATTGCACTGAGCTCCATCACGTCCTCACATCGAATGGAAAGCCTGCATGGCGTGTCGAAGGCGAGGCGGCCCGTTTGGCCGAAGACCGGCGAAAGCGACACGGGCCGTTCCCGGCCGGCGGTGCGAACACTCGCCGTAATTGCTGGACGTGGCGCTTTCTGCGACATAGGCACGTAAGAGCCTACGATGGTCCTCTCGCGGCGTCCGCCTGCCAAGGGTGTCGGCATGGGCCAATAATCCATCTGGACCGTCTCGATGGCTTCCTTGCGTGCACCCAGCAGCAATATGTTAGCTTGAGGCCATCGAATAAAATGCCGATCAATCTCCGCGGAGGCAATCGACTTCAGGGCGCGGTCGATCCAGTTTTCCCCTTGGAAGGGCGGCCCATACTTGGCAGGAAGGGCATCCACCTTGTCTTTGTACACGACAATCCCCGAGTCTCCGGTGCGCGCAAACCATCGGTGTTGTATAGGGCTTGGCAGTTCCAGCCGGGCGATGGGGCCATAAGAGGCGAAAGTAATGTTGCCGTATTGAAAGAGCAACACGCCGCCAAACAGCGCCATGGCCACGCGCCGCAATCGTCGTTGGGTAATCCTGCTGAGCGCGTAGACCGACAAGAGCGCGATGGATGGCAACAGGGGAACGACGTAACGGGGCGAAGGATTGCGCCAAGACCAAATGGCCATCAGCATCGCCCACGACCCGAGGAACCACACAATGAGAAGGCAAAGAGGCACGTTGCCGCGCATTCTTCTCAACGCCATGCCCAGGCCGAAAATCCCGAGCAGGGACATAGCGAAAAACGCTCCCTGGTTGTTAATCATAATGGGATAAGTAAACCACGTATAGGGCTTAAATGGCGCGAGTCGGCTCATGGTGGCCGCGAAGTCTCGGACATACACTTCAGCAAGATTAGGCGCTCTGAACAAGAACCATGGGAGGATTATCACGGCCGAGACAAGCACAAAGAGCAACCCGTTGGCTATCACTCGGGCCAGTTTCGAGCGGTCGAACACGCCCCTATCTGTGTCATAAGTTTCGCCCAGGCCCCGTCCGAAGACAAGGCAAACCGTCAGCGCGTAGTACAGCGGCGTGGTCCAACGCGCCCAGAATCCCAAACCGGTGATTATCGCTAAGCCGATAACCCATAGGCGTCTCTGGAAGCCTGCGCTCCCGACCAGCGCACAATATGCGCACACCACAAAAAAGGCGGAAAACATATTGGTCAAGAACAGGCGAGACATACCGTACAAAAAGGGGACAAGGCTGACTACGAATGCGGCGTAGAGGGCCATCCACCGGTCGAACAGCGACCGCGCGAAGAAATATGCAGCAATGATCAGCCCAAGGAACACCACGGTGTTTGCGAAGCAATACCCTGCCTTGCTCTCGCCAAATATCATCGCCGTCACCGCCCCGGCAACTTGGAGCAGGGGGGTGTAAATCCCAGTAGATATCTTTCTGCCTGCCGCAAACCGCTTCAGGACATTGGGCTGGTCCGGATCGGTGAATGTCCGGTAGAAGGTCTTCGCGAATCCCAAGTGGACCCCTGGATCATTCACCTGCGGGAGATTATCGTGCTTCAACCACCACACATTGCCGATAAGGTGAAACGCAAGCAAGGCCAGAAAAAGAGCAAGGAAAAGGGACGTCGTGCGAAAGGTCCATTGTTGCTCCGACTTCGGCGGCGACGGGCGGAGTGCTTGCTTTTTATGGCTGCCCATTTCATTTCTCACTGTAAAGGGGTCAAGCCTTGATTTCCACTAAAAGGGGGATTGATGTGTCTTGCCCCTGTAGAAACGCGCATAGGCGGAGACACATCCGGAAATAATCCGGCGGCTATCGGCAAGATTCATCTTCAAAGCGAGTGTAATCACGCGCCATAGGACCCACGAGGAATTGAGCAGGGTAAAGAGGAAAAAGTGGAGTGGTTTTCCTCGATACGCCTTGAGCATGGCATAGGTGCTGTTGTGCTCCTGCATCCACACAGCCTTGCCCTTCTTGAATTCCGTGCCCTTATGGCGAACGACGGCCTCGGCCAGATACGTGGCCTTGTAGCCGGCTTTGCCAGCACGAATACACAGATCGCAGTCTTCAAAATAGTAAGGGATCTCCTCGTCGAATCCCCGAATGTCCACAAAGCACTGTCTTGGGATGCCCAGGTTGCAGCTTGCACCCGTATTGGCCTGCTCAGGGCGGCATCGGATGCTTTTTCCGATGAACGTGGCTCGCCGCGGACCGCCCTGGATACGGTCACCAGCATAGTCCTTGATACAGCCGAGCAGCACCGTCTGACCGTCGTCGTGCTTGAGCATTTCGTCAAGCCACGATTCCGAAGGTACGGCGTCGGAATCGAGGTATATGACGAGTTCGCCGCGCGCGGCCCGCGTTCCCCGGTTTCTGGAAAATGCCGGCCCGCTGTTCTGCTCATTCTCGAGGAGCCGTATTTGAGGATAATCCGACCGCAGGAGTTCAATGGTGCCGTCTGTGGAACCATCATCTACGACGATAACTTCAATGCGGTGGCTGTCCAAGGAATCTAAAGGCAACGCATTCAAGCATTCACAGAGATCGGCCTTTCTGTTGTATGACGGGATAACGATGGACGCTTTTAATGGATAGCTCATGACCGTTTTTATAAGCGTGGACTTGCTTGAGCCCGGTTATGCGTAGCGCCACAAATAATTGCGTATTCCGGCGAGAAGATCAATTCATTGGCCCGTGAGCCGATTCCTCGACCCTGGCGAACAGTGCAATTTCCGTTAAGTTTAAGCCCCGTTCACCACCTTTTGTGACATCGATCAGTATCCTTGACGTCAAACGGGGCTTTATCTCATAAAAGCGAGCACTACCGGGGTCCCCTGAAAAATGAATCGGAGGATCGCAATCGGTAAACGCATCCTTTTCCTCGTCCCAAGCGCGGACAGTGTATCTGCTTGCACCCTCGAAAGGATTGGCGCCTGAAAGCCGGATTTTTCCAACGCGATAATACCTATCTAAATCGACCACAACGCGGATGAGTTCCTGAGACTGAGTTGCTGAGATTTGTTCCTGTGAAAGTAGTATCCGCTGATAGGCCATTGCGGATGGGGCCACCCACAGGTGTGCTTCAGGCCCTGCGTAGGCCCCTCCACTTACCAGGTGTACGTCAAGGGGCAGATCGAGATTGGTGCCAGGGATTTGTTGGCCCTTTCGCAGACTCAATACGATCCGTTTTGCCAGTGAACGCTTTATCCAACCTGCCTTAGGCGGGGCGCCCTTCACAGCCACACAGACAAAGCTCGAGCGATAAAGCGGCGTAATCTTCATGGTATCCCATTCCGGGCTTCTGGGGATGTCAGCCCCGAAATCCTCGCGTAACGCGTCTACCCACGCCAAGCCTCTGAACATGGCGTCGTCGTAGACTACCCCGGCCACTATAGCGCCATCGGGAAGGGCTCTCAAATAATCAGCGCACCGCGCGCCTTCGAACGGCAGATAGGGATTGAACACGCAACAATCGATGACCTTTCCGCTCACAGGATCGATGACGGCCAAATACAGGCCGAGCTCAGTGCCACCAAGGTCGAGAGTTAGGGCAGGCTTAGATAGCGCTGGGAAGCCCTCAAGGACAAAACCGCTATGTGGATTATCGGCAGTCATTTTCCAGCCCATTGTAATGGGTCTTCGCGGTTTAACGAGGGACGCGGGAATTACCAAACGGTAAATGCCCTGGGCCTGCTTACTATCTCCAGTTAGCTTGAAAGCCAGTTGGACGAGGTCCTTTTCAGACCGGGCGGTGGCTTTCCTGAAGATTGCCTCACCCCCGACATCGCCAGTACCTGCTCCGTTCTCCACATCGGCCGGCTCAAGGGCATCGGTGTCTTCTTCGACAGGCGTTTCGGCCCGCTCGAGACGGCCCGTTTCTGCAAACTCATCGGCCGCAAGATCACCTAGCCGCCGATCGACGCTTACCTCGGCAACGCGCAGAGCGTCTTGATTCCAAAATGATTCTCCCTGCGGAGTAGCAGGAAGGAGGAGCACACGATCTCCGTTCAAAAACAGCTCGAGGGTCCCGTTTCCCATCGAAGAAGCCCCGAACTCGAAGAGAGTCGGGCTGTTTGCGTCAGACATGCATGCCTGCAAGGCAACGCTGCGCGTATACTTGCCCTGCAGCGCACGTTCGTACTGTGCCAGTGGACTTACCGGCCGGGATGGGTCTGAGACGATCAAGGGATCGCCCACTCGGCACGTGGACGCTTCGTCTAAGGCATTCCATTCCCCCAACTGTTCGATGAGAATGCCGTTGCGCCCGGCTATCGTCGCCAATGTGTCGCCGAGGAGTATAACATCGGTCAACGGTGATTGCTGTTCTGTCACGTTAGCTGCAAAAGCGACGCGGTGAGGAGTGATCACAGGCTTCGATGCCAGGCGGGCCAGGATGGAATCGACGGACGATTGGGCATCTTCTGTTGCTAAGGGGCTGGAAACGACCAATTGCTGTCCTTCCCGAACAGCGCCTGATGGGTCCAATTGGTTCCACTCGATGAGAGCGTCTGGATGAACCTGATAGAGTACCGCTACGTAAGTAAGGTCTTCCTCGAGGCCTACGGTGTGAAACTGTATTCCCGGGGGATTCGCAGCCACGAGGGGCTCTGAAACGTAGAGGAGGTCGCCATCAGAAATACTGGCATAATCAGGCAGATTGTTCCAGGCCTGCAGTTGATTCACGGTGGTTCCATAGCGCTTGGCTATAGTGTATATGGACTCAGACCATTTCACCGTGTGCGACTGTTCTCCAGGGCGTATAGGCACTGAGTGATGTGCTATAAACAGTACGTCGCCGGCTTTGAGTTGAGCGTCTTCCTCGAGGCCGTTCCACGCGAGAATCTGCTGCACCGTAATTCGATTCTTCACCGCGACTCGGTAGAGGGTATCGCCCGGCCGGACCTTGTAGAGCCAGCTCGGCCACGGTACCAAGGGCCGAGCCGGTTTGCTCACAAACAAAAC
>CAYRLQ010000083.1:0-15105 GCA_964425145.1 uncultured Nitrospiraceae bacterium
GGGTGAATCCCTTCCCCCTCTCCTCCCAAGTCCCAAACCCTACACCACTTCCGAACTTCGCAATTGCCTCATCCATGGACCGTCGTGGTAGATGACGCTCTCTGGGTGATATACTCTGTGGGGAAAGAGGACATCGCCATCAGCCGTGTGCCCCTCGCCGCGCTGGAACCGTAGCCGGCGGCACGGACAGGAGGCGTGTACGAATGGGCGAAGCGACAGTCGGCGGAACGGGACAAGCACAGCGGTCCAACGCGGCATATCTCTGCGTGCTTGCAGCGCTGACCATGGCCTTTGGTTGGGGCTACCGCGGCGTGGTCGGCCACGAGGGCGGCGCCATGGTGCCCGGGGCGCTGCTGGGCATGGCGGTGTGCCTGGCCTCGGGCCGCTTGGACTGGTACCGGCGCGCAGCGGTGGCGGGGCTGTTCGGCGCGGTCGGCTGGGCCTGGGGCGGCTCGTTCAGCTACATGGAGCACCCGAAGTACACGGTGTCCGACTCGTTCCCGGATGTGCTATACGGTTACGCCATGCTGTTTTTCCTGGGCGCGCTGTGGGCCGGCGTTGGCGGGGCGATCCTCGGACTTGCGTTCACGCAACCGCGTTCGCGGCTGCAGCGGTTCGTCGGTCCCTTCACGGCCATTTGCGCAGCGTTTCTGTCGGTGCACCTTTACCTCCTCTTCAGTCCCGCCCCAAGACAGTTCTTTATGCGGCTGACGGTCGAGCACTTCCACGACTGCGACTGGCACGCCGCGACGATCGCAGCCGTGATCAGCGCGATTTACTGGCTGGTCCGTCCGAAGGACCGCCCCGCCACGAGTCTGTTCTTCTGGTGCGCGGTGGGGTGGTGGGCCAGCTACCTCGCATTCACAAAGCTCGGCGGGCTCAGACTGGCCCCGCCACACCGGAGCGAGGGTTGGAGCGGCGTCCTTGGTATCCTCGTGGTGCTCGTCATCTACCTCGTGCGCCAGCAAAACCGCGCCGCGCTGATGCTGTGCATGTACGGGCTGCTCGGCGGCGGGATCGCGTTCGCCGCGGCCGTGTTCATCCGTCATCCATTCTACGTTGAATGGGGGCCTTTCGCGGCGTGGCGCCAGAGGGCCACATGGAAAATCGCCGAGGAGAGTTTTGGCTTCCTCATGGGCCTCGCCATCGCCCTGGGCGTCCTGCGCCTGCTGCGCGGCGGCTTGGGGCCGCCCGATGAGGACGTGCCCCGCAAACCCCTCGATATCTACGCCGTGTTTGTCATGCTCATCGCGATGATGTGGGTGAACCTGCGCCGTGCGCCCATGGCCTGGGTCTATCGCTATCACTCGGCGCTCGACGAGCCCGTGCTAGGCATGATGCCAGGGCTGTGGTACCTGATCGGCGGCTGCCTGTTCACCGCTGTCGCGCTCTACGGCCTGTATCTGTACAGCCGCGACGCGCTCGTCATCGTACCGCCGACGAGCTACGGGAAGGGGACAATCGTGTTCCTGTTCCTCACCTGGATGCCCGTGGTCGGCGCGTTCATCCAGCAGCAGCCCGACCCCCGCAAGGAGGTGCTGCTGCTCGTGGGCATGAGCTTCTGGGTGCCCGCGGTGCTGATGACATGGATGGTGATAGTCCTTGGGGGCGCAAGGCCGTGTGTGCTGAGGTGCCCAAACACGCGCAGACGCCGCCCAGTGACCCGCGCTGGAACGTGGGCTTGAAATACTGGCTGGGGCGGGCGGTCGTGCCCGTGTTCCTGATCGCGATAACAGGCGCGAGTACGGCCATGCAGGACGGGGGCCACGGCTTGCACCGAAAGCGCTTTGGGCCAGATGCGTACTGGCACCAGGTGAAGCAACTCGTGGGCGCGTGGGATGCAATCGGTACGGTCCGAAACCCCAGGGATTCCGACATGCGCACGGATGGACTGCCGCTGCAGCGGATAGAGTTCCATCGGGACCACAACATCACTATCACGTACGCGTCGGGTGAGGTCGAGCGGGGCGTGCATCGCTGGCGGCACTCAAATGTGTTCATGCAGCTCTCGTGGTACGACGGGGCGGAAGATCACCCCAACAGGGGCCAGACGCCGCTCGTGTTCGAGAAGCATTGCCTCTACATCGCCTGGCCGCCGCCCAAGGGCGGGGAGGGCTGCGTCGTATTTGAGCGCGCCAAGGATTAGCACGCGCTTACGTGACGTTGGCACACGAGCTCGGTCATGCACACTTATATCGGTCCAAGGCGGTCGCACATACGGACAAACGGTTGTCGGCAAGTACGAATTCTGTTTGACTCATGATCTGCCCCGAGCGTGATCGTGGATAACCAGCGGTTATTCGTGCTCCCATTTGAGAATCCACGGGTCATTCGTCCGTTTCTGAAATGCCTTCAGCTTTGCCTTGAGTTCATCGAGCACCTTGGCGTGTTTGGGGTCTTTCGCAAGGTTATTCACCTCGTGGGGGTCCCTCTCCAAGTCATACAACTCGAACTCGGGCCGGTGAAGATAGGCCTCGATTGTGCGTTTGCCGTAGTGCGTGTCGCCGCGGGCCAAGACGGATTGCCATGTCTTGGACGCCCAGAGGTCGGAGGCAAAGGGGTAGGGCAACCCCTGAGCGATGTTCCAGATGAGCTTGTAGCGGCGGGTACGAACGACCCGCATGGGGTAGTACATGGTGACCTCGTGAAACGTGTGCGAGGCGTATATCTCATCCCACCCACGCGGCCTTTCCTCGTCGAGCACCGGCATGAACGAACGGCCGTGAAACTTGGGGTCTTGTGGCATGGCCCCCGCGAAGTCGAGGATGGTCGGCGTCAGGTCGGTCCAGGTGATCATGGCGTCGCACGCGATGCCGCGTTTTTGTTGGTGGGGGTTGCGCACGACGCACGGCAGCCGCATGCCCGGCTCGTACAGCGTGGTCTTTGCGCCCGGAAATGCGATGCCGTTGTCCGACACGTAGATGATGAGCGTGTCGTCCCAATGGCCGGTTTCCCGCAGGATTTCAATGAGCCGGAGCAGCCCTTTGTCCGCTAATTGAACCGACCCGTAGTATTGGGCGAGTTCCTCGCGGCACGCGGGAATGTCGGGCAGGTAGGGAGGAACGATTACGTCCTTCGGGTCGACGGGGTCCGAGCCCACGCGGTTGAAGTTGCGATGCGGCTCGGTTGTGCAGAAATATAGGAAGAACGGCCGATCGCCGTCGCCCGCGTCGCCTTTGCCGGTGATGAACTCCCGGCATTCATCGGCCATTTGCGGCGGATTCTTGCGCTTGATACATCGCTGGAAGTGATACGCCTCCTCAGGAGCCACGTGATACTTACCTGCACAGAGCGTTCGATACCCTACTTTGCTGAGCATCACGGGCAAAGTCTTGACGTGGTCAAAAGAGGCGAAGTGGTGGTATCCGTGCTGGAGCCCGTACTGGCCGTTGGCGTGGTTGTACAGGCCGGATAGGATCACGGACCGGCTCGCGCTGCAACTGGCCGAGGTGCAAAACGCGTGTGTGAATCGCGTACCCTCGGCGGCGAGCTGGTCGAGACCCGGCGTTCTGATAACGGGGTTGCCGTAGCATCCGGCATCATCCGTCCCATGGTCATCCACCACGTACAATACAACGTTGTGCCCTCCAGCGGGCTGCGCCGAACCGGCGCGCCGCGCAAGAGCCGATGTCGCCGCGCCCAGGCCCACGGTTTTCAGAAAGTTCCGCCGCGTATTGTGCCCTGTGCTCATGCTTTCCCTATTCCTTTCCACAGTGCCTCTTGCTGGCCTCGTCCGTTTACTTGCAAGCATAGCCCCCAATCATTACCAACGCAACCCGGGGGGCTCGACGCGCCGGTTTCCTTCCGCCAAATCCCGCCTTTCAATACACTTTCCAGCGCCATGGCACGGCGTGGTGCGGACGCATACGAAGACCGCTTGAACCGCCCACCACGGGAATTATCCGGGCGAGATTCCTGAGGGGGTCGATTGATTTGGATGGCGAAGATCGTCTACGAGATCAAAGCATTGTGAAATGTACTCATTCCTCTTGGTAACGAGTTTCTCAGTGTATTGCTTGCTTCCCCTCTCGAAAAATGATATTTTCGTAACGTCTCGGGCGGCGAATTCAGCGAAAGACTAGAGAACAGGCACAAAAACGGGGTAAAACAGAGATTGTTCTCGCGAGCTTGCGAGCAGGGACTGTCCCTGTGCTTGCGGTCTCAATACGGGACCCCCTGATTCTATTGACGTTTTGCCCCGTGAACGCTTAATCCTAAAAACGGCAATTAACCACAGAGAACACGGAGGCACGGAGTGGCAAATACTTGACTTACAAACACATTTGGGATGTCATAAGCATTACCCGTTGGGTGAACCGGTTCGTCCGGATAAGTCGGCTATTTACTCTGTGGGCTCCGTGCTCTCCGTGGTTCAAGTGCTTTTTCTAGGTTAATACCTTCTATCTCGATATACCTAACCGCGAAGTGTTGTGTAGAACTCTTGAGAAAGGGCGTAGTCATGTCTTATGTCGATCTCGCTTTCCTAGTAACCGGCCGGAGCATCCCGGCCGATCACGGGTACGCGCTCTACAGCGCCATCAGCCAACACATCCCTTCCATACACCTACCACCTACCTCACCCGATTCCGGAGAAACTCCCGATACCGCGCCCACTTTACCCATCGCCGTTCATCCCATAAACGGGCGACTTATGGGCGACCGCACACTCGCCCTTACGATCGAAAGTCGCCTCATAATACGCATAGAAAGCGTGTTGATCGGCGAGATCCTGCCCTTGGCCGGAAAACAGCTTCGCATAGACGGTGGCACGATACAAGTCGGCACACTCGAGATCCGGCCCCTTAAGCCGGCACCAAGGCTGTACAGCCGCCTTGTGACCATTAAGGGCTTCCTGGAACCGGGCCCGTTCCTGGAAGCCGTGGCCCGTCAACTCGCCGCCCTCGGCATCAAGGGTGTTCCCGGCCTCCTGAAACGCCAAGGAGAGAAATCCTTTGAAGGACGCTCAGGACTGGAAGACGACCGATCGCCCTTCATCCGGCGCACCATACGCATACGCGACAAAGAAGTCGTCGGATACGCCCTCGAGGTGCGAGAACTCAGCGCCGACGATTCAATCCGACTCCAAGAAAACGGCCTCGGCGGCCGAAGACACTTCGGCTGCGGCATATTCGTCCCGACCAAGGGGACAAGTGATGAATGCTTCCACAGTTTTACTGGCTAAGAGCCCATCTGAACCAGGAAAAGTCAAACACGAAGAAACGCTGGTGGGCCACACGGAGGCTGTGTGCTTGGCCGCCGACCATCTCGCCGCAACACTTGCCTCAGCGGTGGCCAGTATTACCCAATGCGACTCAAGAACTACCGAGTATTGGCAAAAGGCGGTAATCCTGAGTGCATGGATGCATGACTGGGGAAAAGCCAATAGTCATTTCCAGCGCATGCTGGAAGAACCCTTGTTTCAGCAGGGCATTCGCCACGAGATATTGAGTCTAGTCATTGTTCACGAGTTGGAGAGTTGGCTTCAACCCATGTGGGGCGAACTACCTAACTGGGCAAAATGCGGTGCGTTGTTTGCCATCAGTGGTCATCATTTGAAATTCCCCGACCCTTTCGGCGACCAACGCCAAGGCACATCGGTCGAGGTTCTCACCGGACATGAGCAATTCCGCGCCCTGTTGGAAGCGGGCTGTGGCAGGTTCCATCTCGCGAATGCCCCAACGTTACAGAACAGAACCTACAGCCTTCTCTCCCGAGGCGAATTGCGAAAGCTCCTGCTGACTCTTCAGCGCGATCTCGACCACGACTTCGACAAAACAGAGAAGATACTCATTGCATCAATAAAGGCCACATTAATGGCGGCCGACTTGGCGGGTTCTGCCTTGCCCACGAAGACGGAAGACTACCTATCCTGGTTGGAAGGTAAACTTGGCAAAACGCTCACCAAACGACAGGTTCACCGCCTCGTTAAGAACCGGCTCGGTACCAAAGAACCCCTTGAGTTCCAGAGCCAGGCCGCAAGGACAACCGGCAACACCGTACTCATCGAAGCGGGCTGCGGTACCGGCAAGACGGTTGCAGCCTATCTGTGGGCATCAAAGCGCGCAGAAAACGGAAGGCTCTTCTTCTGCTATCCCACAACCTGTACTGCATCCGAGGGTTTTGCTGGCTATCTTCGCGACCCTGACTTCGACGCCCTGCTTGTTCATGGTCGAGCAGAGGTCGACTACCGTCTGTTAGAGAATATGCCGCAACCTGGTCACGAAGAGAGCGAGCTTCGGCGAAGTGGACTCGAAGCCTTAGAAACATGGCCTTGCCCTGCTGTGGTCTGTACGGCCCACACCGTCCTTGGCTTACTGGAAAACGTGCGCAGAGGGCTTTACGCATGGCCAGTTCTAGCCAGGTCGGTTTTCGTGTTTGACGAGGTCCATGCGTTCAGTGACCGGCTGTTCTCTTACCTCCTTCGCTTCCTGCAGACGTTCCGAGGGAGTCCGGTCCTGTTGATGACCGCCACACTGCAGCCGTCGAGAAAACGGGCTTTGCAGCAGTGTTGTGAGGCCCGTGGGCGATTTCACGTCATCAAGGGCCCTCAGGTCAGAGAGAAAGCGAAACGCTATTACGTGATGAGGATAGACGCCCAAGGCGCCTGGCAATGCACGCAATCAACGCTCAGAGACGGGGGGAAGGTGCTCTGGGTCTGCAACACGATAAACCGCGCCATGCACACATTCGGTATTGCCTCGCAGTTAGGTCTCCCCGTTGAGCCATTCCACAGTCGCTATAGGTACAGAGACAGACTGGCCCGCCAGCGCAAGGTCATCGACGGTTTCGCTCCGGAAAAACCTGCCATGTTGGCGGTCACCACCCAGGTCGCCGAAATGTCCCTGGACCTCTCGGCCGACTTATTGGTCTCTGAAACTGCACCCGTTCCGGCCATGATTCAGCGCCTCGGAAGATTGAATCGGTTCGAGGAAATCCCAAAGCAACCCGCGCCAGCGCTTTTCATAACGCCGGAGAACCTGCTGCCCTATCAAGAGGACCTTTGGCAAGGCGCTGAGGAATGGTTGAACATGCTTTGCGACAGGCAACCAAAGGCGCAAAGCGACGTGGCAAAGGCATTTATTGATATTACCTCTCAAAACACCTCTGATATTAGACCCGCTCCACGTTGCGAATGGCTGGACGGTCTTTGGTCCTCACTGAAAGACAAGCGGGCCGTCGAAGAGGCCAGCTATGCCATTGACGTGGTCCGTACGGAGGATCTCGAACAAGGTTCTCTCGTAGAAAACGCCATCCCCATGCCTATCCCAAAGGGCGATGCGTGGAAATCCTGGCCGCGACGCGGGCGACATCTGATCACGCCAAGCGGCGTCATGACGTACGATGAAACGAGGGGAGCAACATGGAACAGTCTTTAGAAATTCAACTGTTTGCGCCAGGCATGGCACACGTGCACCGCGTAGGTTTAGCGGGGCTTCACATGACCTTAAAATACTTCGACGATATCGGCGCAACATTCGACAACGCTTCATGGACGTTATCACAGCAGTCCGTCGAGCTTGCATGGACAGGGCCGCCCCAGGATTTCTTTGGGCGCCTTTCGAAAGAGTCTTTCGGAATGGATGAGAACGGGGTCATAAGCTTTGCCGCCCACCGCGCGCACGCAATGGGGGACCTTGAAAGAATCGCCCTCAATCAAGCGCTGCAGATGACGTTTCTCCAGCATAACAAACAGAACATGATACCGAAAGGTACTCCCGAGAGACAGCGCTCCTTTGATTTTGGTGAAAAGACTGCTGTTGTGTCTTATAGACCGTTCGTCAGACCCTACGCACATGCAACGGCTGGAAAGCTCTTTCTGGACGCGAAAGGGAGAATAAGACCCGCATGTCGCATCAAAGAATGGTTGTACCCGGGGGCGGCCGAGCGTCACAGCAGCCTTTCCGGCACCGAAATCGAAGAGACCCCGGAGAGAGTGCTCTGTCTCCTTTACGCGCCAGTGGCTTCCCTCTACTTTCGGCTTTCCCACCGTGGTCTCGACGGCAAGTTCGATGCCAGGCGTGGTACCGCCATCGTTTTGCCGCATGTTTACGACCTCGAATCATACAGTCGATGCTATGGACGTTATCTGGAAACCCCCGTAGAACGCCTTTCCGCCGACGGCCTGGGCGACGCCGGACTTGCCGCGCTCGTTGCGCTGAAGGCAAACGATGCCTTGGATCAGTTGGGGGTCAATGGGTGTACGGTGACCACGATGGGTACTGTCACCTGGTCAAGCCTACAGAAAACTCGAACCGGCGTCGCGACAATCGAAGGTGTGGACGAAAATAGTCTAGACCTGTTCGATCATGCGTGGCGCTGCATTCCTAACCGAATAGTAATTAGGGAAAGCAAGCCCACCAGGAAGGACCCAAACCCGACGAATACCTACTTCGTTGCCACAAGTCTATGCAGGGGGCTCGTCGCTGACAACATCGCCGCAGGTCGTGACTGGTTTCACGGATTCACACACTTGATGAGTTCCCAAAAGCAAGCGAGACTCGTTTCGTACGAGAAAGGAGGACTGAAGAAAATGGTGGAAGAAACAGCATGGGAGTATGACGCCGACAAGAAGTTTGTCAGTGCGGTACATTCTGCGATCCGGAATCGGTACGGTGCACTGGCGGCACAGGCCACCAAGCGGGGCGAGGTCATCCCGTTCGATCGTGAATTCGAACGTATGCGCACAGGTTTGATGCGTGTCAAGAACGCCCGGACACTCCGTGCCGAACTGGCCGATCTGTTCGCACGGGGCGGGTTAAACAGAACGTTGCAGGAATCCTGGCAGCAAATCCTGCCGCTGTTTTCCGGTCCCGACTGGCAGCGGGCACGTGACCTGGCCCTGCTGGCGCTCGCTTCGTACACGGGTAAAGGGACAGAAGACATTGAAACAACAACAGGACAAAAGGAGGTCGAACAATGAGTCTACACATTTTTGGCGCCGTCGTCACAGCTAACGGCGTCGCGGCGAACAATCGTGGGGAGAACGAGGGAAACATCACCACCCTCCAGAAACTGCTCTGGCAAGGCCAGGTACATACCACCGTTTCCGCGGAAGCCATCCGCTGGGCCATGCGCTACTACTGGCAAAGGAAAGGGATGCCTGTAAACCGCGTATGGAATGACGAGAAGGAGGATCACGAATGGCGCGACGCGAAATGGGAAGGGTGGCGGCAAGATGGTGGGCAGACCTATGTCGACGATGATCTGTTGGGTTACATGGTGGCCGAAGGTGGCAAGAGTGAGGGAGAAAAAGGACACGCGGACAAGCGCCGCGGCGTTTTGGAAGTCAGCCGTGCCATTTCAACAAACCCCTACGCCGGCGACATCACCTTCAACGCCAAAAGCGGTGAGAAAGGTCGTACCAGTCTTTACGGCGCGGAAGTGCACGCCACGCGTTACCAATACGGCTTTGCGATCACCCCAGAACGTTTACGCGAGAAAGCCCGCGTCTTTGATGCCGTAGAGGCGATTGCCAATCTCGGCGAGGTCGCGGGGAACCACAGTCGGTTTCTGTTCGATTTCTCGCCGGAATCCATCGTTCTGCGGCTTACCCAAGACCCGGCGCCAAGGCTACTGTATTGCTTCGAAGAGGACGAGGACGGAAACATCAAGGCGCCGAGGCTCCAGTCCCGAGTGCGAAACGGCGATATCGACGCGGACGAGTTATATATCGGCGGCCTGCTCGCCGAAGATCCGGAAATCCAGGCGCTGGAGGGTATCCATGCTTTTCCCGGCGTCAAGAAAGGCGTTGAGGCGTTCAATACCGTTCTGAAGAGTCAATTGGACGGACTCAAGAACGAGGGCGTTCGGTCATGAATGCGATAAACCTTAGAGTCTCGGTGCCGGTGTGTAGTTTCCGCAAACCGTATGCCCGCGAATATCTCGAGACAGAGCGCGTTCCGCCACCAGCCACCGTTTACGGCTTTCTGCTTTCGCTCGTTGGTGAGGAAGACCGGTACGAGTACATCGGAACCAAGCTTGCCCTTGCGATTACCTGTGCGCCGGCCGTCTCTACGGTGCTTCGCACGGCGTGGCACGTCAAAAACAGAAAAGTCTCTCCCGGTACAGGCAGTAACAGACGTCCCGACTACCAGGAAGTCCTCACAGGCCTGCAAATCGGCGTGTGGGTCTTGGACGGCGCGCTGGCGCAACGTCTTCGCGCAAGCCAATCACCGGAAAACATCACACGCTATGGAGGGCTGTGCCTCGGCGAGAGCCGAGACCTCGTCGACGAGGTTGTATTCTCTCCCTCGTGGAGCGAACAACAGGCCCGATGGCTCGTGCGAGATGATCGCGGTGAATACCCACTTCCCGTGTGGGTAGATCACGTCGGTTCGAAGGGAACGCGCTGGGGTCAATTCCGACTTCATGAAGCAGCCCTTCAACAACCCCGAGAAGGCGACCCACGGTGGATTACCATTGAGCCGCCGGAAGCGAGCAGGAAGAAATGACCGGGAGCCACGAACCCCTCATTCGGGTGATGGCGCTGCATGCGCTGGCGTATTGCGAGCGGTTGTTCTACCTCGAAGAGGTCGAGGAGATTCGGATAGCCGATGATCGGGTGTATGCGGGCCGGGCGTTGCATGAGGAACTGGCCCAGGAAGATGCTGCGGATGTCCGCACGTTCGAACTGGCCAGTGAGTCGCTTGGCTTGAAGGGCAAAGTCGATGCCATTCGCCACCGGGAGGGCGCGTGGACCCCGTATGAACATAAGCGGGGTCGAGCAAAGCGGCTCGCCGATAAGAAGGCGGCGGCATGGCCTTCGGATGCACTCCAAGTGTCCGCATATGGCATGTTGCTCGAAGAGGCCATGGGCAAGCACGTTGCTGAGGGCCGCGTGCGCTACCACGCCGACAACGTGACGGTGCGTGTTCCGCTAGACGAGGAGGCGCGCCAGGCCGTGATGGATGCCATCGAGCGCGCCCGTGTGCTCCAGGCCTCTACGGACCGCCCGCCCGTCGCGCCGAACGAGCACCTGTGCATTCGCTGCTCACTGGCGCCGGTCTGCTTGCCGGAAGAGGAACGCCTTGCCAGCCGCCCCGATTGGGAACCGGTGCGCCTGTTTCCTCCCGTGCCCGACGGACAGACCGTCCACGTCACCACGCCGGGGGCCCGC
This sequence comes from uncultured Nitrospiraceae bacterium, assembly GCA_964425145.1. Lineage (GTDB taxonomy): Bacteria > Hydrogenedentota > Hydrogenedentia > Hydrogenedentales > SLHB01 > CAYRLQ01. The sequence continues at coordinate 11,117 of CAYRLQ010000083.1, forward strand.
GTCGGCCGTTCCGGGGACACCCTCGTGGTCACGGGCGACGATTCGGCCCGCATGTCGATTCCCATCCATGACGCCGAGGCACTCATCGTTCATGGCGCGGTCCAAGTCACGACGCAGGCGCTTCACCTCTGCGCAGCAAATGGCGTGCCGGTGCATTGGTTCTCGGGCGGCGGCTACTACGTGGGCGCGCTGGCGGCCGGGACCGGTGGCGTACAGCGCCGCATTCGCCAATACAAGGCACTGACCAATGCGGAAACGTGTCTGGGGCTGACACAGCGGCTGGCGTCGGCCAAGGGCGAAACGCAACTGCGCTACCTGCTGCGGGCAACGCGCGGAGCAAAGACACGGCCGGAGGAAATCGACGCGTCGATTAACAAAATACGCGGTTCACTGAAGGCCATCTCCCGCGCGGACTCATGCGACTCCATCCGCGGACACGAAGGAGCCGCAGCCAAAGCCTACTTCGCCGCCGTGCCACACATCCTCGCTGAAGATGTCCCGAGCTCGCTCAAACCCAAGGGACGCACCCGCCGTCCTCCACGCGACCGGTTCAACGCGCTGCTCAGTTTCGGCTATGGACTCCTGTACCGAACGACGCTCCAGGCGGTCCTGGCCGTGGGACTCGAACCCGCGCTGGGGTTCTACCACGCGCCCCGTTCGGCGGCCCACCCACTCGTACTCGACCTCATGGAGCTCTTCCGGACGTCCCTGTGGGATATGCCCCTCATCGGCGCCATCAATCGGCGCCAATGGGACCCTCGAGCGGACTTCTCCGTCACCAAATACAAGGTGTGGTTAAGTGACGCGGGACGCAAGAAAGCCATCGAACTGTACGAACGGCGCCTGGCCGAGAAGTGGAAGCATCCCGTCATCGGCTACTCCCTTTCCTACGCCCGCACGATGGAACTTGAAACCCGCTTGCTCGAGAAAGAGTGGACTGGCGAACCGGGCCTGTTCGCACGAAGCCGCCTGAGGTAGTCTCACGTGAAAAACTGGTACATCGTCTCTTATGACATTCGCGACGACAAAAGGCTCAGGCGGGTCGCCAAGACCTTGCAAGGGTTCGGGGTCCGCCTCCAATACAGCGTGTTCCGATGTCACCTCTCCGAGCGGGACATGGAACGCTTGCGCTGGGAGCTTTCAAAGATTATGATGAAGGAAGACGACGTGCTCATCGTGGGGCTGTGCGACCATTGTACAACGAAGCTCAGGACGCGCAACCCCAACACGCACTGGCCCGACGAAACGGATACGTACACGATTGTATAGGCGTTCAAGCATCGGCCCGTGAAACGGCTCAATGCGTGCCCTTTTAGCAGAACATCTTGAACGACAACGATTTATTGCCGGAACTACTCTATGAAATGCTTGAAAAAAGCGCGCCGACTCCATAATGCCGCAGATTGCAACGGGTTAACGGCCAAGGCAAACCACTGCCCCACCCTACCTTTAACTCGATTCACGAAACTGCGCCAACGGTCGGCGAGAGTGCTTGAAAACCATGCCTGCAAACCCTTATATGGCAACGACCTGCAAGGGCCGCGGTGACAACACCTCTGATGCCGAAAGGCGTTGAGCACAAAGAAATTAAGCAAGACTTCGTACGCATCAGTGGTGACAACACCTCTGATGCCGAAAGGCGTTGAGCACGATACGTATTGTATGTGGAAAGGAACGAGACATGAGTGACAACACCTCTGATGCCGAAAGGCGTTGAGCACCTATAGCGGAGGGCAGAGAACCTCGCTCGGCTTTCAGTGACAACACCTCTGATGCCGAAAGGCGTTGAGCACAAAACAAAACAATGTGCATGGTGCAGTGAACCGTACGAAGTGACAACACCTCTGATGCCGAAAGGCGTTGAGCACCCGTTAGATTATGAATTTATATGTTGTGGTGAAGTTATGGGTGACAACACCTCTGATGCCGAAAGGCGTTGAGCACAAAGCATCTTTTGCCCAACCCGTCCACGCATCCTCGTGACAACACCTCTGATGCCGAAAGGCGTTGAGCACATGACCTTTCCAGGTCGCCCAAGGGCGCTCTTTGGTGACAACACCTCTGATGCCGAAAGGCGTTGAGCACATACAAAGAAAACCAGGACGTAAACCAATTTATGGTGTGACAACACCTCTGATGCCGAAAGGCGTTGAGCACTACACCCTCGAAGAACGTAGCGATGCCACAATCGTGGTGACAACACCTCTGATGCCGAAAGGCGTTGAGCACAGAGCAATTAGAACTAAACTCCACACCCATACGCAAAGTGACAACACCTCTGATGCCGAAAGGCGTTGAGCACTGGTTGTTTATTTCTTGCGGAATCACCAGTAGAAGTGACAACACCTCTGATGCCGAAAGGCGTTGAGCACTGTCTCTCTTGCGCCAGGAAGCACCCACGATACCTTGTGACAACACCTCTGATGCCGAAAGGCGTTGAGCACGTGTTTTCTGGTCGGTCGCCGATTCGGGCGCGCACGGGCGGGTCGGGCCGTGTGGTTGAAACGGCAAGCGCTTCCGGTTTATCCTGGGTGCAGCCCTTACGGGAATCGAGTACGTAGAGTCGAAGAGGTGGAAACCACGAGCAGCCCCCCTGCACCGGTTACGTTTGGCCAGTTGTGATGAGCGAGTTGCTCGGAACTCGAAAAGGAGGATCCATCAATGTACAACACGAAGAACGGGTTCACACTGATTGAGCTGCTGGTGGTCATTGCGATCATCGGTATTTTGGCGGCTATTCTGTTGCCGGCGCTGGCCCGCGCACGGGAAGCGGCACGGCGGGCGTCATGTGCCAACAACCTCAAGCAAATCGGCCTTTCCTTTAAGATGTACGGGAACGAGTCGAAGGGCGGGAAATACCCCACGTTGAAGGCGGTTCATTCAAAGACAGGCGATCCGCCCTGCCAGGAACCGACCAACGGCAGTTGGTTCTTCCACGGCCCCTCCGTGTATCCCGAGTACCTGAGCGACGCTACTGTCCTGTATTGTCCCTCGGATGCCGACGGTGTCGCCCTTTTTGAGCGCGGCCGGTGGAACATCGACGAAGACCCCGAGAATCCGATAGACCCCTGCAGGCTTGACGGCCTGTCGTACAAATACATCGGTTGGGCCCTCACGAAGGAGCATTTCATTATCACCGGAACAGATGAGAACCTGGACCCGTCTGCACTGGGCGTAAACGTCGATGGCGGATTCTTCGCGGCCGTAGCCCCTATCATCGGCGTGATGGATGTGTCAAGATTCGAAGATGACATCCCCTTTACCAAAGACAGTGGTGAGGATATGACGCTGTATCGGCTGCGCGAAGGCATTGAGCGGTTCTTTATCTCCGATATCAACAATCCCGCGGCGAGTTCCAGGGCACAAAGTGAACTGACGCTCATGTTTGACGAGGTCACCTCGATCCCCAGCAGTTTCAGCCACGTTCCGGGCGGCGCCAATGTGCTGTACATGGATGGCCACGTCGAGTTCTTGAAGTACCCGAGCACCTTCCCGGCCAGCGTTTCCTGGGCCATGCTGTACGGAGGAGAAATCCTGCCACTGTAAATTGCGGGGATTATACACAGAGTCACAAGTAATGCCGTACCCTCTCGGCCGATTGCAATAAGCTCCACTCTCGGGTCATTGCGAGGAGGGCGTCAGCCCGACGCGGCAATCTCGGAGCCATGCAGGGCCATGATGCATCCGAGATTGCTTCGCTTCGCTCGCAATGACGGAAAGTATGCAGCGTTATTTATGACGCTGTGTATAGAAGTCTGTTCGGAAACTGGGCTATCGAATCGGGCACGCCCGGGAACTCTGCCTATTTGACCGGATGAAGCGGATTTCTTGCGCTGCCATCCGTCACCGTGACAGACTCCGGTAGAACGTTGCGTCGGATTTGTGTGATTCATCCATTGCATCCTGTCAATCTTGTCAATCCTGTCAAAAAAAGGGGTTGCTCACAAGAATCTGTGCAACCAAAGTGTCCAGGGCGGCTCATAACTGCT
>CAYRLQ010000084.1:0-15035 GCA_964425145.1 uncultured Nitrospiraceae bacterium
CTCTCCGTGGTTCAAGTGCTTTTTCTAGGTTTACTGGTCGGCATGGTAAGTAAGCGTCCCTGGTGGCTTGTGCCGCGTATGGGGTGGGGGGCGGGTCAGAAGCCTTAAATGTGGAATGTGGCAGGGGACCACTTGGTCTCAACGGAATGCGGGATGCGGTACTTGCGTTTCAACTCACAAGGTCATCGCTTAACGGGCGAATGGAGTGGGCATCAAGCCGGAAGCCACCTGACCCCGTGTACTTCCCTTCGCCGAGGTAACTGTCATCGAGGAAGAGGACCTTCATGGTTTTTGCATTGGCCGAACGACAAGGGTCAGCCGATGTGGAAAACCGCGCTGCTTCGCTCTGCGGTTCTCCACGCGGCTGGAGGCAATGGTTCGGCCAGCTCCATCAGCTTGCCCGACCTGCGATTAGCTCCCGGACCTTGGGGACAAGTTCATTCGGGACTTCCATGAGTGTCTGAGACGGATCGTCGTCGGCAGCTTCGTCTTCCGCGACGGCTTCGTCCTCCGTCTGAGCCTCATAGTGGGCGAGTACCTCGCGCACTCGATTCTCGTCCCATCCTGGGGGAAATGTGTCTTTTTTCATTTCTTTCCTTTCCGACGGCGTCGCCGACGGTACGCTATCAGCGGTTTCCCTTTCAACTCGAATGCCGTGATCACAAACACGCTCTCCGGCTCAGGCACATAGATCACACGCAGATACCGGCCACCTTGCGTCTGGCCAAGAGCAACGCGTGACCCACTCCGGCCCGAACGGTCTTCTCCAGGACGTCGGAGTACGTCCTCGACATCGGATTCCCGCACGTCATGATTGTATATGTGCGGTTGCCCCGTGTCAGGATCAATATAGTACCGCGCTTTCACTCCGGTCCATCATATGCGGCCGAACGGGCCCCGCGGCTGATCGACGGGCCGCAGGCCGTCCGCTCGAGCCGCGTGTTCGGAGCGCAGCGTAATTGCCGTCTAGTGCAGCGCCTGGTTAGCCGCCTCCTTCGCTTGCCTAAGATTGGTGCCACACACTTCTCCGTAGTCTGTAGAAGAAACTAACATACATTCGCAGTATTGAGGTACTCCCCGTTCTTTGGACAGGGATTCGGCTCAGTTAAGGTGGTGTCTGCCCCTAGCACCCTTTTCCAATCATATTCAACAGAGAGGAACGACCAAGGCTTTGACCCCTTGGGGCCGTTGGCCTCCGTTGTCCTTTAGGCAACTTTACGGTAGCACCTTCGCTTGTCGCGGTCAAGCCCTTGGTGTGCGCCGTGACCCTGGTTTCTCCCTGAGTATCGGGCCCACGGCATGGGGGACGCTTTCGTAGTCGTGGAGGTGCACCTCTTGTAACCGTTCAGGGGTATATTTCACATTATTCTCATGCAGAACAACGGGGTTAGAGGTCATTCGGCCAAATGCTTGCTCCAATTGTCTGCCAACCAAAGCCGTTTGCGTACTGATCCGTTTTGGTCAAGGGCAAAAACGCGATTGTTGCGTATGAAAAACACGAAATAACCCCCTGAACGCGGACAAGGCTTTTTACTATAAAGCTTCAAGAAAAGGGGCAATCCCTGATCGGGGACTTGTGCCGCGTATGGGGTGGGGGCGGGTCAGAAGCCCTAGATGGGGCATGGGGCATGGGGTATGGTGTTTGGGGTAAACCATTGTTGGCCAATGGGTTATGGTTTGTTGGCGGATGGGCATGGAACCTGCACAGGGTTTTGGGTATGAAATGGGGTGTTAAGAGATGTGGGAACAGGGGGTTTGTTGGAGAAGTCAGGCGGGGTGTCATCCAGAACGAGGCGAGGAGTCTCTGTAACCGCTTTGCGCCGGCCCGTGTGAGATTCTTCGCTGCGCTCAGAAATGCAGTTTTGGTCACGCAGGAGCGTGACCCTACCATTGACGGCGGTCAGGATGACAAAGAGGGCAACCGGCGATTCTTTCAACAGCTTTACAGTCCCCTCCTGTCACGCGGGAGCGTGACCCTACCGCTGATGGGTAGCGCCGCCGTTGTGTGCTTGGTGTTTGGTCTGGTGTTCGTGACCGGGCCGGCGGTTGCTGAGCCGTCATTGGAGGTCTTTCCCGAGGTTGGGAAGGCGCGGCCTGGTAAGGCGTATCGGATTGTCTACGAGGTGTCGTGGGAGGGTGATCCGGGCGACTATGCGATATGTCCCGCGGAAGCGGACGCGATAGATCGGGGCACGGTTGCGGTGCGAGAGGCGCGGTCGTTTGTCCGCGATGGTCGGAACGTGGTGTCCCAGACAGTTGAAATCATTCCGGATGAGCCGGGAGATTATGAGACCCCGGAAATCCGGATTGCATATCTTCACCCCGAGGCCACATCCCCAGCGGAGGCCGCCGCACCGGGGACGGTCCCCTCTGACCCTGGTGTACCCCCCTCACTCAGGGCAGACCCGTCCTGTATGCAGGTGCGGCCTAGCAGGACATTGGCCTGGGTCTTCGGTGGCCTCGGGGTCTCCCTCCTGCTCCTTTCGCTCGGCTGGTGGTCTGCGTGGCGATTGCGCAGACCCCAGCCGCAGCCCCAAACCGCAGCAGCGATGGACTGGCCTGCGGTGCAAGAGGCGTTGCACGCGGCGCGTCGGCATCGCCTGGACGGGAGATTCTACGAGTTTTACCTCGCGTTGGGCCGTGCGGCGGGGCTGGTGGAGGAGGTGGACGTGAGCGCGGTGGAAGACAGGGACAGTCCCGTCTCGCGGAGTCGCTTGGGCCAGGCCCTGTTTTCACGCGCTGAGGAGGTCGGGTACCGGGGGGTTCGGCCGACCGACGACGAGATGGACAGCGATTTGCGCGCTGTGGAACGCGCGTTGGCCAGGGAAAAGGAGGAATTAGAGGCATGAGTGCGACCGTAGAGGCCATCCGACGGCGTGTGGAAGGGCAGTCGGAGTTTGTCGGGCGCCTGCGCCGGGAGATCGGTAAGGTGATTGTCGGTCAGGAGTACATGGTGGACCGGCTCCTGGTGGGGTTGCTGGCCAATGGGCACGTGCTGGTCGAGGGCGTGCCGGGACTGGCGAAGACCACGGCGGTTAAGACGCTGGCCCAGGCGATAGCGTGCTCGTTCCAGCGGATTCAGTTCACACCGGACCTGTTGCCGGCGGACCTGATCGGCACGCTGGTGTATAACCCGAAGGACGGCGGTTTCACTACGAAGAAGGGGCCGGTCTTCGGCAACATCATCCTGTCGGACGAGATCAATCGGGCGCCGGCGAAGGTGCAAAGCGCGCTGCTCGAGGCCATGCAGGAGCGCCAGGTGACCATCGGCGAGCATACGTTTCGGCTCGAGGAGCCGTTCATGGTCCTGGCCACGCAGAACCCTATCGAGCAGGAAGGGACTTATCCACTGCCGGAGGCCCAGGTGGACCGGTTCATGCTCAAGCTCAAGATCAATTACCCAAGCCGGGCCGAGGAACGCACGATCATGGACCGGGTCGACCTCTTGCACGAGCCGGTGGTCAACCCCGTGGTGACGAAGGAGGACATCCTGGCCGCGCGGGAGACCGTGAACCAGATTTACGTGGACGACAAGGCAAAGAACTACATCGTCGACATAGTGCAGGCGACGCGTCACCCTGAGACGTTCGGCCTGGACATCAAGCATCTCATCGAATACGGCGCCTCGCCACGCGCGACGATCTATCTACAGCAGGCCGCGCGGGCGCTGGCGTTTCTCCAGGGTGAAGGCAACGTGTTCCCGAACGACGTCAAGCAGGTGGCTATGGACTTGCTGCGGCACCGCGTCATCATCACCTACGAGGCCGAAGCGGAGAACATGACCAGCGAAGACATAATCCGGAAGGTTCTCGATACCGTTCCGGTGCCTTAGTAGTGCGAAGTGCGAAGTGCGGAGTTGAGGCTGTGATACCGCAGGAGGTTATGCAGCAGATTCGCCGGATTCAAATCCGGACGAACCACATGGTGAACGACATCCTCGCCGGGCAATATGAGAGTGTGTTTAAGGGCCAGGGGATGGAGTTCAAAGAGGTACGGGAGTATGTGCCTGGGGATGACGTGCGGATGATCGACTGGAACGTCACGGCGCGGACCAACACGCCGCACGTGAAGCTGCTGGCTGAGGAGCGCGAGCTGACCGTGATGCTGATGGTTGACGCGAGTGGGTCGGGCCGGTTCGGTAGTGTGGTGCGGTTCAAGAATGAGCTGGCCGCGGAGTTGTGCGCCGTCTTGGCCATATCGGCGATCAAGAACAACGATAAGGTGGGCCTGATCGTGTTCACGGACGAGGTGGAACATTATGTGCCGCCGAGCAAGGGCCGCACGCACGTGCTGCGCGTGATCCGTGAAGTGCTCTATTACCAGCCCACGGGTCAGGGCACGAACATCCCCGCCGCGCTCCAGTTCCTCAACGGCGTGACGAAACGGCGCGCGGTGGCGTTTCTGGTGTCGGATTTCATGGCCGAGGATTACGAAGTGCCGCTGCGCATCGCGAACAAGCGCCATGACGTCATCGCCGTGGCCGTGACCGATCCGCGCGAAGAGATGTTGCCGAACGTGGGGCTGGTGAGCGTGCGCGACGCCGAGACCGGCCGGGAGACGTTGGTCAACACCGGCGACCCGGAGGTGCGCAAGCGCTACGCCCGGGCGGCCAGGGAACGCGCGAAGCAGCGCGAGCAAATCTTCCAGAGGACCCGCGTAGACGCGATCGACGTGCGGACGGACACGCCGTATATCGAGGCGATTTACCGGTTCTTTCGCATGCGTGAGAGGCGCTTTGCTTAAGTGCGAGGTGCGAGGTGCGAAGTGCGAGGTGCGAAGTGCGAGGTGAGCGGACGCCAGAGCGATTGAGAGAGTTTCGGACGCAGTACGCGTCGAAGAGGGCGCCGGTGAGCCGGTTGCTGGTGCTCCAGTTACTGGTGCTACTGGCGGGGTTTGCGGGGGTGTTTGCGTTGCTGGTCCAAAGTGCTGAGCATGGCGAACCACCGGTGGTCGCACCGGGCGGGGGGCTTTCGGCCGAGGCGCTGCGCGAATACGCGGTCTACCTGGCGGAGCGCCAGCAACCCACGGCGGCTATCGGGGTGTACCGGCGGTATCTGGACAAGGCCGCGCTCGAGCCCACGGCGCGGGCGAAGGTGTGTTACAGCATGGCCAAGCTTGCCATTGATGCGGAACAGTTCAATGAGGCGCTGAAATACCTGTATCAGGCGGAGTTTCTCGCGCCCGAGTCGGACCTGAAAGATGAGATCGACAAGAAGGTGGTGCTGTGTCTGGACAAGTTGGGCCGGCGGGTTGACCTGCGCAAGGAACTGCGCAAGCGCACCACCCTCGAGCGCCGGGCCGAGGATATTGAGCCGGGGGAAATAGTGCTGGCGGAGTTCGCGGGGGAAGTGATCACCGACCGCGACCTCGCGCTCGAGACCGAGAAGCTGCCGGCCTACATGCGCGATTCGCTGAACGAGCCCGGTAAAAAGGCGGAGTTCTTGAAAAACCTTGTCGCGCAGCGTTTGCTGGTGGATAAGGCGCGACGGTTGGAATTGGGCCAGGACCCCGAAATCCAGGAGCGGATGGCGAAACAACTCGACGTGATGATGGTGCAGAAGCTTATCACGGACGAGGTGCAATCCCGAATTCACATCACGCCCGAGGACGTCGAGCGGTTCTACAAGGCGTCAATCGAGCGCTTTACGGAGCCGGAGAAGGCGGAGGTCCGCGTCGGGCAGGCGGACACTGCCGAGGCCCTTCAGGCGCTCGAGGCGTTCCCGGAGGAGCCTGTGACCGTGCGGAAAGGCGGCCGCATTCCCGGTGTACCCGAGAGTCGTGAGGCGGAGGAAGCCATTTTCGCCGCGGAGGAGGGCAGCCGGGTCGGGCCCTACGAGCTGGAGGGAACATGGCACGCATTCGAGGTAGTGTCGAAGACACCGGAGCGGGTGAAACCGTTTGAGGAGGTGCGCGATCAGGCCCAGCGCATGTTCCAATTGCAGAAAGAGCAAGAAGAGTTGTCGGCCCTCATCGAGCGCATTCTCAAAGAGCGTGACGTTCGGCTGCACCTGGACCGGTTGAAGGAGCAGGACTGATTCTAGATTGACGGGACGGGAAACCCAAGGTAAGGAACGGATGAGCGCGCTGGTGGTCATGGGGTTGGTATTGGCGGGCGCCGCTGCGGCGGATGCGCCTGTCGAGGTGCAGGTCACGCTCGAACCGCCTGTGATACCGTTCCACAGGCAGGCGCGGTACACTATCGCGGTCGATGTGGCGGGCGACATCGAGGTCAAGCTGCCCGATATGATCGGGAAGTTCGGCGGTGTGGACGTGCACGATGTTAAGCGCGATATCAAGCCGCTGAAGGGCGAGCGCAAGCGCGTCACCGAGACGTACATCCTCGATCCGATTCTTGCCGCGACTTACCCGATTGCCCCTGCGCAAGTGCTCTGGGGCGAGGGGTCGAAGATAGTTCTGCCCTCGCCGGCGCTGCGTGTGCGGAACTTGACGGAAGCCGAGACCGCCGCGGCGGAACGGTTTGAGCCCATCGCCGGACCGGTTTCGGCGCCGAAGCCTTTTTGGCTCACGTGGCCGTTCTGGGCGGCGCTTTGCGCCGGGGTGGTGCTGGTCGTGTGCGCCGTGATGTACTGGCTTCGACGCCGGGAAAGGATCGAGCGCGCGACATCGCCGCCACCTGCATGGCAAGTGGCCTACGAGCGGCTGCGCGAATTGGACCAGCGGCAACTGGCGCAATCGGGCAATTTTGAGGTGTATTACGTCGATCTGTCGGCGATTTTGCGTTATTACATCGAGGATCGATTCCAATTGCGCGCTCCCGAGCAGACGACGCCGGAGTTCCTCGGGGAGGCGGCGAGCAGCGGGGTGCTCAGCGAGGTGCACCAGCGGCTCGTGGCGAGTTTCCTGCGGCACTGTGATCGGGTCAAGTTCGCCCAGTATCGGCCCATGCTCGAGGAGATGGAACGTGGCTTCGAGGTGGTCCTGCGGTTCGTGGACGAGACCGTGCCGGAGCCCAAGCCGGTTGCAGAGGAGGAGGCGGCGTGAGTTTCCTGGGACCATTCCATTTCACCGCGTTGATGCATCCCTGGGTGCTGGGGTTGCTTCTGTGCGTGCCGGTGCTGTTCCTCGCGGAGGTGCTGGCGCGGGCGCCGGGTGTGTTGACCATATCGACCGGCGAGACGCTTGCACGGGTCAGTGTGGGCCGGCGGCCTACGCTGCGCTGGCTGCCGACGCTGTTGCGGGCAATTGGGCTCGCTTTGCTGATCGTGGCGTTGGCTAGGCCGCTCAAGGGGTTCCAGCCCCACAAGGATCGCGCCAGCGTGGTGGACATTATGCTGTGCGTGGATGTGTCGGGCAGCATGAAGGCCATGGACTTCGAGTGGCGCGGGGAGCGGAAGGACCGCCTGTACGTAACCAAGCAAGCCGTGCGCGATTTCCTCGAGAGCCGCAAGAGCAGCAGCGGTGACCGGTACGGACTGGACCGGGTCGGCCTGATTCTATATGCCGGTTACGCTTGGACGCAGTGCCCGCTGACGTTGGACTATGGTGTGCTCGAGCGCGAACTCGACCTGGCCCACATCGACGAGGAGGACCCGAGGAAACAGGGCACGGCCATTGGATCGGCGATCGGGCTGGCGGTGAGCCGCCTGCGCAAATCCGAGGCCGAGTCGAATGTAATCATTCTCCTCACGGACGGGATGAACAACGCAGGCGAACTGGACCCGATGACTGCCGCGGGCCTCGCCCACGAGTTCGGCATCCGGATTTACACGATCGGCGCCGGGTCGCGCGGGGAGGCGTACCTGCCCCAGAAAGACCTGTTGTTCGGGGATCGCCTGGTCCGCGTCACTGCGCCGATCGACGAGGAATCACTCAAGACGATCGCCTCCGCCACGGACGGCAAGTATTACCGCGCCACGGATACCGCGTCGCTCGAGGGCGCCTACGCGGAAATTAATCGGCTGGAAGCGACGGAGATCGAGCTGGACGATTACTACGAACACGAGGAAGCGTTCATGCCGTATGCGGTGGCGGGCGCCTTGGCGCTGGCGCTGGCGGTTTTCACGCGGCGCGGCTGGTTCGAGACTATCCCTTAGTACACTTATTCATAAATGCGCTAACGTATGAGAGAAGAGGGGTCTTTTTGACAGGATAACAGGATAGACCGGATAGCTTGTGTCGAGGGAATATCCAGTAAATCGAAAAAGCATCCAGTAAATCACAACCTGAAGGAGGTATCGATGATGCAGCACAAGGAGTTAACGGAAAGAATCATAGGTTGTGCCTACCGTGTCTATAACAAGATGGGATTTGGATTCTTGGAGTCTGTCTATGAGAAATGCCTAGTGATTGAACTGCGCAAACAGGGACTCAAGGCGGAATCGCAGAAGTCTATCACCGTTCGTTACGATGGCGAAGTGGTTGGAGAATTTGTGGCCGATATCGTAGTTGAGGATACGATTGTCCTGGAACTCAAGTCGGTCCGGCGCATCGTGCTGTCGCACGAGATACAATTGGTCAATTACCTTGTTGCTACAGGAAAACCGGTAGGCCTGGTTTTGAATTTTGCCGAAAAGAAAGTCGAAGTAAAGCGAAAGGTCAAGGAGCTAAGAGAGGGATAAACAGGACATCAATAATCCCGTCTATCCTGTTATCCTGTCAAAAACAGGTGACCGAACTTATGAGCCAGACCACTTTAGTACACCTTGAACTTAAACAAGGATACACCTATCGAGCGAAGGCAAGCTTGTGTTGAGGAAACGAAGTTGAAAGTCGGGTTCATATTTCCGTTGCGCGAATTGCATTGGTGGCTAGGGCTGGTGGTGATGGCGCTGGCCGCGATCGTGGTTATTCTGCGGGTGCTCGAGCGGCGCCGGCACGAGCGGCTGGTGCAATTTGTCGACGCGCAGTTGGCGCCTCGGCTCTTGGCAGCGTATGACGCGTCAGTGCGGCGGCCGTTGTTTTGGCTGGCCTTGGCGGGGTTTGCGAGCCTGGCGGTGACATTTGCCCAGCCGCACTGGGGCCAGGCCTGGCAAGAGATACAGAAACAGAGTCACGATATCGTGGTTTGTCTGGATACGTCCGAGAGTATGCGTGCGGCCAATCCGCTGCCGAGCAGGCTCGAGCGCGCGCGACAGAAGATCGGCTCGCTGTTGGACCGGGCGCCCGGCGACCGGTTTGGGCTGGTGGCGTTTTCGGGTGCGGCGGTCTTGCAGTCTCCCTTGACGCTCGACCATGGTTACTTCAAGGCGGTCCTCAACGCGGTCGATACCGACACGATCAGCGCGGAAGGAACGGATATCGCCGCGGCGTTGCGCGAGGCGGTTAAGGTGTTCAAGGGGGAAGCGGAGCAGTCGGGTGTTTGGGACCGGAATACCCGGGCGCTTCTGTTGATATCCGATGGCGAACAAGTCTCGGGCGATGCCGTTGAGGAAGCCGAAAAAGCGGCTGAGTTCGCGCGCGTGTACGTGATCGGCGTGGGCGATCCCAATGGTGCTGAGATCGTGCTGCCGGAGTGGATGGCGCAGTACATGGGTGGCCGGCGCGTGGCCAAGAGGCATCTGTCAAAACTGGATGAAGAGACCCTCTCGAAGATTGCCGTGGTGGGGCAGGGCGGTTATATCCGCACGACGCCGGACAACAGCGACATTGATCAAATTTACGACCATATCGAGCAGTTGACGGCGCGCACGGTGTCCAGTGATGTCCGCCTGCGGCTGGTGAATCGCTACCAATGGCCCTTGGCCCTGGCGATCCTGTGTTTTGCGGGCGAGGGGCTGTGGCTGGCGGTCTTGCCACGCCTGCGGCGGTGGCGCATGCGCCGGGAAACGACAGGGGGAGTTGTTAGATGTTAGTTATTAGTTATTGGACAGCGTTGGTTGATGGTTTCTTTCTGCCTACTCTTTCTTTTTCTAAAGAAAGAGTAGGTCTCGGGAAGGGCCTTCTGGCTATCGCGTTGGCGGTCTCGTGCACGTGGGCGGCTGCAGAGTCGTTCCGAACGCGGCTGGAACAGGCCCACGGAGAACTGCGTAGCGGTGATGTGGATGGCGCGCTGGCGGCATACCGGGACTTGCAGACCGACGAGCCGGAGTCGAAGCTGCTGTATTACAGCATGGGTTGCGCGCGGTACGCGCGGGCCATGCAAGAGGCCGGTCTCGAGGCCGCGGAAGACGCGCTGGCCTCGTTCGAGGAGGCGAAGGTCTCATTCGAGAAGGCCGTCAGCGCCGCCAACCCGGAACTGCGGCGGAAGGCCCGGTACAACCTGGCCAACTGTACTGCGCAGATCGCCAAGGAATCAGTGGCGGCGTTGAAGTATGACGAGAGTGTTGGGGCCTTCAAGGAGTCGGTCCGCCAGTACGAGGACTTCCTGCGGCTCTATCCCGACCACGCTGGCGCGCGGAACAACCTCGATCACATGCGATATCTGCTCAAGAAGATGTTGCAAAACCCACCGCCGCCCCCGGAGCAGCAGCAAGGGGAGGGCGAGCAGGAGGATCAACAAAACCAGCAACAAGAGCAACAGGCCGGGGAATCTGGGGACCGGGAGCAAGATTCGCAGGAGCAACAGCAGCAACAAGGCGAGCAGGAACAAGAACAGAGCGAGGAACAGGGCCGGGACCAAGAGCAGGAAGCTGGTGCGCAGGCGCTGCAGGATGAGGCCGAATCGGGTGAAGAGGAGGACGAATTGGAACCGGAAGACCGGCAGAATCTCGAGGCAATCCTGCAGTCGCTCGAAGATATGGACAATCGCGAGCTGCATGATAATATTGACGATCGGCGCCGGATTCGAATGGAGAGTAATTGGTGGTGATGCGATCGGCTGTTTGCATAGGGCTCATCGCGCTGTTGGGGTCGCGTGCCGCGGCCGGACCCTCGGTGACACTGCGGGTCGAGCGGACCACAGTGCAGTTGAACACGCCCTTTATGATCCTCATCGAGGCGAGTGGCGGCAGGGTCGAGAACCCGGTTATCCCCGATGTGGACGGCTTGAAGATCGACCAGTACCCGAGCCACACCTCTTCGCGGACGGAGGTTTCTATAGTGAACTTTTCCAGTTCCGTGATCCGTGTGCGGGAACTGGGATATGGGGCGGAGGCGACTCGCACCGGAAAGGTGCAGATTCCCCCCATCGGCGTGCGCATCGATGGAAGGCTGCTTCATACACAGCCGGTGGTGTTAAATGTGGTGGATGTGCCCGCGCCGACCGTGGGGCGCCCGTCATATCGCGGCGTCAGCCGCACCCCCATCCCGCCCAGGGAACGCTCCGGGTCGAAGGAAACGGAACTCGCGTGGGAGAGGCTGGCCTTTATCACCAGTACCGTGGACAAAGGGGAGGTGTACCAAGGCGAACCGGTGCTGCTCCGGCTGCAGTTGTGGCGGATTCTGGCGGACGGTGTAAGTGTCGGCGCGCGGCGCGGCGCGGACTTACGGTACCCGGATACGGAAGGGTTCTATGCCACAACCTTCGAGCCACGGGTCTCGCGCGAGGAGCAGGACGGGTGGACGTACGAAGTGGCGGAATACCGCCAGCTCTTGTATCCCACAGTGAGGGGCGAGTTGACGATTGGCCCGTGGCATTGGGAAGGCTCGGCGCGGGCGCTCACGAGGCTCGGCACCCAACAGCGCAACTACGACCTGGATACCCCCCCGATTACTATTACCGTGCGGCCGTTGCCTGACCCCCCACCAGGGTTTTCGGGAGCGGTGGGCAACTTCAACTTCGAGGCCCGGGTCAGCCGGACCGAGGTGATCCAGGGAACGCCGATCCGGTTGGAGATGACCATTACGGGGCAGGGCAACCCAAAGGCCGTCGGCGAACCGCAACTGTCCTCGATCGACGGGGCGTATGTGTCCGATCCGGAGAAGGAAACGCAACCCCTCGGGGACGGGGTGTCGGTGGTCAAGACGATCGTCTACTCGATCACGGCACTTGAGCCGGGTGAGATGACCATTCCTGAGACTGGGTTCTGTTACTTCGACCCCGATTCCGAAACGTATGAAACGCTGAAAAACGGGCCTTTCACGGTTCACGTACTGGCCTCGGCGGAGTCCGAGCGGCGCGTTTTAGGCGGAGAGCCGTTCCTGATGGAAGAGGGTAGCGTGGACGTGATTGGCGAGGATATTCAGCCGATTGTGACGAATCCGGGCAGGCTTCGGCCCTACCGGACCTCGGCCGCGGCAGGCGCCGCGGTGTTGGTGGCGCCGGCCCTCGGCTATTCGGTGTTGGGGTTGTGGATGCGCCGCAAACGCCGTTTCGAGCGCGATATCGGATTCGCCCGGGACTACCGCGCCAAATCCAAATGCCGCAAGCGACTCAAGGCCGTCGAGCAGTCTAATAAGTCCAGCGAGGACCTCTATCGAGCCCTGATCGGCTTTGTCGCCGACAAGTTCGACATGCCCGAGGCTGGGATGACATCGGCAGACGCGCAGGAACTGTTCCGGTCCAAGGGAATCGGTGCAGAGCTGGTAACAACGTTCACCAAGGTGTTGCAGGCCTGCGAACGCGCACGGTACGCGGACGCGCGGTTGTCCCAGGATGAGGTACGTGCCCTGACCCACGCGGCCTTGTCGACCATCGATGGCCTCGATACGGCGCTCAAGCACTCTGATAAGGCTGCCGCGGTGAAAGCGGGGCGCCCATGAGTTGGCGCAGGCTGCACCGGAGGCTGGCCCGCAGCCCTTATATGTGGGGCTGGATGGTGCTGCTGCTCGGCGCGAATGTGTACAACGAGACCTTCGAGCGGGGCAATGCAGCCTATAATGCAGGCGACTACCAGACAGCCATCGAGGCCTACGAACAACTGATCGAGGAATCCGTGGTGCACCAGGCGGTGTTCTATAATCTGGCCAACGCATACTACCGCAGCGGACGCCTCGGGGCGGCCATCGCGAACTACGAGCGCGCGCTGCAGCTCGATCCGGGGTTCGAGGCTGTCCGGGAGAACCTGGCCAAGTGCGTGCGGGAGACTGAGCGGCAACTGGCACGGCCTCTGCCACCGGACTGGGAACAGAGCCTGCTGTTTTGGCACTACAACCTCTCGCAGTGGACCACCCGGCTGTTGGCCACAGTCTTCTGGGTTGTGTTGTGGCTGCTTTTGGCGGTCCGGCAGGTACGTTCGGTCCCACACATCCTGCGGGCGGCACTGGTGGTGAGCGTGCTGGCAGTGGCGTTTGGGCTGTCGGCCTGGGTCAAGGCCCATGGCGATCTGTACGCTGTGGCCAACAACGAACGGGTCCCGGTGCACTACGGCACGAGCGAGGACGAAACGGTGCGGTTCGAGTTGTACGAAGGCGACCGGGTGCTGGTCGATCGGCGGGAAAGCGGCTGGGCGCGCGTGATGACCGCTGACGGCGAACGCGGCTGGGCCAGGGGGCGAGCCTTGGCCTTTGTAGGCCCGCCGTACGAACGGCCGTCCTTGCCGCGCCCGGCGGATGCCGTGGCGGAGGTTATGCCATGACACCATGGTTTGAGCACCTGGTAAGGCGGGTTTACCGATGGCGAGGCGAATATGTACATCGCAACAGGACAGAGTGTGAGGGACGCGCGGCATGTTCGCGAAATGAATGAAGGAGGTGACAAATGAGAAATGTGTGCCCAGTGGTAGTGTTATGTGTGGCTTTTGCAACCGGATTGTCGCACGAAGCGTTTGCAGTCAGCCCCATTCTCGAAGAGATGGAAAGTGCCTTTATCAAGCTCCATGAGGAGGTGCGCCCCTGTGTCGTGAACATTGACACCAAGGGCCCCGTGGCGCTCGAGGGCTTGGATGTGGATCAGTTTGATGAGCTGTTCCGCTTTTTTGGACTGCCCGTCCCGAGAGGTACGCCGCGTGTTCCCCAGAGGCGAATGCCCGAGCGCCAGGGCACCGGCTCGGGGTTCATCTGCGATAAGGAAGGCCATATAATCACCAACAACCATGTCGTCGAGGGTGCGGACCAGATCAAGGTGCGGCTGTGGGACGGCTCCGAGTATGATGCCGAGGTCGTCGGCGCCGATCGCGACACCGACGTGGCCGTCATCAAGATCGAGCCGGACAAGGAACTGCCCGTGGCGAAGCTAGGCGATTCCGACGCGCTTGAGGTAGGGCAGTTCGCCATCGCCTTGGGTAGCCCGCGCGGCTTCGAGGGGACCCTGTCCTTCGGGCATATCAGTGCCCTGGGCCGGAATCAGTTGCGGTTGCCGGGCCTGCGGTTTCAGGATTTCATCCAGACCGACGCCGCAATCAACTTGGGAAATAGTGGGGGCCCTTTGTGCAACATCAGCGGCGAGGTCATTGGGATCAACGTCGCTATCGTATACGGCGCCAACTCGCTCGGGTTTGCGATTCCCATTAACACGGTCAAGGCCGTCCTGCCCGAGTTGATTTCCGAAGGGAAAGTGACCCGTGGCTACCTGGGCGTGGGGATTGACGATGCGCGGTTATACGCCGAGGGGCTCGACCTGCCCGATACCAAGGGCGCGTTTGTGAAACAAGTCCAGCCCGATACCCCGGCCGAAAAGGCGGGGCTGAAGCCCTATGACGTGATCCGGAAGGTCAATGGTAAAGTCGTGGAAAGCGCCAGCGACTTGATCCGGCTGATCTCGGCGGAAGCGCCGGGATCAGCGGTCGGGCTCGAGGTCTGGCGCAACGGCGAGACGATCCACGAAAAGGTCGAGCTGGCGGAGTGGGAAGGCGAATCGGGCCTGGCGGCAATACACGGGAAGGAGGTCCTGGGGCTGCGCGTCCAGACCTTAACGCCCGATGTGGCCGATCGGATGGGCCTCGAGGCCGGCGCGTACGGCGTGGTCGTGATCGATGTCGAACCAGGCAGTGCCGCAGCCGATGCGGGCATCACGGGGGGCGACGTCATCACCGAAATAGCTCAGGAGCCCGTCGCCGACAGCAAGGAGTTCTTCGAGCTTCTGGACAAGCATGCCAAGTCCGGCAAGGGCCTTTTAGTCGGGTTGATCCGGCGCGACGGCCAGCGGGACATCACGGTAATCAAAGTGCCAAAGGACGCCGATCCGGACTAAGTACGGCTCAGTACAATTAAGATCACACAATGGGGCGGAGTATATCCCCAGCACGTCATTGCGAGGA
>CAYRLQ010000085.1:0-14964 GCA_964425145.1 uncultured Nitrospiraceae bacterium
CCTCTTGAGCGTACTTTCTCTAAGAAAAATGTGAAATGTGTCCGTGAACGCTTACGTATTCTGTTACCCTTTTTCCGTTGAGCTATCCTTAGCAATGTCAGAGAACTGATCGGCCACTTCGCTCTTCTTGATCTTTCCCGTGGCCGTCTTGGGCAATTCGTCCACAAAACGTACGTACTTGGGGCATTTATAGCTGGCAAGTTTGCTCTGGCAATGCTCGACGATTTCGTTCTCATCAAGCGAGCAGCCTTCCGCACACCTGATTACCGCCAGTACTTCCTGACCCCGACGTGATTCCGGCACGCCGACCACGCACGTCTCTGCGACGCCCTCGAGCGTGCCGAGGACGTTTTCGATTTGCTGGGGATAGATATTCTGCCCGCTGCGGATGATCATATCTTTAACCCGGCCCACGATATACAAATATCCGTCCTCGTCGAACCGGCCCAGGTCGCCCGTGTGCAACCACCCGTCTTTGATCACCTCGCGCGTGGCCTCAGGGTTTTTGTAGTAGCCTTTCATAACCGCTGGGCCGGCAACCAAAATCTCGCCGATCTGACCCACCGGCATGTCCACGCCCTCTTCGTTGACGATCCGGATGTTCGTATACGCCAGGGCCGGCCCCACGGAATCCCATTTGACGGGGTCCTCGGCATACGCCACCGCGCTCGCACACGTTGCCTCGCTCAGGCCGTAGCCCTGGATGAGTGGTTTCTCAAGCACACGCTGCACCGCCTGATAGATTTCCTCCGGCAACGGAGCGGCGCCACTGACGAAAAATCGGATCGAACTCAGGTCGTATCCACCGGCCTTGGGCATGTGACACATGACGCGGTAGATGGCCGGTACCGCACTCATGATCGTCGGCTTATATTTGACGATCATGGGCAAGATTCCGAACGCGTTAAATTTCTTCATCAAGACCATATCCGCGCCGGCGGTCATCGGCGCCAAGACCGTGACCACCTGCGCATTGACGTGGTACAGCGGCAGGACACAGAAAAACCGATCGTGCTCGGTCAACGTGGCGGCTTTGATCATCATCCGGGCATTGGTCACGTAGTTTTTGTGGGTCAGAACAACTCCCTTGGGCAGGCCCGTCGTACCGGATGTGTAAATCAGCGCGGCTTCGGTTTCGGGTTTGGCCGCAATCTCTGGAATGACATCCACCGGCTCCAGCAACACCGAAAAGGGCTCTGTGCCTTCCGGCGCTTGCCCGTTTTTAGGGTCACCGCAGATTAGGACTTTCTTGAGATGGGGCGACAGCGACCGGAGTGTGGGCAGCATGGGCACAAACTCGGGGATGGTGATCAGCATCTGTGCCTCTGAGTCATTGACGATATAAGCGATTTCGTCCGGTTTCAGCATCGGATTAACCGGCACACAAACTGCGGCGATTCGCCCCAACCCCAAAAATACATAGAGAAACTCGATGCAGTTGCCCATCAACAAAACGACCTTGTCGTCCTTGCTCAGTCCACGTGCGGCCAGGTTGGCCGCCACACACGCGGCATTATCCCGGATCGTTTTTGAACCGTACGCCTGGTCCTCGCATATACAGAAAGTCCGGTCGCCGAATTCTCCGGCATTCTCTTCGAGCAACTGCGTGATTGTCACGATACTACTCTCCATCTTCTTCCTAGACTTAGGGAATCTGCCCGCGTCCGATGTCAATGCGTATCCGCCGAAGTTTGAGCGAGGCCGGATAGTGTAAGCGGGAGTTAAGGCAGGCTGGCTCCCCATAAGGCCCCTACTGCAGCATCAACCCCATCAGGTATTTCTCATACGCCTGCGGCGCCCAAGGTGTCCAGCATACCAATCATGGGCACGAACACTGCCAGCATTAGCAGCACCACAAGAACGCCTAAGAAAACCGTCAGCACCGGCTGGAGCGCTTCGCCCAGGGTGCCGATCGCGATATTCACTTCCTCTTCATATGTATCGGCGATTTGCTCGGCGATGCTGTCCAGGCGACCTGATTCTTCTCCAGTCACCAACATGTCCGTGACCACCGACGGAATAACATGGGCCGGAGCCCTACGTAGCGGCGCTTCGATGCCCTCGCCTCGCTCCACCGAGTTGCTCACTCTTTGGATGACTTGCGCCACCGCGCGGTTATGAATTGTGTTGCGGACGAGTTCCAGGGTCTGCATCATCGAGAGACCGCCACGCAGCAACAGCGACAATATCTGCGTCATCTCGACAATGGCGCTTTTGCGCAAAATCGGCCCGATGATCGGCAGCCTCAATTTCATGCGATCCGCCCCCAACCGCCGTAGCGGGTCCCTCGTCCACCAGAGCTTATACAGCGCGACCACCCCCAGAAGCGCCAACACGCATGCCCACCACCAGCGGCCGATGAAATTCGTCACCCCCATGAATACCCGGGTGATGGCCGGCAGTTCAGTCTGGCCGAATTTAGCGAACATTTCCTCAAACTCAGGCATGACGAATTTCGAGATGAACAGAACCACCGCGAAACACGCTAACAGCAGAATCACCGGATAGAACATGCCGCCGCGGAGCCGCTTCCGCAGCAGTTCGCGGCGTTCACGGTATACCACCACACGGCGCAGCACGGTCACCAGGGTACCGCTGGCCTCGCTTGCCTTGATCAAGTTTACAAACACGTCATCAAAACTGTGCGGATGCCTCTGGAACGCCTGCCAAAGTGGATTACCCGCCTCGACATCGCGCGCAATTTGCGAAAGCATACCGCGGGTAGCGCGCTCGCCGCGCTCGGCGAGCGACTTGAGCCCTTTCAGAATCGGCGTGCCGGATTCGATGAGCATGATGAACTGGCGCAGAAACGCGGTCACGTCTGCGTGGCGCACCGTGAGCGCGCTCGCAAGTTTTCCAGCTCGCGCCATAGCCGTGCGGCGCCCGGCGTGCTCAGTCGTGATCGCTTCGACTTCGCTCTTCGTGGGGGCCTTCTTAACCCTCCGGCGGACGCGCGCCTTTTCTCCCCTTGGCTTATCAGCGTTGGCAGGCATAAGCTTCGTTCCTCCCTTCACAAACCCGGCATCGGGTCTGCTCTATCAGTCCCACACTTGCGCTTCCTGGCCTGAATGTGGCCCAGCCGCCCTCGGCTGTGTAGCACGACCCGCGCTAGGCCGCTGCCGATTTCGCTTCCTTAGGTCTCCGTTTCGTTCTCTGCAGTGTCGTCCCATCGGGCCGCCTCGCTCCACATGCGCACGCTGGGGGCGCCCGCGGCATCGAAAATCACCACCGCCTCTACGCGGCGGCGCGAGGTCCTATACTCCCGCCCCCCCGAATAGACATTCGAATACCTCCCCTCGCTCACAATCCGGAAACAGTGTGATGCAAAAGAAAATGCATCAGGCGGTAAGTGAAACCCCGCCAGATCCTTCGCCGCGGCGGCGCTCACTTCTGCCAGAGTGCTGAAGGGCCGTGCTGCCACCACTGCCCGGGCCGTGTCCAAGCTGACGCCCAGCGCGGCGGCGATCACCTGTGGCGGAGCGGCGTTCACGTTCAAGTACGCGCTCGGCTGGGCATGGTCCGCTACGGTGAAGAACGTTACTAAACGTGTGTCGACGGCTTTCGCCATGGTCTGGTCCAGCAACCCACGGGCAACCATGTCATCCAGACTGATCAGCCAGGTCCGATCGCCTCCGGCGATCCAATCCGCGTCCGGGTTCCCTTTCCTCGGAAGACTCTCAACGATTTTTGCGGCGCCGGCCTCGTCCACCCCCAAAATCGCCTGAAGAACCGGACCGGGTGCATGGTTTAGATTGATCTTCCCGCTTTCATCGGTCACCGTCACCCGGGCCACGGCGCGACGGCTATCGTGGGGTGCAAAGCCCAATGTTGCCCGGCGGTCCACCCTATACACTGGAAGCTCGAACTCGAACCTATCCGCAGGCGCTCGTCCCGCCTCGAGCGCTGCCTGAACTTCGGTGACAGCCGCGTATACGCCAGCCGCGGAAGTATGGCGTGCACGAACCAAACGCAGTTCAAAGTCCGTGCGCTCATTCTCAATCTCCATATATCGGACATACACCGTGCCCAAGAATGAGAATAGCAGGAGGAGCGACAGCGCCGTGAGTAGCGCCACCCCCGCGCGGGACCTGCACAGTGTCCCTCTTCGATTCATATGCCGCCTCTCAGTCCACATGAATTGGAAACACCTTGCTCCGGGCCACCTGCTCATAGGAATGATCCCGATCCGCCAACACCAGACTCACCCGCACCGCGCGTGGCAGGCCCGCTTCAAACCACCCCTCGCTTTCGTTCGGGTGGACCCAACCCCCGTCTTTCGAGGCATACTCGATGCGCATGGCGATCACGTCTGCCCCCGGGATCGTCTCCACCCGCCCCCCGATGGGAATATCCGTCAGCAAATCCCCCACGGTCTGCACCAATTTAGACCGGCCGTTTTCCCGCTCCACGCGGTACATCACGGTTGCCCCAGCCAAGGGACGATGGGGGCCGGTCGAGGTGCGAATCGGAATGATGACCGTGTCATTCGATAGGGCGCGTGCGGAATAGCGGGGACTACCCTCGAGGGTCTCCGAGATGCCCACTAACGACACCCCGGACAAATCCGCTGACAGCACATCGGCGAAGTCCTTACCCATCCGCTCGAACACCAACTCCGCCATGGCGTCAAGTTCCGCGCGAACCGACACGCGGCGCCATCCATCCATCACCTCGTTGAGTATCGTGCCGCCAAGCGTCGCCGCCACGCCCATCAGCATGATCACCACAAGCAACTCGAACAGCGTGAACCCTCGTTTTCTCCCGGATCGTCTCATCATGGCGCACCCCCGATCACGGCTCGCGGCATACAGGACGCCAGCGCAAACACGCGGTCCCGGCCCCGATCCGCCCAGCGCACCACCACCGTCACCTCAACGTAAGGCGATTGTGGTCGCGGCAATCGTGCATAGGCATCCCAGGAGAATTTTTGGTAAAAGTTCGTTTCGCGGCGGTGGGCCGCTGGGTCCAACGGCATGGCCGACGGATGTGGCACAGCCGCCCTCGACTGTGTACCCTCCGGGCGGACCCGCACTAACTCGCCCCCCTGGACATCCTCGACATCCGGCCACACGTACCCGCCGGCATTGTGCGCCAAGTCATGCAGTTGGCTGTCGGCAAGGTCCGCAGCCACCTTCAGATTCCGGCTGGCCTGCGCCAGCTCGAGACTCGAGGTGAATAGAGATATGAACAGAAACGTTGCAACGCCCATGATCGAGAGCGCAGCCAGAATCTCGATTAACGTAAAGCCGCCGCCGTTCCACAAGCCTTTGCTGTAACAGGCGTTACATCTTCGCGTCACGGAATTACCCTCTTCGCCACACGTGTCACGGCCCCCTGCCAGAACGGCCATGCCGATGTGACGGAACGCATCATCGATCGCAAAGCCTTCCGCAAACACCCCATATCCTAGCCCAGTAGCCGTCAAAAGTCAAATGACCGGCACCACTCCCGGGAGAATTCTGGGGACACCATACTTAATTATTTTGCCGCCCTCTTTGGCGGCATTGACACGTGCACAGATTAACATTACTCTAAAGACTTTCGCATCGTCCCCGGCTACAGAGTGCAAGAAAAGGAGGAAAACCCCATGGACCATGCGCTTATTGCAAGCATTCTCGTCAGTTGTCTACTCATCGGCTGGCTTGTCGCAGCAGCTTCCCCCTACGAGCCGAACTGGGAGTCCATCGACAGCCGTCCGATTCCCGCGTGGTTCAACGAAGCCAAGTTCGGCATCTTCATCCATTGGGGTGTGTACGCTGTGCCTGCGTGGAGCCCCAAGGGCACCTATTCGGAGTGGTATTGGAACCACATGCACAACAAGAACGGCGCCACGTGGAAATTCCACGTCGAGACCTATGGCGAAGACTTCGAGTACCAGGACTTCGCGCCGATGTTCAAGGCCGAGCTTTTCGACCCCACCCAATGGGCCGACATATTCAAACGATCCGGCGCCAAGTACGTTGTGCAGACCTCGAAACACCACGACGGGTTTTGCATGTGGCCCAGCCCGGATAGCTGGAACTGGAACGCCGTGGACATTGGGCCACACCGCGACATCCTGGGTGATCTCACCGAGGCCGTCCGGGCCGCCGGCCTGAAAGTGGGCTTCTACTACTCCTTTTATGAATGGTACCATCCGATTTACAACTCCGATGTGGACCGCTATGTCGCTGAACACATGCTGCCGCAGATGAAAGACCTGGTCCTGCGCTACGAGCCCTCCATTGTATGGACCGACGGCGAATGGGAGCATCCAAGCGAGACCTGGCGCAGCACCGAGTTCCTGGCCTGGTTGTACAACGAGTCGCCCGTTAAGGACGAGGTCGTCATCAACGACCGCTGGGGCAAGGAGTGCCGAGGCCGGCACGGCAGCCTCTACACCTCCGAATACGGCGGTTACGGCGCCACGCGGCCCGGGCCATCACACGCCTGGGAGGAAAACTGCGGCATGGGCGCCTCATTCGGCTACAATCGCAACGAATCCATCGGCGAGTACAACTCCGCCAAGGACCTGGTCCGCTTGCTCGTGAACACGGCCAGCCTCGGCGGGAACCTCCTGCTTGACATCGGCCCCACGGCCGATGGCCGCATCCCGGTGATCATGCAGGAGCGGCTGCTCCAGATCGGCGAATGGCTTATCCCCAATGGCGAGAGCATCTACGGCAGCACCGCTGGGCCTTACCCGCGCCTGCCCTGGGGCGGCTGCACATACAAGCCTGGAAGGCTCTACTTCCACATCTTCGACTGGCCGGAGGGCGCTCTCGAGGTCCGGGGCCTGAAGAATGAGGTCGCCAAGGCCTACATCCTGACCGACCCGGACCAGACGGCGCTCGAGCTGACGCAGGCTGAGCACGCAGTCATAGTCGACGTGCCGGCCCACCCCCTACACCCCATCGCCACCGTCGTAGTGCTCGAGATCGAAGGCGAGCCGGAGGTCGACTTGCGTATCTACCAGGCCAGCGACGGGCCCCAGTCGGTGGTCGTTAAATGATGGTTTCTTCTTGCTTACTTCTTCTTTCCCTAAAGAAAGAAGTAAGGGCGCGTTTGCCCTCGAGACTCCCTATGCCTGCCCGAAAAACACCGTTGTCGTCGCCCTACGCCGTTACTGTTGCCGGCCGGGAACTGTCCGGGAAGGTCAAAGCCACCGGTGGTTGAAGCGATTTCGCCCATGGAATTCTCCGCGGATGACCGTTGCGTGCCGCGCAGTGGCGCTACGTTTTCCTGCGCAACGCAAGCAGACCGCCGATCACCACCCAGCCGGCCAAGATGCCTAAGCCGGCAAGGCCAGCCACCGGCATTGGCATGACGAGGTCCGTGCCGCTGTTACCGTTCGTGTCGATCGGGTTGCCCACGGCGTCCTGGAGCCCCGTCGCCGCAACAGTAACCATCTGACCGTCTATCATGCTGCCCGTGGTCCAGGCCAGCGTGTAAGGACCGCTGCCGGTCACGCTTGCGGGATTCGTGGCCAGCGCTCCCTGGCCCGGCCCCGAAATGGCATAGTCCCCCGGCGTCGTCACCCCTGGCGCGAGCATGGGCTCACTGAACGTCACGTCAATCGTCCGCCACGACATTACGGCCACCGCATCCAAGGTGGGGCGGACCGTTTCCAATACGCCAGTTGCGGAGGTCCCGATGCCGGTAAGGGCGAATGCCGCACCGCTGACGAGGACCATACAAGTTGCAAGAGCCATTCCCGTCCCTTTCACCCTTTACGCTTCACACCGTACACTCTCTTACGACCGGGCGACGCGGAAGCCGGTGCCGCCGCTCGCCGAGCCGCCCCCATTGCGGCCCGCCGAACGGCAGCTGTTGTCGTCGCCCCAGGCGCCACCCCGCGAGACGCGTAGTGAGCCGCTAGCAGGACCCGTTGGGTCGTTCCAAGGCGGCCCGCCGGTAGTGTAGTAGTCACTCGCATGCCAGTCGTGCACCCAGTCCCATACGTTCCCGCTCATGCCATAACAGCCCGCCGGACTCGGGCTATCGACCGTCGTCACCGGGCCGTTCGGGCTCACGTTCACCCCGTCGAACCAACCCACGGGCGACGTATAAGGTTCACTCGTCAAACCAAGGGGATTCACATAATCGGGGTTGCTGTCGCAGTAGTTGCACCGGTCCTTGCCCGTCAGTGTATCGCTGATGAACCCGTATATCCAGTGCTTCGCGCCGTCCCAGGCCGCCGCACGTTCCCACTCCGCTTCCGTCGGCAACCGGTACCCGTTCGGGTACGGCACCGTCAGCGCCCACGTGCTCAGGTCATAGCAGGGCGTCAACCCGTGCATCTCGCTCAACCAGTTGCAAAATGCCACCGAACCGTACCAACTCACTTCGACCACAGGATGGCTTTCCATCGAATAGGCATCGCGGCTCTCGACAACGAATGTCCCGCCGCCATACTCGATTTGGCAGTCCGCATCGTCCACTTCCAGCAGAATCTGTCCGTTTTTATACACATCACCCCCGCTATACGCGCCACCGCCGGAGTCCTCGAGATAGCCCTGGCCCAACGCCCAGTTCAACACAGCCGCGTAGGCGCCGTTCGTCACTTCGTACTTGCCGATCTTGTAGGCCGACAGCGTTACAGTATGGCGCGGCAACTCGTCCGAACCGCCGTGCGTGCCATCATCCCCGTCATCCCGGCGGCCCATCTCGAACGTACCTCCAGGCACGTCCACAAACTCAATCCCCGGTTCCGGCAACCCGTCATCCGCGACGACCTGAATCTGGGCCTGCGCGATGGTCTCGTCGGGGTAATCCGCCGCAATGGACCACACGATGTGCTTCCCGGCCCCCGGCGCCACACCGGAACCGACGTCCCCCGTCACGCTCGTCACCGGAAACGGAAATGTCGCCCCATCGTCTTTCGACAGCCACACCGTCACCTCGCACGGGCCGCTCGGGCTCATCAGGTCGTAATAGATGTCCACATGCGTCCCACCGGCCCCGTCATCCCCCTGCAAGAACGTCACACTGGACACCTCAGGCCCCTGGGCGTGGGCCAGAGCGGACATCAGGACAAGTAATGTCATCCACGCAAGTGAAATGCGCCACTCCTTAAAGCGTTCCATGATTGTGTTCTCCCTAGCACGGAAAATCTCTCAGGCTGTGAGATAAGTGTTCCCCCCGCCAGAGGCGGGCAAGAAGGAGGTGAACCGCAGGTGGTTCGGGTCGTGAATCGGGGGCTCATTTCTTTTTCTCAGGCCTTGGGGGGAATGCCTGGCCGGGTCTTCGCCCTGTGGGTGTGACGTTCATGCGGTTCCAGTTGATTTTGCGAGAGGTCCTGGTGCCTTTGGGGCGCTTGGCCAGGAAATCTTCGTAGTTTTTGAACAGAACCCTTTCCAACAGGTAGTCGGGAAGTGCAAGGCCGTTTAAGGTTACACCGGGGATCGCCGTAGTTGTGTAGGTCTCTTTAGTGAGCATATCGAGGTAGGCCTTGAACTGTTCGTGCACCCACTCTCTGGTCTTTGTGCGGCCTTGTGTGAGGACGAGGTCGGTGGCGTACATGATGCGGTCGGGGTAATCGGCAAAGAGCTGGCGGAACTTCGCGGGGTACTTGGACATGTATTTGAGTCGTTCCGCCATGAAGTAATCGCCGTAGCTGATGTCTGTATAGAGGTTCGGGAAGGTGTCGAGGAACTCGCGCAGGCGGGAGCTCTTGACTGACGACAGCATGAAGTGCGGGCAATCGACTTTCATGTCGGGAAACTGCGTGAGCACGGCGATGAACTCCTCGGCGAATCCGCGTTTGGCCTTATAGGGATTCACGTGAATGCATACGGGGATATAGTTCTTCTCGCAGTACGCGTAGAGCGGGAGCATGCCGGGATCGTCCATGGCCACAGGGTGAAACATATATCTGTCGTCCTTGGTCACATAGCCGTGTCCGGTGTAAAGCTTGAGGCCGGTGGCGCCACGCGCGACATAGTCCTTGAACTTCTCGAGCTTATCGCGGTCCAAAGGATTGACGACGCACCAGGCCTCGAAACGGCCCGGGTACTGCTTGACAATCTTCAGGAGCTCTTCGTTGTTCTCGTCGTAGCCCGTGAAGCCGTACTTCTCGTTGAGTGTGAGCGTGAATTTCGAACTGCCCATCAGGCAGATTTTGGCAATGCCGAGTTCGTCCATGACTTCGAGATGAATGGGGGCGTATTCCAGTGATTGGATGTGTTCGTGGACGTTAATGATCAGGCGCTGGGCCTGAATCTCTGCGAATGATAGCGCCGATCCGTCGTCGACGATTGTAACTCGTGGCGTCGGTGGTTCCGCCCGCTCGTTCTTCCAGACCTGATCGAGGTACTTGACCCCCTCGACCGATAGCCGGCCCACTACAAGCAGGGCCACCACCGCTGCGACCCACACCCACCAGACGTGCCACTGTTTGCGGCGGTTGGGGCGAGTCACGCCGGCGTGTTTTGTGTTTCCCGCAGTTTCCTTGGCCTGACGAACGCCGGGGCTTGGGCTACTGGTTTTGTGCTTCTTCTTTTCGCGTTTGGACCCCACGGCGTTGTTGAAAACTCCTCTCACGAATTCAGGACCAGTTTAGCATTGGGGATTGGTTTCCTGCAATTGTGTCCACAGCCGAGGCTTGCCCGAGGCCTCGGGCGACTGTGCCACAACGGTCAGTGGGAAAAGTCCTTGAAAATGGATAGGTGATGTTTTCTGAGAAAGGGTCTTCGGGCAATGATCTTTTGGGGTTCGTGATGAATGCGGCGCAGCATCTCTTCGTTGTCCCCTGCGAGCAATTCGTCTCGTGCCTCGAGGCGGTAGTGGTAGCGCTCTGTCCACCTATAGGTACCGTAGGCAGAGCCTAGCGCCAGAAGCAAGATCATAGGGGCAGCCACGGCGTTTCTGCGGCGCCTTCTGTATCCACACCCGAGGGCGGCTGTGCCATATTCCGGGGCCGGCGTGACGCTGAGGAGTATGTGTGCCAAGACGAGGTTGGCGACCCAGAACAGGTTGGCGAAGGTGATGTAGCGGGGGCTCATGGCCTGGGCACTGCCAAACCCAACGCGCCCGACGCCGATTATCATCGCGCTGGCAATTCCGTAAAGTGCGAACGCCAGGTAAGGCGCCAGTAGTTTCAAAGGGACCGCGTGTGCACGGACAAGGCGCCGGGTCAGCGCGCAGAAAGTGCCGAGCCCCAAGAGGCCTGACAGAGACGCACCGACCCCGTTGAAATTCACCACCGGCGCGCCGAGATACTTGAGGATATACGAGGCGTATTCAACGGGGTGTTTGAAAACCAGCCATACGGATGGGTGGTACTCGGGCGCGTGGTAATCGTATAGGTAGGAAACCGCGGTAAGGCCGCTAACGGCGAGCCATATGCCCGAGCGGAAGTATTTGGTTCTCGTATTGTCAGGCGTGACGGTGAATAACGCGACCAAGCCGATCACCCAGTAAGACATGCCGTTGGCGAACGAGTACGTGGCGACGACGCCAAGAAGCACTGCACCGACGAAGTGCGGCCAGCGGCATGCGGTGTCAGTCAGTAGCATCAGGCCGGTTACGGCAGCCAGGACGTTCAGCAATTCCTGAAGCTGCCAACCCAGCAGCCAGTTCTCCCACTGGTTCATGGAAAACACCAGCAGGGAGATAAGGGGAATCAGCCAACGGGCCTCGGAAGCGCCGATTGCCTTTTCTGTGCGCTTAAGCTGGCACACCAGCGCGACGAAAATGCCGGCGCCCAAGACGATGTTGGTAGCCAGTTCCCAGGCGATGTTCCATCCGCTGGCACGGGCCAGAACGAGCATGATGATGCGGGGGAAGATGAGCCGATGTTCGTTGTGCTGAGCCCAGAAATCACGGAAGGCAAGGTCCCCTTCGTAGGATTTCTCGAGAAGCGGGATCAGCTCCCATTGGTCCAGGTAGGGAAAATCGAGCCGGTATCGCGCCATCACGCCGATGAGGTACAGAAAAGGCACTAGCGCGAGCACGACATACCCGTAGCGCCCCCAGAACGAATCCGTCCTTCCTGTTTCAACTCCTTTGCGCATACTTTAACAGTGTACACCATTCTGTCCGTAACGGTGCTTTCCTGAATGGAAGGTTAATTCTGGGGACATCATACTTAATTCTTATGGAAGCTGGGTTTGGGCTTCGTTCTTGGCCTGGAATTAAGTATGGTGTCCCCAGAATTCTTGCCTCGGCGAAGATTCGTTGGACTTTTGGGGTGATAGGGCGTACAATATGCGTGTGGTTGCAAAGGGGTTTGAGACAGGGGAGTGGGAGGTGGCAGGACAGGCCCAAATCGGACATTTGTTCAGTATACACTTGCGGCAGGAAGGAGAAGAGTCATGCCGGCAGATAAGGCCAATGCGAAGGGCAAGGCGCTTGATGTAGCTGTGGCGCAGCTCGAGAAACAGTTTGGCCGAGGCACATTGGTTCGTTTGGGGGACGATTACTTTGTTCAAGGCGTGAAAGCGATTTCAACAGGAAGCCTTTCGCTGGACATCGCCACAGGCCTCGGCGGGTTTCCGCGAGGTCGTGTGGTTGAGGTATTCGGCCCCGAGGCCTCGGGCAAGACGACCCTGGCGTTGCACGTTGTCGCCAGCGCCCAGAAGGAAGGCGGCATTGCCTGCGTGATCGACGCAGAGCACGTGCTGGACCCGGCCTTTGCCAGGAGAATCGGGGTGGATATTGACAATCTGCTGGTCTCGCAACCGGACACGGCGGAGCAAGCGCTCGAGATTTGCGAGACGCTTGTGCGGAGCAATGCCGTAGACGTGATTGTCATAGACTCGGTGGCGGCGATGGTGCCCAAGGCAGAGGTTGAGGGCGATATGGGCGATATGCACATGGGGCTCCAGGCGCGGCTTATGTCGCAGGCGCTGCGCAAGCTGACGGCCGTCATCAGCCGCTCGAAAACCCTCGTTATATTCATCAACCAAATACGCATGAAGATCGGCGTCATGTTCGGAAACCCGGAAACCACCCCGGGCGGGCGCGCCTTGAAGTTTTACGCGAGCATGCGCATCGATGTCCGCCGCATCTCGAGCATCAAGGATCGGGAAAACAACGTGGGCATCCGCGTGCGGGCCAAGGTCGTGAAGAACAAGCTCAGCGCGCCCTTCAGACAGGCGGAGTTTGACCTCCTTTTTAACGAAGGCATCTCCTATGAAGGCGATCTCTTGGACCTTGCCATTGCCGACAAGCTCATCCAGAAGAGCGGCACCTGGTTTGCAATGGATGGTGAGAATCTGGGCCAGGGGCGCGAGAACACCCGGCAGTACCTCAAGGCCCACCCGGAAGTGACGCAGCAGCTCAGAGACAAGATCGTTAAGGCGCGCGGCCTTCACTGGGCCGAGGCAACGGAAGCAGACGTGGCAGCCGGGGAAGATACGACCGCTGCAGACAAATAGCGAAGAACACATCGACCACCCGCCGCATCCTCGCAACCGGCGCGCGCGAATCGGATTACTCGTCCTTCTCATGGTCACGGTCCTGTTCGCGGGTGGGGCCCTATTTGTCAAATACAAACTGGAGTTGCTGCGCACGAGTGTACAATTGAAGGCCGAGTCCCGGACCGGGGCTCGGCTGCACGTCGGCTCCGTGGCGGTGAACGGGCTTCGGGGACTGCGCATCGACGGTTTCGAAGCGGTATTTGACACGGCCACGGGACCAACCTTCCGGCTAAAGGTTCCCGTGGCATTGGTCGACATCGACATCGTGGACTTGTTCTATGGGACCGTCACCATCGACCGGGTTCAACTTGACAATGCGAGTATGTTAATTGCCCGGGCGCCTGAGGGCGAGTGGTTCAGTCCGGAGGGGTTTGCATCCGCAGAAGCTCCCAGCGTCCTTGACGCAGGCCCGTTTCGAGTGGTGGGCTGCGACGGCACGCTCGAGATTCAGAATGTTGTGGGCAATACGCGCCTTTCATTCGACGAGTTTCGGTTCGACGTTTCGTGCCTTTCGGACTCGACGGATATTACGGCGAAACTCTCGGGGAATCTTGACGGCGCCGCGGATAAGCGGGCTCAGGTCAATCTGCGATTTAGCTCGCTGGATGATTTCGACCTGCGCGTTCAGTGCGCTGAGATCACCGCGGACGATGTCAATGTGTTCCTACCCGCATCTCAACGCCTCGTCGAAACAGGCGTCACGTGGCCGAATATCCGTGTGACGGGCTACCCCAGCGAAACGCTGGTGATTTCGTGTGAGGCGCCCTTCCGCAACCTGGCCAGCCGCGACCAGCCCGACTTTCTCGAGCCGGCTACGGGGTCGATAACGGCCTTGGCCAGTTATGACGTCGCGACTCGGGTCCTTTCCCTAACGACCGCAAAGGCAAAGTCAGCACAACTGGCCGGCGTACTCGAGGGATCGATCTCATTCGCTGGTGATCTGCCTGAGTTTGACATGCGCCTGAAAGCCACCCGATTCCCCGTGCAGGCAGTTCTCAATGCTGCATTACATAGCCGTGTTGAGGAGTATGCTGCCGCGGACCTCGAAGTGCGCGAGCCCTACGAAATGGAAATCTGGTTGAAAGGGACATCTGCAGCGCCGGTAATCTCAGGGCACGTAAGCGTTGGGGCGGGGAGACTTGCCTTTGAGCCCAAGAACGAACAGATTCCTCGTGGCGATCTCGACTTAGGCCTCACGAAGGTTTCCTGGAGCTCCGATTTGGCATCTCTGAGCGGGGTTTTCAACGTGGTGGGCGGCACCCTCGAACATGGCCCGAGCGGCTTGCAGGCCGAGAGAATCTCCGGCATTGTCAACCTGGCCGACGGGCGCATAACCTGCGACCCGCTCAATGCGGTAATCACGGGCAACCCCTTCGTGGCCAGCCTGTCCTATGATATTGCCGCCGAACAGGCCGAGCTCTCCGTGAATGGCAAGCTTTCCGAAATCGAGCATACGATGTTTGCCGAGGCCCTTGAACACGTGTCACTGGCCGGTTCGGCGACGCTGCGGTGCCGGGCCGCCAAAGAGGGCGGCAAATACATGTTGGACGGTGAATTCGATGCC